>SYJG01000410.1 GCA_005798445.1 Planctomyces sp.
CCGTTGCAATCACAGCCTCTGTCAGTTCTGCATTCATCGTCTCGTCCCTGAGACCTGGATGTTTCTCCCAAACCCTTTCGCGGTCTATAACTCAGCAAGCCAAACTGCCGGTAGATCAATTTCAACTGGCTGCCTTACGGTTCTCATCGTTAGTTCAAGGGGCCAAAATTTGCATTTGGAGTTGTTCGATTTCCAAAGGGAAATTCCATCGTCCTACCTCGATTCTCACTTAAGGGACGTTTGTCATGAAGTTACGCCTGCGCTGGGTACGAGGTCACCGTGCCTTCACACTCATCGAGTTACTGGTCGTGATCGCCATCATAGCGGTTTTGATCGCCCTTCTGCTGCCGGCTGTGCAGCAGGCGCGTGAATCAGCACGCCGATCAACCTGCAAAAACAACTTGAAGCAGTTGGGATTGGCCATCCACAACTATGCGGAAAGCAACAAGCAATTTCCGGTGACTGTTTTCGAGACGGGTTCTTCTGGTGTCTCCCAAACTTGGTGGGAAAACGAAAAAGGGAGCCACTTGGTCGGTCTCTTGCCGTACGTCGATCAAGGTCCACTGTGGAAGAAGATTGATTTCAAAAATCCTGCTGCTGATCCGGCCGGCCGACCGCGGATTGATGATCAGCCAATCTCTGGTAAAAAATTTCGAAGCATGGTGATTCCGGCATACATTTGCCCGACCGATGCCAACCCCAATATCAGCGATGGCGGTGACCGCACGAAGTCGAACTACGCAGGGAGCATGGGGAACCAGCGGATGGATACATGGTACGGGGTTCACGAGTGTAGTTTGGGAGCACCAGCAATTTATGGCCCGGCTGCTCCGACTGCGCCTGGAAACCTTTTCGGCAATGGGCCGGCAGGGCACGGGAATTCCTATAATCCCAATGATATTTCTGGTGTGTTTTCCCGTGTCAATTGGGCTGCGAAGTTCGCCCACATCTCGGACGGACAGTCCCAAGTGATCTTGATGGGTGAAATCATTCCGAACTGTGGCGACCACAGTCGAAATGGTTGGTATCACTTCAATGCGCCGTGGATCGCGACGACAGCTCCCATCAACTATCCGATCAAGTGTGTCTATGAAAACGCAGGCTGGGAGCAGCCCGTTGGGAGTGCTGCCGGGCCAAAGACGGAATGCAACCATTGGCAGAATTGGACGACTAGCCAAGGGTTCAAATCGCGGCATAAAGGTGGCGCACATTTCGTGTTCTGTGACGGGTCCACTCGGTTTCTTACCGAAAACATCACCTACCGGCTGTATCAACAACTTGGAGATCGCCGAGACGGTCAGGCGACGTCGGACTTTTGAGCTGGTCGCCAGATGCATGTCCCGTCGTTTCGGGTCGAAGAGTCTTTTCGAGCGGGGATGCACTGGTGCGTTATTGACTGCCAAGCGAAGCCCTTTTTTGAAAATGGAACCGTGCTGGACTACTTGAGAGTGGTAACTCAATGCGTTCGTTGTTGGTAGCACGAGAGAAGCTGTCGTCGTGCGTAAAAGTCAAGGTGGTGTGATGCGTGCATTCGTTGATTCGATCAGTGTTGTGCTAGTTTCAATGTGCGTCATCGGTTGTTCGGGGGCGCCGGATGATCGTCCGGCCGTCGTTCCCGTGACGGGCAAAATCACTTACAAGGGAAAACCGGTTGCGGAAGCGTTTGTGACATTTTCTTCCGAGAAATCACCACGGCCCGCGAACGGGACGACCGATAGCGATGGACGGTTCTCGCTCACGACATTTAGTACCGACGATGGTGCGATTCCTGGCGAATATCAGGTCTTGGTGACCAAGTCGGTATCGCGGGGCGTCAGTAGTGATCCGGGATTGGCGAATGCTCCGGACTTGTCGAAAGGGTTGCCCACGGGCTACTCAAGTGCGGTCTCCGAGAAGACCGGGAAAGTCAATCTTCCGAGTGGTGAGAACCAACTTCCAGCGAAATACGCCGATGGTACGCACCTGAAAGCAACGGTCAAAGCCACGGGAAAGAACGACATCACGTTTGATCTAGAGGACTAAATTCGGCACTCTTCTGCCTGAGAACGATGGATTTGACTTCCGTGTTCGATCATCCGAATTTCTTCGTGCTGTTTTCGATGTCCAAATCGTTGACGAAGGGATCTCCAGCACGAGGTTGCTGTTCCGCTCGCGAAAGTCTTGTGGATCACTTGTGAAGAAGAAGTGTTCCGTCCTTGCTGCGAGGGCTGCTTGATTCCTCAGCGAGCCAGAAACTCACGCGACCAAGGTCGTGAAGTCGTAAGGCGTGAGACGTCGTCGCCAATCTTGGCTCAAAAGCATTTGCGATGTTGCGTCTGCGGAAATGTGAGCCCGATAGCGACATCAACCGTCCATAGACTTTGCAGCATGGCGCATTGGTTGACGCGGCGACGGGTGGCTTAGCGAGTTTCGATTGCTTTTTGGCTTTGGCCAAATGGTACGATCCTCGTTCAATGACGATGATCCCCCCTTTCACCGGTTCGTAGAGTACCGCAGCGGAATTCTTCGCTGACATGCCGGAAGTTCAGAGACTGCTTCTGCGGAATTGATTATCAGGAATTCAGATGCGTCGGTTGAGTTTCGCGTCGTTCATTTTGGCGACATTTCTTGTTGTGGTCTGGTACTGCTTGCGAGGCAGCACGCCCGAATTGTTTGAAAGCGCTTGGCAAATGTTGCAGCGTGGTTCGACCACCGAAGCGATCACGCAATTACGAATTCTGCAGCGACGATCGCCGGATTCCTTGGAGGCCCGGTTGTTACGAGCGGCAATTGATGTGCGGTTGGGGATGCCAGATTTGGCTTTGAAGCACCTGCAGCACATTCCCGGCGACAAATATCGAGAGCAATCATTGATGGTGGCGGGGGAGAGTTACTACCGCCTTCACCGATACCTTGAGGCGGAAGTTGCGTTTCGGCAGTTGACAGAACTCAATCCAAAGTCGGAGCTGGGTCTGCGATGGCTGGTGGCTGTTTATTACGACCTCGGGGCTTATGACCATGCGATTGACATATCAAATCGGCTGACGGTTCTTCGATCTCAAGACTTCACTCCGCATCGGATGCTTGGGATGATGTCCCGAGATTTTGAACGCAACCAACAGGCGATCTCACATTTTCGCAGAGCTTTGGAGCTTAGCCCTCCGCAAGATGTGCGAGTCGAAATTGTCGAAGAACTTGCAGCGGCGTTGGTTGACGAGCACGAGTATGACGGAGCGGTCGCACTGATCGAAGAGTCGCTCGTGCAGACTCCTGCGACGAGTCATTCGCTCGCGCGCTCATATTGGGCTCTCGGGAACCAGGAGCTCGCCGTCAAACATCTGACTCTCGCAGAAGAGGGCGCATCGATGAATGAGTCAGTGGCCTTGACTCGGGCTCGTTTTGCATTGGAGTCCGGTGAACCAGAGCGGGCGGAATCGATCCTCCAGAAAATCTTGAAGTCCAACGCGGCCAATATCGATGCCTACTACAACTTAGGGTTGGCCCTCGCCAAACTTGGTCAAAACGAGGAGTCTCGTATTGCCCATGCGGAACACGCCCGGCTGGTGTTACTCAAAGAGAGTCTCACGGAATTGAACGTCAATGCGATTCAGAACCCTCGTGACCGGTATGTCCGTCTTGAGTTGGCGGACATCTGTGAGAAATTAGGTAAACAGGATCTTGCCCAGATGTGGCGTCGTGCGGCAAATGCTTGCTTGTCAACCGCAGCAGCTCAAACGGAGTCACCACCCGATCCGTAAGTCGTTTTCCGAAGCGTCGTGATTGCGAGAGGAATCGGGATTGTGGCGTGAGCTGAAGTGTGGTGCTCGTTTTGCCGCAGATCGATCGGGGTTTTTGAGTTGGCTGCAATCGTGGACGCAGGTTGCCCGCTCGAACCAGCAGTCGATCTCTTGAAAGACGCAGCGAACCAAGCGGACGCTGTTGGATGTCGTGGTCGATTTATTGGATTGGCAAGCCGAATTCTTGGGTCATACCACCGAGTCCAGCGGTTTCGCCTTGTCGAATGCTTTTTTGCTGATGACACTGTTGTCCTCAGTTTATTGGAAGGCTCAAATTCGTGCGCTGCGGCCGTGTCTGGCGGACGAAATGAGCCGATATTGATGAGCACGGCTCAGCCGTGGCTGGCAAACGGGAGACCCCGATGGAAATCTCGCAAGGTCCACAGCATCCGTTAATCACTCGTCGCACCGTTGTGCAAGCTGGTGCCGTGGGGTTGTTGGGGTTGGGAGCGAATCATCTTTCTTCGCTGCGTGAAGCTCATAGCAAAGAGCCGCTGCCAAAATTGGGGACATCAGGTACCGGCAAGGCGAAGTCCTGTATCTACATTTTTTTGTCAGGTGGACTTTCGCAGCATGACAGTTTCGATTTGAAGCCAGATGCTCCGGCAGAGGTGCGGGGCGAATTCAATCCCATCGCGACGAAGACGCCCGGCTTCGACATCTGCGAGCATTTGCCTGGGCTCGCGAAGCAGAGCGACCGCTGGGCCGTCGTCCGATCGTTGACGCATCCGAGCAACGATCACACGCTGGGGCATTACTTCATGCTGACGGGACGTAGCATCACTTCGCCGGGGTTCGTCGGCGACCGCCAGCCGCGGCCGAGCGACTGGCCGAGTATCGCATCGACCGTGGGCGATGCCGTGCCACGACGAAGCAACAATCTGCCGCCCGCGATTGTGTTGCCCGAGCGTCTCGTGCATTGGTCGGGAGGCGTGATGGCGGGAGCGTACGGTGGCCTGATGGGTCGGCATCGCGATCCGTTCTTCATCGAGGCGTCGCCGTACGGAAATCCGTTTTGGCGCGGAGCGTATCCCGAATACACGTTTGCCAACGAAACCAAGAAGGCACCGAAGGAACCAGACGCGCGAATCTATCAGGCTCCGAACATCGCTTTGTCGCCGGATCTGAATCTCGGACGAGTCAACAGCCGCGTTGATCTGTTGCGCGATCTGGACAGGCAGCGTCATGAATTGGAGACGTCAGCCGCTTCGCAGAGCTACGACAGTCATCGTCAATCGGCGATCTCACTGCTGGCGTCGCGTGATGTGCGACGCGCGTTCGACGTCACGAACGCGGACGAGGCCACGCAGATCCGTTACGGCCGTAACAGTTATGGCTGGTCGCTGTTGATGGCGTTTCGGTTAGTGGAATCCGGTGTCAATCTCGTCCAAGTGAACCTCGGTAGCAACGAGACCTGGGACACTCACGGTGACATCTTCCATCGCTTGAAGAACAAACTTTTTCCTCCGACGGATCGCGCGTTATGTGCGTTGCTCGACGATCTGCATTCGAGCGGACTGTTGGACAACACGCTGGTCGTCATGGCGGGCGAGTTTGGCCGCACTCCGAAATTGTCGTTGCTGAACGAGTCGTACCCGCAACCCGGCCGCGATCACTGGGGAGCCGTGCAAAGCGTTTTCTTCGCTGGCGGCGGAGTCCCTGGTGGCACGGTCATCGGCTCGTCCGACAAGATCGGCGCATACCCCGCTAGCAATCCCCAGAGACCAGAGAACATGGCCGCCACGATTTATCATGCGCTTGGCATTCCCGACACGGCTGCGTGGCACGACGAACTCAATCGCCCGCACCACATTTATCACGGCCAGCCGATCGCCGGGTTGGTCTGACGTCATTCCTCCAGAGCGGGTGAAACGATGCCTCGAAAATTGGACAGCGGAATTTCTCGCTGCGAAGGAACTTTCGGCCGACGGGCGTTCGTGCGGAGTGGTGTCGCGGGCTTCGCAGGATTGAGTTTGACGGATCTGCTTCGAGTCGAAGCTCAAGCAGGATCGAGTGCCTCCAGCTCAGAATCGATCATCGTGATTTGGTTGTGGGGCGGCGCGAGCCAAGAGTGCCCATCCTCCGAGTTCAAGGAGTTGCCGAGATTCCCCTTCGATTTTTCGTGTTCGCATGCGTCCTCGCCGTCAGCCAATCGTTCGCTTCAGCCGCAGAACCAACATTCGTCGACGTCTTCGTCGCGGGCCAAGACGGCTACTTCGCGTATCGGATTCCGTCACTGCTGACGACGAAGCTCGGCACGCTGCTGATGTTTTGCGAGGGCCGCAAGACAACGCTCGACGACGATGGCGACAACGATCTCGTGCTACGGCGCAGTGCCGACAGTGGTACGACATGGCAAAAGCTGCAAGTTGTCCACGAAGAAGGTGGCGATGATGTGGTCTCGATTGGCAATCCATGCCCGGTGATCGATCCGGCCACCGGACGAATCTACTTGTCGATGAATCGGAAGAACGGCCGGGTGCTGCTGACGTACAGCGACGACGACGGCGTCACATGGTCCAAAGTCCGTGACATCACGGACTCGGCGTCGAAGCCCGGCTGGGGCTGGTACGCGATGGGACCGGGTATCGGCATCGCTCTGCAACGCGGCCCGCATCGCGGCCGGCTCATCCTGCCGGCCAATCATCGTGAGACTCCCGACCGCAGCGGCCCCAGCGCGTCGCACATCGTCTACAGCGACGATCACGGCGAGACGTGGAAGCTCGGCGGCACCGTCGGCCTGCACACCAACGAATGCCAAGTCGTCGAGACCGTCGCCGGTGACGGTTCCGAGTTGCTCATCAACATGCGCAACCACTGGGCGCGATCCGGCAAACGTCCCGAACTGGCCGGCCGCCGCTTGATCAGCCGCAGCCGCGATAATGGTCTGACATGGACGGAACCAACTCGTGACGAAGCTCTCATCGAACCAACGTGTCAGGCGAGCCTGATTCGCTACTCCTGGCCGACTGACTCACAACGCAGCACTCTGCTGTTTGCGAATCCAGACAGCACCTCGAAGCGCGAACGAATGACCGTCCGTGTCAGTCACGACGAAGGCCGCACCTGGCCCACCAGCAAACTGATCGACCCTGGCCCGTCAGGATATTGCTGCCTCACTCGCCTGAAAGACGGCCGCATTGGCCTCGTCTTCGAGCGGGATCACTACAAACGTCTGACGCTCGTGACTTTCACGCTCGATTGGCTGGACGGAAAATGAATGAGGCAGATTGAAAAACGTGTGCCACGACTGTGTCAGCCGTGCGAATGAGAGTTGATATCCCAATGGCACGGCCGACACAGCCGTGGCACGCGGACCGGAGGCACACCAGATGGAGTTGCATCGAAAACAGAAGGTGCCAAACAACGATCCGGGACATGCACATTTTTTGGTTCATCGGGGGCTGGTGTCATACCCCTCGCGGCCTCGAATGAGATGTTTTTGGCGAGCGGGCGGCCGGTTTTTGTGAACTCGCCGGTCTTGAGTTTCGCCAGCAGAGACTTCAGGGCAGCGGCCAGTTGCGAATCGGCCACGTCCTTGTCGAGGAAGTCGGGCGACACCGATTCCGGCAGCTTGAGTGCTCCGATTTCGCGAGCCTGAGCGGTCTTGATGCGGGCGACTCGCTGCTCGGTCGTGAGTGGCACAAAGTAGCCGTCGTGCGGATCAACACCCCAGGTCTTCGAGTCGGCCGCTCGATGCAGCGAGTGGCCTCCGGCGGAGAACATCAGCGCGACAGTCAGTTTCAGCGATTGCCCCTCGTTGCCAAGCGGCACGATCGTTTGCACCGAGCCTTTGCCGAACGTTCGCTCGCCGAGCAGCGTTGCTCGGTTGTTGTCCTTCAACGCGGAGGCGAGCACCTCGGCGGCCGACGCGGTGGTCGGATCAACCAGTACGATCAGCGGCACATCCGCGAGCAGCGGCGTGTGCGGTGCGGTCACCTCGAACTTGGAATTCTCGTGCGGCGGACGGCTGCGCACTTCCACGATGGTCCCCTCTTTCAGGAAGAGGCGAGCGACCTCGACACACGAGTTCAACATGCCGCCGCCGTTACCTCGCAGGTCGAGGACCAGCCCCTTGAGTCCTTGCTCCTTGAGGCGTGTTAACGTTTCCTTGAGGTCGTTGGATGTGGCTTGATCGAACATCGTCAGGTGCACGAAGCCGATCTTCTGGTCCGCATCGAGCCAATGTCGCCACTGTCCCTGATCGTTGAGGGAGAAACCTTTGACGGCCGGGATGCGGACCTCGCCCCGCTTCAGCGTGAGGCTCTCCGGCTTGTCGGCTCGGCGAACCTTGAGCGTCACTTCGGTCCCGGCCTGACCACGAATCGACTTCACCGCTTCGACCAAATCTTTCGCGGGCTGTCCGTTGATCTCGACGATCACGTCGCGAGGCTTCAGTCCGCCGCGCATCGCTGGCGAGTTCGGGACCAGTCCCGTGACCTCGATCTCGTCTCCCTCTTTCTTCAGCATTGCGCCGATGCCGACCAGCTTCCCTTCGAGCTGCTGCGAGAACTCCTTCATCTGCTCGGCCGTGATCAACGTCGAGTACGGGTCCTTGAGCGATTGCAGCATCCCTCGGATCGCCGCCTCGTTCAGAGCCTTCGGGTCCACCGGCGTCGGCGAGACTTCCGCGATCTTGTCCAAGACCTGCTTGAGCGAGTCGCTGGACGCCTTGATGGCCGCTTCGTCCTGTTGCTTCACCGCCGCTTGCTCAGCCGGAGTCAGCTCGTGAGTCGCGGCCTTCGCGTCTGCTTCGTTCGCTTTCGCGATCTCGAAGTCATCGAACCAAACCTTTGCCCCGCCGTTGCCGGGCATCGACAAGACCGCTCGGACGAGAATCTGCTGCGTCTCCGCCGGGACAAGCACCAGAGCCGCGATGCGAGTCCAATCTTTGGTCCCCGTGACTTGGAACTTTTCGTACGACGAGCCTATCGCCAGAAAATTGTTGTCTTTGCCCCAACATTGCACGGCCAACGACGGAGTGATTTTGACATTCTCCGTCTTCACCCATGCGGAAACCTCCAACGCCTGCCCCGCCTTCCAACCGCGTGGCATCGCGAGCCAGTTGTACGCGACCGGATGGGCGGGATGCGTCTTGTCGATCGCGATCGAGGCGGATCGCTTGCCGCCGTGGCCAGAGTCCTCGACTTGAAACTTCAAGAACTGAACGGTCTCCACCAGATGAGCCGGATGCCAAGAAGCGGGATAACCGCCGGGCTGAACGTCTCCTTCAAAGTCGCCGTTGTCGAAGCCAAGTT
The DNA here is from genome assembly GCA_005798445.1 of Planctomyces sp. Lineage (GTDB taxonomy): Bacteria > Planctomycetota > Planctomycetia > Planctomycetales > Planctomycetaceae > SXKJ01. Next base: position 9,035 of record SYJG01000410.1, read on the forward strand.
CCGTCTTCGCCGCCTCGGCCGGTTTCGCGTCAGCACCCGCAGCTTGAGCGACAACCGTATTCGGCTTGTCGGCCGCGACGGCTACTTGTCGTTGAGCGGCTGCGATGCCGCAGACGACAACCAGCATCGCTCCGCACGTCGCGACAAACTGTCGGAGCGACGTCGGCCGGCGTTCGCAGTTCGAATCTAGGATCGACTTCAGTCGTTGCTCGATCCGACTGCATCGGCTCATCGCCAACGCCACCGACGTGTCCCACATCGGACGCGGCAGCCGAGCCGTCACCGACAGCAATTCCCAAGCGTACTCGTCGGCATCCGTGCCGAAGTTCAAGACGACGTCGTCGCACGCTCGCTCTTGTTCAATCCGCATCCGATGCAGAGCCAGCCAGGCCAGCGGATTGAACCAGTGCAACGCTCGCGCGAATTGGCCCAGCAGTTGAGTCAGACAATCCCAACGCCGAATGTGAGCCAGTTCGTGCAACACCACCATCCGCCGCCGATCGCCGGACCACGTTGCCGCCGACGCCGGTAGCAACAGCACCGGCGTGAACAGTCCCCACGTCATCGGCATCTCACGCTCGCCCGACAACACGATTTCGACTCGCCGCGAGACACGCAGCTCTGCCGCAAGCTGAGCGACTTCGTCGGTGATCTGGTTTGGCACAGGTTCACTCGATCGACGCAATCGCCAGACGCGAGCGGTTCCCAACACCATCGGCAGGCAGAAGACGGCAACGCCGATCAGCCAAATCATTCCGACAGCCGGGCCGACACTTGATCCGGCTTTTGGCTTCGCGGCCGTCTCATTGACGACGCTGCTCTCAGCGGATGCCGACGGTGCCAAAGCCTCCGATCGTTCGGCCTCCATCGCTTCAATCGCGGCGATCGTGGATTCGTTCGACTCGGAGTTTGCTGCGATTTGTGCTGCTGATCTTGCCGCCTTACTTGCCATCAGCCCAGGATCGTTCGCGGCATTTTCCACGAGCGGCCAGTGGCCGGGATGATCTGGAGAGATCATCGGCGGGATCGCGAAATCATCGCCCGTTGCGAAAGACTCGCCGATCGATTCGTCCGTGGCCGGCAGCACTCGCCAGCTTGGCACGAAGGTCTGCATCAACGGCAACACGATCACGGCAACCAGCCCCATCGACCAAACCGCGTGCCGAATCGCCGCCGTGTTCCGTCGCAGCAGCGAGGTCAACAACCAGGCAACGGTCAGCACCAGCGAGCCGCGCAATACGAAGTCGAGGCCACCGGCCATACTGTCCGCCAAACCGAGTCCGAAACGATTCATGATTTCGCTCCCTTCTTGGCCTTGCGGGCCTGTTGAATGATTCCCACCAATCCCTTGAGTTCCGAATCACTGAGCTGCTCGGCCGACTCACCCAGGTGAGCCGCGACCGCTTGCTCCAACGACCCGCTGAAGAACACGTCCAACACCCGCCGCAACGCCGACGGCCCAGCATGTTCGCGAGCCTGCTTCGCTCGATAGACGTAGGTCATCCCCTCCTGCGAATGCGTGAGGTGCCCTTTCTCCTCCAAGATTCCCAGCAGCGTCCGCACCGCCGTCTTGCTCGGCGGATCAGGCAGAGATTCGGTTACTTCCAACGCCGACGCCTGTCCCTTCGCGTAGATCACATCCATGATCTGCCGCTCGCGCCGGCTGAGTTGCTGTTCCGTCCGTTTCGCCATGAAGGTGCTCCTTGTTCATTCGCGGCTCGTGTTCGATTCGCGTGAGGCCAAAAAATTAGCCACTCGCTCGCGGCGTGGCAAGAGCAAGTGGCTAAAATTTTGACCTTGCGTTGCCAGTCGTTAACACGCTCATAACCCGACGCGTCAGCGAGGGCGAGCGCTCCAGCACGTGAGGGCTAGAAAGCCGAAGGAGCGTTCGCCTTCGCTGACGCGTCGGGTTACGAAACGACTGGCACACAATGTGTGCCGTCGATTCCATTGTGAGTCGACATCCAGTTTCCAACAAAAAGCTGCGCTCATTGAGGGGAAGGCGAGGCTCCTGCCGAGCCGGGTCGGAGAGAACGCGTGATTCACGCACCGGCTCGGCGGGAGCCTCGCCCTGCCGTCGTAATGGCGACAGCGGTGCGAAGGATCGACATGACAAGTTCCGGAAGAACGAGGACGAATACTCGGTGACCACCACGAGTCTGAGAATGTGTGAGGCCCACGTTTTTATCGAAGTCCGTCCGATCTGTCGGCCATGCCGCCAAAAATAGGACGCCACTCGATCGCCATCAGAAGCATTCTTCCCCTGGCAGCTTTGAGGCCTGCCGAATCCAACTGGAGACGAGCTTCTCGTCGAGCGGCTCCCCCTCGTGGATGTGGAGGTAACGCACCTCCTTCTGCTTGGATTCGACGGGAGGAAGCGGATGCAGCGATGTGCCGCGAAAGAAAGCCACTTTGATGTACTTCGTGATGCAATGAATGCCGAGGAACCAACCCTGGCCCTTGATGCCGTAAAACGGCGTGTTCCACCTCACCGCCTTGCGCACGTTGGGAACGGTGCGCACGACGAGTGCGTCGAGCCAGCGCCCGACATCGCGCTTCCAACCCGGCATCGCGGCGATGTAGTCCTGCACCGGCGCGTCGCCGTCCGCCTTCGCAATCTGAGGATTACCGCCAGAGAGGAGCACGACGCTGTTCTCGTTCTTTGGCAGCTTGGCCCTCTTCGCACTTGGCTTAGCATTTGCGCCTGCCTTTGGCGGGGACTTCGACTTGGTGGCCGACTTGCTTACACGCGACGTGCGACTCGCCTTCGGCATCGAGGCGACATCTTTTTCAACGGAATTGGACTTTTGGGATTTCATTTCGCTCCGACTCCTGCGGTCCAGCCAAGCGGGGCGGGGTCGGGAGAACCACGCCGAGCGCGGCGTCCTGCTCCACGGTGAAACCCAGGAGAGTCGTAGAGAAACGGATCGCCGCCGGGACGTCATCAATGATGTCGCGCACGCTGATCCTGGACATCGCGACTTCCTCCTCACAATGGGCAGTTGGTTCCTGACGACCTTTCTCCTTCGGGTGAGACATTGAACTCCGAAAAACCGTGACGCTACTGAGGTCAGGTGCAACGGATGGTTCGATGTTCTTCACTTTCATTCACGAACAAGAGGCGTTGACGGCCGGATTTCTGCGACGGTGAGGAAAGGTACTCGATGGCCGTGCTCTCGTGCCCTGCGTACTCCGCTAGTCTCTTAAGGTCAATTCGCCTGAGGATGTCGGCAGTAACAGGTCGCTTCGCGTCCGTGAATACAAGAGCTGAGATGAACCGCTGGGCCGTTTCGGAGTTCAGCAGGTCAGCAAAGAATTCGGCTTCATGCTTGGTGTCGCAGGGAATGAAGTAGCAGGTGTCATCGACCACGATCGGTTTGCCGCCAGCATTTCCTAATGCCTGAAATTGAAGATTCTTGTAAAGCCCCGATATGGCGACCTTCGCAGATGAGAATGAGTAGTCACCAACGCCGAAAATCGAAAAACGCGCGCGGTTTGCGTACACGGAACTGCCTCTCTTGTCGAGTTGATCTGCGTGATCAAGCAGGTAACGCCATGTCTTTGGGGCAGTTCGCCTGATCTTCTCTGTCAGGTCGCCAACCCGACTCTGTGTCAGCAGGACAAAGCGCGTTGGGCGGAGTCTGCCGTTCGCCAGATCGGAGGATTTCAGCAAAGGGAAAAGGTAGGCATCCTCGAGTTCATACCGCTCTCCAAGACCGTTGATGAAATAGCCATCCGCGCGAGTAAACTCCATCACCTGTGCTGCGTCATGCTTTACGCCGGATCGCCATTTCCGGTACTCCATGCCTTCGAGGTCACGCAATTCTCGATAAGTGTCTACGTCTGAGACCAACTCTCCATTCGACAGGCCAAAAGTCTGCAACGGTTGATCGAAGGATAGGGAGCGAAAGACCGTCGCCGTGGATTCGAGACCTCCGGTTCCCGTGTGCGTGTAGAAAAGGCAGGCGTCCACTGAGACCCCAAACTCGGCGGCAGCGTCAATCAGATGGAGTGAAGACGGTCCCGTGTCGAGGCCATTGACCCATGCGTGCCGCAAGACCTTGCGAGCCGTTGCCGTTTTGCAGAGCATGGCGATGGCAGCCCGTTTTCCTTGGAGTGCTTGTAGCAACCTGACCAGCATCCATTCGGAAATGTCGAAGTTGGCCTTGCCAGTTTTGGCAGCCAAGCCACTGTGCCCCTGGAAGTTGGATTTCGCGGGCAGGTTGGTCCCCCGTATGACTCCCATCCCAGCATTTGTGATCCACGGCGGATTTCCGATGATGAGCAGGGGGCCGGTTTGCTCAGAAAGGAACCCCTCCCAATCGGTGGCGTAGAAGTCGCGCTGCTGAACAGTCGCCGTGAGTGATCCGATCCGCGCTATGGCGGCACTCGCCGCTTGCACATATTCCGCATTGAGGTCGAACCCCCAGTAGTTCGGCGAGACACCAAAACGCTCGGCAGCCGCTTGCAAGAACGCGCCTACTCCGCACGTTGGCTCGATGATCGTGCCAATCTGCGCCTCTTGCTGTTCAACCAACGCCACCACACGTCGTGCCAGCGACAGTGGGGTCTGGAAATCTCCGTATTCTTTCTTAGGGATCACCGTGGGTACGCCTCCTGCTTGTCACCAATTGATGGTGTCCGGATCCGTTATGAACCTCTGGGCGAATTTGTCATGCTTCTTCGCTTCTTTCTGCCTGTATTTCTCGTAGGCCGCAAGAAATCCTCTGTAGAACTGGCTCTTCGTCTGATCAGGGACGATTTTCAAAGTGCGACACATTTGAATGACCCCGTATCCCTGAGCTTCAATTGACAAGCACTCCCAACTGATCTGCTCAATCGGAATCAGCCCGCTTTCCTTCAGCACTTCCAGTTCGCCGTCTTGTTCTCTGTAGTCCACAAAAACGAAACTGAGGTCGTGGCGCTCTTCAAACACCCATTCGTGCATTTTCTTGATCGAGATCATATTGGGCGAGTAGTTCTGCTTGGCGACGTTGTTGCTCTTGACGTTGACGGCATGCGATTCCGTGAGCATGAAATCGCCGATCGCCTTTTTCGTCGTAGCGTCCTTCCCATACTTCTCCCGAACCAGCCTCTCGACCCTGATGTATGCGTCCATCGTCAGTCATTCCGTGTTTCATGCGCTTTATCGAACAGTCAGGTATGCCGCACGCGACCTTTCGAGAGCCCAATCTTGAATGTCGCGATGGATGCGGACGCCAAGCTATCGCCACGACCATCACTTGCCAAGTTGGGGTCGCAAGGCACGCTCGTACGTTGGATTTAGAGGGAGCAGTGCAAAGTGCAAAGTGACGAGTGCAAAGTGCAGAATGGTTGAGCGGCGTTTGGCACTTTTCACTTTGCAGTCTTCACTCTGCACTCGCGTTTGTGTGCGGCGGACCGTTCGATGGATCACCCCTGCCGACGCACCATTTCGTTGATCCAGATCGGGGCGAAGGGTGAGGTACACCCTTTGGAACAGGGATAGTCGCGATAGATTCCCAACTTCTCACCGATCGCGAGCGCCCGCTTGCGGTGTTTGGGGAAGTGGATGCCGATTTCCGCCAGGCACATGTTCATCGTCCATCGAACTTCGAGGACGGCGGTGCCCAGCTCCTTTTCGATGCGATCGAGTAACGCTTCGAGGTTGAGTCCTTCGGGACTCTTCACGACCCGCCCGGCCGTCAGTTGCCAGCCGGCGCGGGCCGTCCAGCGGTCATTCGATATCATCCATTTATTGCGAAGAGTCTCTTTGTCGGCGTGCTCCTTCAAGACATAGGAGTAGAGCCAGTCGGCCACCCAGATCCAGCTCGTCGATTTCACGATTCGCTCCATGTCATCGGCCGACAGAAGTTTGACATTGATCAGGAGCGTCGCCAGGAACTGGGCGTCAATGTTTCCGGTTTTCCACAGGGACAGAGCCAGTTCGTGATTGGTCTTGATCTTGTTCGCCAGTTTCCGAACGTCTCCGCGTGAGACGCCGAACTGATTGTCCCCGGCACCGCTTCCCAAAGGCCCGCTCTTGGCGTTTTGCGCACGCACCCCCGCGTTGCCCAGCGACTCAAGTTGTCGGAGGGCTTCCTCCAGAGTCACGGTCGTGCTCTTCGTCTGAGCGGGCGTCGTCTTGGCCTTCTCTGCTTTGTTTTTCGTCGCTTTCGTCGATGTCGATTTTTTTGCCATCGCTTTGGTTGCTCGATGTTCGCGGCCCAGATCCAGATTACGAAGAGGCCTAATAGTTCAGTGAGCCGCACGCGGCCTTGCGAGGTCGCGATTTTGAATGCGGCGGTTGATGAGGACATCAAACTATCGCCACGACACTCGCTTGCCAAGTTTTGATCGCAAAGCGTGTGTCGTGTGTCGTGTGTCGTGTGTCGTGTGTCGTCTGGCGAGCCGGTGGCCGTTAGGCCCCGGACGATGGACCATTGATGATTGGTCATTGGCTATTGGCGACTTATGATTGCAGCCGCAGTTCCTCGTTCAAAATCACCAACGACCAATCACCAATCCCTGTTCCACCGTACTCGTCGATCAGCCTCCCGTTCGCACCACAGGCTGCGGCTGGCGAAAAATGAAGGGCGGAAAATCAGACATCCGGACGTGTCGCCAGTCTCACCACGCCACCGCTTGACCCAGCTTCAGCCGCGTGGCGTTCTCCAACGCGAGTCGCGCGGCGACAGCGTCTTGCACGGCTAGGCCGACCGATTTGAAAAACGTGATCTGTTGATCGTCGGTTCGGCCGGGACAGCGGCCGAGCACCAACTCGCCGAGTTCTGCGTGGATGTGTTCGCGGTCGATCAAGCCGGCCTGCATCGGTTGGATGAGATCCCCCGCCTCTTCCCAAGCCGCGCGCCGGCTATCGACGACGACCAGCGCGCGGCACACGGTCTGTGGAGGAACCTCGCGAGCCTGCGGTGTGTAAGAGCCGACCGCATTGATGTGGACTCCGGCCTTGAGATCAGTGTCGTCGAAGATCGGCACTTTGGAGGTGGTCGTGCAGCACACGATGTCGGCGTCTTCTAACGCTTGCTGAGGCGAATCCGCCGCGATGAGCTCGGCAGGGATGGCGGGACGTCCCGCGAACTCGGCAATCAAGGCCGCGACTTTGCTCGGCGTGCGACCACAGATCAGAAATCTTTCGATCGGTCGCACCGCGCACATCGCAAACAGATGTGTGATGGCTTGAACTCCGGCACCGAAGAGTGCCACTGTGCGGCAATCGCGCCGAGCCAACAGATCGGTCGCCGCTCCGCTGGCTGCCGCCGTGCGAATTGCGGTCAGCATCGCGCCGTCGAGCAGCGCGATCGGCCGGCCGGTGTCAGGCTCCAGTACCACGACCGCCGCTTGGATGCGAGCGAGTCCACGAGCCTGATTGCCGTCAAATAGCGACACGACCTTCACCGCGAAAGCTTGGTCCGACTTTGCGTCTCCATCGACGAACGACGGCATGATGAGACTGACGCCGTTGTGCCGCGCAATTGGCAAATGAATTCGCGGTGGCACGAGTGCCTGGCCGGAACTGAACGCCGCGAAGGCTTGCTTCATGGCCTCGACGGCCAGCGGCATCGGCAATGCTTGACGAACATCGGCAGCGTTGAGAATTAGCACGGCGGCCCCTTTGGAGTGCGGAGTGTCAGCAGCGCTTTCATTTGCGGCGGAGCCGCTTTCTAATTTCTTCGCTGCGGAATCGCGACTCGCCGACAGGAAAGCGGCTTCGCCGAAATCCAAAGCGGTGACAAGTCACCGCACTCCAAAGGGGAACCATGAAGATCACTCGCATTTTGGCTTTTCGCGTCGACCTGCCATTGTTCGAGGGGACCTACAAATGGTCCGGCGGCAAATCGGTGTCGGTGTTCGACAGCACGGTTGTCGCGGTCGAAACCGACGCTGGGATCACCGGCTACGGCGAAGTCTGTCCTCTCGGCCCATTTTATTTGCCGGCGTATGCGGCCGGAGCACGAGCCGGCATCATAGAGCTTGGACCGCATCTGCTTGGCGAAGATCCGACGCAGTTGAGCAAACTCAATCGCCGCATGGACGCCGCGCTGCAAGGTCATGCGTATGTGAAGTCGGCCATCGACATGGCCTGTTGGGATATCCTCGGCAAGGCGACCGGGCAGCCGGTGTGTGTGCTGCTCGGTGGGCGTTACGGCGATGACTTCGGTTTGTACCGAGCGATCTCGCAGGAGGCTCCTGAAGTCATGGCGAGAAAAGTCGCTGGCTATCGAGCCGAAGGCTATTGCCGCTTCCAACTGAAAGTCGGCGGCGATCCGCACACGGACATCGAACGGATCCGAGCCGTCTCGGCACAGTTGCAGCCGGGCGACCGATTGATCGCCGACGCAAACACCGGCTGGCTGATGCACGACGCGATGCGAGTCGTCAAAGCGGTGCGCGACATCGACGTCTACATCGAGCAACCCTGCCGCACCTACGAGGAGTGCCTGACGATCCGCCAGCACTGCGATCATCCGTTTGTGCTCGACGAGAACATCGACTCGCTGGACGTGCTGCTGCGCGGCCACGCCGACCGAGCGATGGACGTGGTCAACATCAAGATCAGCAAGTTCGGCGGCCTGACGAAAGCTCGACAGGCCCGTGACCTGTGCGTGTCGCTGGGAGTCGCCATGACCATCGAAGACAGTTGGGGCGGCGACATCGTCACCGCCGCGATTTCGCATCTGGCCCACAGCACGCCGAGCGAGTTGCTGTTCACAACGACCGACTTCAACAGCTACGTCACCGTCAGCTTTGCCGATGGTGCGCCGCAACGAAGCAACGGCCGCATGTCCGCCAGCAGTCAGCCGGGGCTGGGAATCACGCCGAAGTTCGATGTACTCGGCAAGCCACTGGTTGAAGTTCGATAATTCCCATCAGTCTGCTCCCATCGTTCTGCCAAGCCTTTTGAGCCGAACGATGGAATCCGACAAATCATTCGTAGGAGCGAGCGATGCGAATTCTTCTTGCGTCGGTGATCGTCGCGGCGGCGTGCCTCACGCTGATTCGTGCTGCCGAGCCGACCAGCGGCTGGCGAGGGAATCGCACGGGACTGTGGCCGGAGGCGAAGACGCCCCTCGAGTGGTCTCGGATACCGCACGGTGCAACGGATGGTCTGCGATGTCGAGCAAGTCGTCCGGCAGGTGATGACGCCACGGGTGCTGCTGTCGTCGAGAAGGGATTGATTCGCGAGTGGCTCGTGATTGGCCCATTTGCGGTTGGCGACTCGGAAAAGGATTTCGACGACGATCCGTTGAACGGTGAGACATCCATCGAGCCGTCCATCGGTGACAAACTCGCGGAGCAGGAGTGGAAACCACTGATGTCCTTGGCCGATGATCCGATGCAATTTGGGACGGCGGAGGTGCCGTGGTTGGATGTCGGCAAGGCGGTCGGATTCAAGATCAACCAATTGGCGTATGCCCACACCTATTTGTTTTCGCCGCGCGGTGGGCCGGCGCGGGTTGTGGTCGATCATGGTGAGGGGCTGAAAGCATGGCTCAATGGCCGCGAGGTTTATCGGCAGCCGAAGCGAGCAATGGGGCTCGGCTACTACACGAATCTCAGCAAGATCGAACTCCATCATCAGGTGGCAAAATCACCTCGCTTCGAGATCGAACTCAAGCCGGGTTGGAATCGCTTGCTGTTGAAGCTGAGCTGTCCGCGCATCGCCGGTCACACCGACATGCGCTGTCATCTGCGAATCATGGACCCGCCGAGCGTCCCGTACAAAACGAAAAACATCCGCTGGATGACCGAGCTTCCTGGCCGCAGTACATCGACACCAATCCTCGTCGGCGACCGAATCTTCGTGGCGGCCGAACCGGATGAGTTGCTGTGCCTCGACAAGAACTCCGGGAAGGTGCTGTGGTCGGCAGCGACGAACTACTACGAAGCAATGACGGCGGTACAGAAGGCCGCGAATCCGGAATTCGCATCGCGCGTTGATCCTCTCGTTGCGGAGTTGCGATCCGCTGGAGTTCCGCCTTCTGGCGGTGCTTCTTCGCCGGACAACGCCACGGGATCGGCTCAAGCCGGAACTCCAACGATTCGCCGCACCGAATTGCGTGCCAGGATTCAAAAGACGCTGATCGAAATCGACGAAGCACGCTTCAACATTCCGGCGAACGATCACTTCGAGGCGCATTTCGGCATCGTCGGCTTCACGATGCCGACGCCACTTTCGGATGGCAAGCACGTCTTCGTTTGGAACGGAATGGGAGTCGCCGCCTGTTTTGATCTCGACGGCCAGCGAAAGTGGATCACGCGCGTGAACACGGATCACATCGTCTACGGCTCGTCTCCCGCGTTGGCAGACGGAGTCTTTGTGGCGTTCTTCGGCAAACTGTTCGGCTTTGACGCCGAAACGGGGAAGCTGAAATGGACTCAGCATCGCATCAACAAGAACGTCGCCGCTGTGCTCGCCGCGAAGTTGGCGGGACAGGACGTCGTCGTCACTCAAGCCGGCGAGATCATTCGGCCGAGCGACGGCCATTTGCTCTTCCGGCCACGAGGCCTCACGACGGGCGATCAGGGCTGGGCACCTCCGGTGTTGCTCGGCGACACGATGTATTCCTCACGCTACGGCGTGACAGAGATCAACGTCTTCAACTTCGCCGGCTGTTCCGAAGAAACGTGGCAACCGCAACACGTCGGACAGATCGGCGTCCCCGACGAAGTGCATCGCAAACCCGACGGCGGCTGGATCGACCGCTGGACCGCTGGCTCACCGCTGGTGTGGGAAGGGCTGGCGTATCAGATCGACATTTATGGAAACATTTTCGTGTCGGCGCTGCGTCATCTCAAATGCAATTTGAGGTTGCAGATTATTTGAGGAAGACTTCGTTGGGGGTTCTGTAGCCGAGGCAGCGGCGCGGGCGGTTATTCAGAAGATTTGCGACGCGTTCTAGCTCGGCCCAGGTGA
>SYJG01000411.1 GCA_005798445.1 Planctomyces sp.
CGACTGGCAATCTCGATTCGGTGACGGCGGATGAGATCATCGCTCTGCTGAAGAATCACTGTCGCGAGCACCAAACGTCGGCACTGATCGTGACACACGATGAAGAACTCTCGCGGCGGTTTGCGACGCGTATCCTCCGCATGTACGACGGCCGCTTGCTGGAGGACGCGGCGTGACGTTCTCCGTTCTGTTCGGCTTCGCGTTTCACTCGCTGACGCAACACAAGCTGCGGTCTTCGTTGACGCTGCTGGGAGTCATCCTCGGAGCATTTTTGGTCGTCGTCACCATTTCCATCGGGCAGGGCGTTCAAGAGGTCATCCCACGCCTGATGCGTCGCAACGACCGGTTGCGTCAGATTGAGCTCTATCAAAGTTGGGGTCGCGACAAGTCGAATGTCCCCGAAGAACCGGTTCCGGGCGAGATGTCCGACGAACGACGAACGCGGCTCAAGGAAGCGAAGAAGCAGCGTGTGGCCAATTCTGGAGAAGTGACCAATCCGCACAACGATGAACGACTGGCCGAGTTCGCGGCGATTGAACATGTCGAGTCGGTCGTTCCGACCATTAGTTACGGTGGAGAACTTTGGCTCCGCGACAAATCGACCTATGCCAATTTCAGGAGTACGACCACCAACGATCGCAGCTATCCTCGGGCATTGGTGGCTGGACGCCCAATCGCCTCCAACCGTGCTGCGGAAGTTCTGATTCATGAGCTGTTGGCCTACGACTTGGGATTTCAGGACGAAGCCGACCTCGACCAACTGCTGGGCGCGACGGTGCGAATTGACCTGAACATTGGCAGCTCTGATCTTGGCAACGTGCTGGAGTATGAAAGCGAAGGGAAACTCAAACTCACGCCCGATGAGAAGCGGAAATTGAATGACGTGATTCGTTCGCTTCCCGTGGTCGCCGAGCAACTCAAGCTGCCCGACGATCTGCAGCAGCTCCTGAAGAAAGCCTTTGCGACCCCCGAGGAGTCGCTGCAGACTTCGTTGCCAAAACCCAAGCAGATCAGCACGGGCGATCTCATCGTCGTAGGCATCTACCGCAGCTCGACCGAAGAGGAACATCGCAGTCTTTATGAGTACTTTGGCCATCACGACAACGTGATGCTCCCCGTCGACGTCGCTCGCGCGTTCTACCGGCAGATACCGAACTTCGAAAAGCGAGGCTACGACCACGTCATCATTCGAGTCGATGAAGAGCGTCACGTCCGCTCCGTCGTCGAGAACCTGCGGTCGCAGAAATACAGCTTCCACTCGCTCGTCGATATTGTCGAACACCTGCAACGTCAATACGGCCTGATGCTTTGGAGCATGACCGCGCTGGGCACGGTCGCATTGCTGATCTCCGCTCTGGGCATCACGAACACGATGCTGATGTCGGTGCTCGAACGGACTCGCGAGATCGGCATCATGAAAGCGGTCGGTGCCCGCGACGGACAAATCCAAGCCATCTTCCTGACCGAGGGAGCCTTGATTGGCATGGTCGGAGCCGGGCTCGCTCTGGCCGGAGCGTGGAGCAGTTCCAAATTCGCCAACTCATGGATTCAGCAGATCGTTTCCAAAGAGGCGAATCAGCCGGTGGACGATCAACTCTTCTTGTTCCCGTGGTGGCTCATCACCGGCATCTTCGTCGTCACGTTGCTGGTGACGCTGCTCGCCGCCTGGCTCCCCGCCCGCCGAGCCGCCCGAATCCCACCCGTCCTCGCGCTGCGCCACGATTGAACGTCGTTCGAGCGAGTGATTCAGATCAACTCGGTCATCACGGTTCCGAAGCAGCCGAAGTCTGCGAGGAGGTGGCTGCCGAGTTCGATGGGGATCGGCACCACGCTCGTGCCAGTCGTCACGACCTCGCCGGCGCGCAGGCCGATGCCGTGCTCTCGGAGTTCGTTGGCGATCCAGGTCATGGCGAGTCGCGGATCGCCCAGCACGTTGGCTCCGACGCCCTCGCGAGCGAGAGTGCCGTTCAACAGCAAGCGGACGGCGTGTGATGGCAGGTCGATCGAACGCCAGTCGGCGGTGGTCGGATTGCCCATCACGAAGTAATGAGCACACGCGTTGTCGGCGATGAGCTGTGGAGAGCCGACGATGCAGAAGTTGTTGTAGCGCGAGTCGGGAATCTCGAGGGCGGGATGCAGCGTGTCGACCGCGGCCAGGACCTCGGCGAGGTCGTAAGGCTGCGACCTCGGCGGCAGGTCGTGGCCGAGTCGGAAGGCGAACTCCGCTTCGGCGACTCGCATGCCGTTGTTGCCGAGCACGATCGGCGTGCCGTCACGATGGACTCGGCGAGCCAGCAACCGACCGGCGAGTGGGCCATCGACTTGCAGATGCTTCTGCCCCGCCATGCTCGTCGCCGCGATCTTCCAACCGACGGTGGGCTGACCGGAAACATCTGCCATTTGGCGTTGGATCTGATAGCCGTCGGCTCGTGTCGCGGGACGAAACGCCTCGGGAATCGCGTCGATCCGACGCTCTTCGGTCCAGGCGTTCCAAAGAAACTCGGCCGCACGCTGTAATTGGTCTTTGTTCATGGGTGGTTGGTTCCTTTCGCCATCGATTGTCACGGCTGGCTAATGTTTTTGATGACACACCAGCACGACGCGCAAGCGAGTGGTTTTTCGCGAACAACCACTCGCTTGCGCGTCGTGCTAACCGGACGTCCCTCGTTGGTTGCGTGTCGCGAATCGGGCCAACGTATATCGGCTGACGTCCAGATGCGGTACGGCTCCGGTGAGCATCTCGGCGACCAGCTTGCCGGTGGCGGGTGACATCGAGACGCCGAGCATGTTGTGGCCGGCGGCGATCAGAACGTTGTCCATCGTGGGGCTGCGGTCGATGATCGGTACGCTGTCGGGGGTCATCGGCCGCCAGCCGAACCATTCTTCTTCGATCGTTTCGGAGATTGGTTCGTCGAAATAGTGAGCGGCTCCCTGCGTGAGCAGCGCGAGCCGGCGGCGGTTCAAGGTGGCGTCGTAACCGGCGAACTCCATCGTCGAGCCGAGTCGATAGCCGGAGAGCATCGGAGTGATGCCGACTCGATCTTCTTCGCAGAGCATCGGCAGAGTTGGACACTTCGCGGGGCGACGCATCGTGATCGAGTAGCCTTTGCCGGGTTGAATGGGAATCTTGCAACCCAGCTCGCGATTCAGCCACGGGGTCAGCGCACCGGCGGCGACGACGAAGGCATCCGCTGCGATCTCTTCTCGCGAAGTAACGACTTGGGCGGCACGAACGCCGTCGCGGACGAAGCCTTTCACCTCGCAGTCGTCTTGGATCGTCACGCCCCGTCCCATGAGAACTCGACGCCACGAGGACATCAGCTTGTCGGGCCGCAGATGCGCATCGGCGGGATAATGCCAACCGCCAGCAAGTCCGCGCTTGAGCGCCGGCTCCAAGTCACGCACCTCGTCGCCGACGAAGCGAGTGATCGAAGTGCCGAACGAAGTTCGCAGCAGTTCCGCCGTCTGGTCGTGATGTTCCAGCCCGGCTTGCGTGCGGAACGGAAACAGCAAGCCGAGCGGTTGCCATTCGCAATCGAACGGTTCGTTTGCCATCAACTCGCCATACAACGACCGCGAGGATTGCAGCAGTGCTTGAATGCCTTGAGCGGACGCGAGCATGTCACGCTCGTTGCAGCGGCGAGCGAATTGAAACAGCCAACTCCACAATGCCAGATCGAATCGTGGCTTGACCGAGAACGGCGAGTTCTTCGAAACCAACGCTTTGAGCGTCTGGCCAATTGCGCCGGGAACGGTCAGCGGCAAGACGTGGCTAGGCGAAACGAAGCCGCAGTTGCCGTGCGAGCACGCATTGCCGAATTGGCCTCGGTCCAGAACGGTCACGCTGTCCCAGCCGGACTTCTTCAGGAAATACGCGCACGCGGCCCCGATGACTCCGCCACCCACGACGATCACTCGGCCGTCAGTCATCGACGCGATCTCCCGATGAACTCGCCGTCGGTTGCCGCTCGTTCCACGCGGAACGGAGCATCATCGTCGCGGCGTAGCTGACAGCGACGATGACCAGCCAGCGGACGTAGACCATCGGCAGCTTGGAAAAGAGCGTGAGTGCGATGATGCTCGCTGGCAGGCCACACAGAGTCATCACGAGTGCCGTTTGCAAGTGGTAGCTGCCTTCACGGATGAATTGCATTCCTCCAACCGGCATCAGGAAGGCACACGAACCCATCATGATGGGGTAGGCCGTGGTCTCGTTCATTCCCAACAGGTTCACGAGAATCAAGCACGGCGCGTACAGTCCGATGCCCAAGGTCATCAATCCTCCCAGACAGAAAATGGTCGCCAGCCCCACTCCAAGGCGCATCCCGTCCAGAGCAAGCACCTCGTCGCCAACCGGGCCGACTTTGAACTGTTTCATCAGCATGAGCACCGCCGCCGCGAGCAGCGCGCCACCCATGCCGAGTTGGATTCTCCGCCTCGGCCAATGAGCCACGACTCCTGCCCCCAGCCATGCCCCGATAACGGCGGCGGCGATCATCAATGTGAGCGTCGTGGGATCCACCTTCACAAGAGCGATCGAGATGTAGGCCTGCGCGATGGTCGGAATCGCATAGCCGACATTGAGCGTTCCAGGAATTTGCTCGTCAGGCACCGAGCCTCGAAATTTGAATGCCGATGTCGTGGGAGCGAAGTTGCCGACCCCCAACGCATCAAAAAACGTGAAGACGAATGCCACCACCGCATGAAACAGCGTGTGACGATCTGCCGGTGGAACATCTACGATCTGCGTTCGTCGCGCCAGTCTCGTCCAAGTGACGATGAACCAGACCGTCACGACTCCGAGAGCAGCGAACAGAGTCATTTGCAATTTGTTCATGCCGAGCAACTCCTGAGAGGTTGCACGCATCATGTCAAATTCGGTGACGCCCGCAAACCACGAGCGGACAGGCGGTCAAACCGGTTGTGGCAAAAAGTTGCTGGCAATCGAACGAACGTAGCTGCCTTGCTCCGCAAGGCAGAGCAATCGGTCTTGTGCGTGAGTTCTTTTTTCGAGGACCAACGGCCATAGCTCCGCCTCGCGGAACGAGGCGGCTACGTTCGCCAGGAATCTTTATCACACTCGTCGAAACGAACTGCTCGCGGCTCGAAGGCCCTGTTTCCAAATCGCCGACGAATGAGGATACTCCCCTGCCCTGCGAGTTGCGGATCGCTGACAAACAGGCGGTGAGTGGCACTCCCCTGAGAAGGACATCGCATGGATCGCGAGTCACATATTCGACAGTTGGAGCCGCACAATTTGCTCGCGCTGTCGGCGTACTCGGTGCTGCTGCGGTTCGCGTGGATCTTCAAGACCGAGAGCGTGATTATTCCGGCCTTTCTGGACAGCATCGCGGGAGCCGGTTGGCTTCGCGGCTGTTTGCCGGTACTCAATCGATTCGGCCAGAGCTTGCCTCCCATCTTCTTCGCGCGACGTTTGCGAGAAGCACGCGTGAAGAAATGGAGTCTGCTCGGGACGTCCGCCGGATTGGGATTGTCGATGATCGCCGTCGCAGCCATTTGGATGCTGACCGGTGACAAGCAGCAAATCTGGTTGCCGCCAACATTTCTGCTGCTGTACCTGTTCTTCTTCGCGTCGAACGGTCTGAACCAGCAGGTCTTCGGCACGCTGCAAGGGAAGCTGATTCGCCCGGATCGGCGCGGCGAACTGCTGGGACTCTCTGGTATCGGCGGCTCGATCACGTCGATCATCGGAGCGTGGTTCTTGCTGCAATACTGGTTGAGTCTTCCGGATCGCGGCTTCGGCTACATCTTCGGGTTCTCCGGCCTGGGATTTCTGGTGGCGGGAGCGACCTGCTTCTTCGTGAAGGAGCCGCCCGATGTTGGGCATGTTGAAAACTTGCCCCACACGGACGGCGGCCTTCGCGCCTCGTTCCGGTTGGTGCGAGACGATCGCGACTTTCGACGGTTGGCGATCGTCGCGATGCTGTTCATCTCGATTCAGTTGCTCTTCCCGCACTTTCAGGCGTTGGGGCAGCAGCACGTCGAGCGCGATCAGATCGGCTTTCAGTTGATGTTGTGGGTGATCGCTCAGAACGCGGCGGTCGGGTTGTTTAGCTGGGTGTCCGGCAAACTCGCGGATCGGTTTGGAAATCGGCTGTCGTTGCGGCTGCAAGTGTTCGGAACAGCGAGTGTCCCTTTGCTCGCGTTGTTATTCACAAGCGGCGTTGGCGGTTGGGGACCGAAGCAATTCTGGATCACGTTCTTCTTCCTGGGGCTGACTCCGGTGACGATCAAAACGCTGACGAATTACGCGCTGGAGCTGACCGAGCCGGCTCGGCATCCGTTGTATGTGGCGACGTTGCACGCTTCCCTGGCAGTGCCGTTTATCTTCTCGCCGCTGGTGGGCTGGCTGGTGGACTTGTTAGGGTTTGAACGTGTCTTCCTCGGCGTCAGCGGCGTCATCTTACTCGGCGGGCTAGCGTCGTTTTGGCTGATTGAGCCGCGGCATCACCAACGCGATGAGCTTGTCGAACTGCAACCCGAACCATGAGTGCGACCGATTCCCAATCCAGCGTCTATCAAGCTCGCGGAATCACGAAGGTGTACCGCATGGGCGAAGTCGAAGTGCATGCGCTGCGGGGCGTCGATTTGGATTTGTACGAGGGGGAGTTCATTGTGCTGCTCGGCCCGTCGGGCAGCGGCAAATCGACGCTGCTCAACATTCTCGGCGGGCTGGACGTTCCGACGGCCGGACATGTGGCGTATCGCGGCAAAGACCTCACCAGCGACGACGACACGTTGTTGACGACGTACCGTCGCAATCACGTCGGGTTCGTGTTTCAGTTCTACAACCTGAGTCCCAGCCTGACGGCTCGCGAGAACGTGGCGCTCGTGACCGAGATCGCCAAAAACCCGATGGTGCCGAAAGATGCCTTGGAAATGGTCGGGCTCGGCCATCGGCTGGATCACTTCCCGGCGCAACTCTCCGGAGGCGAGCAGCAACGGGTGGCGATCGCTCGCGCGGTCTCCAAGCAGCCGGACGTGCTGCTGTGC
>SYJG01000412.1 GCA_005798445.1 Planctomyces sp.
ACGCCCTGCCGCTCGCCGAAAACATCTCATTCGAGGCCGCGTGGGGTATAATTGAATAGGCAAAATGTAAGTCACGTTTTCGATAGGTCTTGTTTCGCTGTCCCGCTGCCGCGTCAACGGGTTGAAGGACTTTCTGGCGGATGACACATTCTCGCGACTGGATCGTTTGTAACGCTGGCTCGCAGTTTCCCACGCTCGCTGAGATCGAGCGTTTGCCGCGAGTTTCTCCACGCTCTTGGCGAACGTGGCGACTCAAGAACCATTACGAGTCCTCTTAGAACCGAAACTCGGCACGGATGCTCATGCCGTCCAAAGTCAACGTTTTCACTTGGCGTTCAAAGGAGTTCGGAATCTCGCGAACGGTACTGAGGTATTCCGGTGTGGTCATCATGTTGAACCAAGAGGCGAGGTAATACCCGGCGGTGATTCGGAAGCAGCCATTGCAACTCTGCCAGCCAGCACCCATTTCAAATTCCGGGACCGTGACCACGCGGGTTTCACGCAGGCTCGATTGCACCTGAACGATGGTGAAATCGTTGGTCTGGAGATAGTTGGACGAGCTGCTGCCGAAGAGGAAATTCACGGTGCCTTTCGTGTACAGCAACACGCCGCAATCACCGAGCGACCGTTCGGCTTCGAATCCGAATCGCGGACCAACACCGTTGAAATCGACATTCGTGTCGACATTGGTGTTGGTCAGTTCCGAATAAGCGACTCCGAGTTCTTGCTCAACTCGTGCGTACTTCAAACCAAACAAGTAATTGACCGCGTGACAGTCTCCGCCCCAAAGCAAAGCCTTGTAGTTGAGATCGATGGCTTGCATGTCGAAGCCGTAATGCGCCCGGGCCGACAGAGGATCGCCGGCCACGTTCACAGTACTGGAATGCACGGTGTCGGTTCGCAGATAGGATCCGCCGCCAGGCAGGATGACGCCGTCGTTCGAATCGGCCTGATACCAAGTGTAATTGCCCGTAAAGCTCGAACATTGATCGATCGCCCAGGAACCACCCACTCGAAAGCCTGAGTCATACTCAAAGTCTGCGACGGCTTGTGCACCGACGAGCCGCTGGTTGGT
Organism: Planctomyces sp.; assembly: GCA_005798445.1. Taxonomy (GTDB): domain Bacteria; phylum Planctomycetota; class Planctomycetia; order Planctomycetales; family Planctomycetaceae; genus SXKJ01. The sequence continues at coordinate 1,076 of SYJG01000412.1, forward strand.
AATCGGGCCATCCACCGGAGTCGCGAAAATCACGTCCGCTCCGCGCGGTCGCAAATACAGGAACTCGCCCCACAACGCATCGCGATGTTCCCAGAATTCGTAGCATTTGACGCAGCAGCTCTCAGCGCTCGGACAAGACTCTTCCGGTATCGGCGCCAGGGAGTCATCGACTCCGTTGAGTAGCAACAGATCCGATTCCATGTCATCGGAAACGGTGTCGTACCGAAACGCTGGCTCCTTCTCGGCCGCCCCCAGTATGCCCAGGTTCGCCATTTTTACGTTGACACGAGAACGACCAAGATGCCAACCAAGCTTCTGGTCCTGAGCCATCGAGAGACTCTGCATGAGCGCAAGAATCGCCGCAGCAGACGCCCAGATTTTGAAGTACTCACGCACGGTATTTCTCCTCCGAAGAACTCATCGGAAACGATGGACGCTGTAATTGTTGAAGTCGTATTCACTCGAACGACTCGTTGAGACCAACTGAAACCAGGCAGTTTTCGGAATGTGATCGCCTGCCCGATTTGAGGGAATTAGACAATCAAATCATGGGATCAAGATCGACCGTGGAACTGGTGCAGAGTCGGGAGAAGTGCTTCCAGAAATCGCGTTTTATCCCTTATTTCAATTACCAATTGCACAATCGGCACAATCGGCACAATCGGCACAGTCGGCACAGTCGGCACAGTCACTGCCGTGAGGATATTCCTCTCAACTTCAACGAGTCAGCTCTGCGCCAAGGATTTGTGAGGAGACCCATCGGCTTGGCGTTTCAGGACGGCCCGTTTGGGATCTGACTGAGACACCTCCTCCTCGGTCGCACCACAATTGGCTGACGACGTCCTGGAGCAGGTGGAGTTCAGCGACGACACTGCGGGAAATGTCGTCGAGACGGTCGTTCGTCGACGCTACCACAATGCGCCAGACAACCAGACAGGACCGCTGGAAGATCCGACGAGGACTCTCAAGGCGCGAGTGACGTATGTGGCGTCGTACCCGGATGCGTTGGGACCAGCCACGACACCAGCGAATTCGAGTGCGAGAGTCTCGCCTTGTGGTGGGAACAGCTCGGTCGCCAGCGTTATCCCACCGCGACGAAGTTGCTGCTGTTGTGCGATGGCGGTGGCAGCAACGCCTCCAACCGCCACATCTTCGACACCCTGCTCCCCAAATGGAACTATCGAGCAATCCCAACCCCGATCTCATCGACTTCGGGAAGCTATTGCGCTCCCGTTCCTAAACCACCGGGGAAAACCCATTGGTATCTACACAACTCGAAATGGTCGGCATTTTCATCACCTCTGCGCTCTTCGCTTCTCTGCGGTAAAAGTGACAGAAACTGTTTTTTTTACCGCAGAGAAGCGAAGAGTGCAGAGATCTGGCGGACACGTTTTCATGAGGTTCGTAGAGTTGTGTAGATACCAATGGGGAAAGCCCGGTGGCGGAGAAAACGTGCACAGTAAGAACGGTAGGATTAGAGGGGTGCGAAAGTGCTCACCAAATGCTTCGCGCTCAGAAGGCCATCGACCGCCGCACTGATGATGCCGCCGGCGAAGCCTGCTCCTTCGCCGACCGGATACAAGCCACGGCAGCCGAGCGATTGCCGAGTCGGAATGTCGCGGTCGATCCGCACGGGCGAACTGCCGCGCATCTCTGGGCCGATCAGGTTGGCGTTCTTCAGAAAATCGCCGCGCCACTTTTGATCCATCAGAGGGAGTCCGGATCGAATCGCGGACAGCACGGCTTGTGGCAGGACGTTGTCGAGGCTCAGCGGAGCCAGGCCACGCGAATACGAGCTTTCAAATCGTTGATCGGCGGCTGGCGACCGGCCGGCGAGAAAGTCGTCGGCCGTTTGAATCGGACAGAAGTAATTGCGGCCAGCCAGATCGAATGCGGCCGACTCGAAGCGGCGTTGCAGCTCGACGCCAACCAGCGGGTGCGTGCCGCCGAATTCATGCGGTTCTAGAGTCACCATGATTCCACTGTTGGCGAACGGCGTGTCGTGTCGCGAGTTGCTCATTCCGTTCGTCGCAAAGCCGTTCGGTTCGGAGATGCTGGGGATCGCGATGCCGCCGGCACACATGCAGAACGAATACACGTCCCGTTCGCCGCGAGCCGTCAGCGTGTAGTCGGCCGCACCCAGCACGTCGAGATATTCCGGACGGCCGTACTTGTGCCGGTTGACTTGCTCCTGTGGCTGTTCGATTCGCAGGCCGAGTTGAAACGCTTTCTGCGTCATCGGGATGCCGGCATCGAGCAGCATGCGGTAGGTGTCGCGAGCGCTGTGACCGATGCCGAGGATCGCCTGGGTCGTCGCAATATGGCCGCTCGACGTGTGCAATCCGCGCAGGTGTCCGTCGGCGATGTCGAGCCCTTCGAGGCGACAACCGAAGCGGTACTCGCCGCCGAACTCTTCGATCTTGCGGCGCAGATTCCGGACGATCATCGGCAACCGATTGCTGCCGAGATGCGGCCGCTGCTCGTACACGAGCGACGGCTTGCCGCCGCACTCGACGAACCGTTCCAGCACCCAATCAACATCGGGACCGCTGAGGCGACAAGTCAGCTTGCCGTCGCTGAACGTGCCCGCTCCTCCTTCGCCGAAGAGGTAGTTGTTTTCGGGATCGTGCGGACCACCGGAATCGAACAGGCGAATCGCGGGGACTCGCTCTTTGACCGCTTGGCCGCGTTCGATGATCAGCGGCCGGTAGCCTTTGACCGCCAAAAAATATCCCGCCAACAATCCAGCAGGCCCGGAGCCGATCACGACCGGTCGTTGATCGAGCGGTGTTGATCCAGCGGCGACATTTTCAAACGCAGAGGGCGCAAACAATTCAACGTTGGGCGGTTTTCCCGCGAGCAATGAAGTTGTCTGTTCGCTGTCTGGCAGTTCAACGAGCAACGTGTAGACGAACTTCAATTCGCGGCGCGATCGCGCATCGAGACTCTTGCGAAGAATCCGCCAGCGAGCGACGTCCGCTTCGGCAACGCGCAACGTACGAGCGAGCCGTTTTGGGAGGTCTGTCTCCGGCTCGAACACGTTGGTCGTCAAGTTGGAAATGCGGATGGAGGGCATGGGGGAAGGGGCGAGGAGTGAGGGGCGAGGGGCGAGAAAGAAAGCTGACGTTCGGCTTTGTATTTTTACTCGCCCCTCGCCCCTCGCTCCTCCTCTTACCGATGCAACGCTTCGTGTTCTTGCTCGTCGTGGGGCCGAGTGTCGCGGCCTCGGCCGGCAGTGAGTTCGATGCGGTCTACAAATTTCACGTTCGCGCAGTCGTCGAGTTCATCCGTGTGGCACACGGCCGGGTTTTTGATGAGAAATCGAAACGGACCGCCTTTGGCTTCCGGGTACGGCGATCCGTCAAGCTGATAGACGACGACCGCTTCGTCCACGATCGCCGCCAGCGGGATGCTCGCCGCGAAGTCGTCGCGAGTGGCGTGCAGCGTCAGGTAGGTGGCTTCGGCGGCGGGAGCCACTCGGTCCAGAATCGCTCGCAGCGTCACACCGTCGCCGGGACGCTTCGGGTGGAAACGGGTGAAGTCGCGAACGTGTTCGGCTTCCGTAAAAGCTCGCAGGTCGTCGAAGGAAAAGGACTGCGGAGTGGCAACGAGTCCATCGACCTGTAGGGTTGCTGATGTTGTCATGAGGAAGACCTCTGAGAAGGAATGAGAACAAGTTGGCAAAAAATGGAGGCCCAAAAATGGGGAGCCGGTTCAATACCAATTTCCGCCGTTCATTTTTCGCCAGCTCCGGCCGTCGTTGCGAGCGGGTCGGGAACCAGCACTTGAATTTCGTGCCCTGCCACTCGCACATCGTAGTTTTCGGTGCGAGTTTTTGAGTTGGGGTTGTCGAGCCAGGTTCCGGTTTTGACACAGAACCGCCAAGCATGCCACGGACAAGTGACGCCCCCCTCCTCGACGTAACCGCTCGCCAACGAGGCTCCCATATGCGGGCACAGGTCATTGATCGCCGAGTACTCGCCGTTGGTCAAGAAGACGGCGACCATCTTGCCGTTGACGTGAAAGGCTCGACCTTCGCCTTCGGGGATGTCGCCCACATGAGCGACTGTTTGAAAATCTGCCATCGAATGCCTCTGAACACTCTCGAATGCACGTCGTTTGAAATGCTCACTCTCTCTCGGACCCTTCGCGGTTGTGAGTCTTTGGAGCCGCGCCCGTCAGGAAGCGGTTGAGAGTCCTTGAAGACACCGCTTCCTGACGGGCGCGGCTCCAAGAATTCACCGCCGCTTCGGGTTACAAGGAACGAACGCAGCGTAGAGCCTCGCTCGCGTGGTCTCAATCGTTACGATCTCGCTCATGCCGCTGTTTGATTCCGACTTTTTGAAGAAGCTCGAATACCTGTCGCTCGTGTCGCGACGGCTGTTTCGTGGCTCGTTGCTGGCTCAGCGACGGACGATGCAGACGGGCGGCGGCATCGAGTTCGCCGATCATCGCGACTACTCGCACGGGGATGACTTTCGCTACCTCGACTGGAACGTCTTCGCTCGGCATGGTGAACTGCTGCTGAAACGGTTTCAGGAAGAAGAGGACTTGCACGTCTACCTGCTGCTGGACTGCTCGCGGAGCATGGCGTTTGGCTCGCCGCCGAAGATTGATCTGGCTCGGCAGATCGTCGCGTCGCTGGCGTACATCGCGCTGGCGGACTTGGACCGCGTCGCCGTGATCGCGTTCGCAGACGACATCGTGGCCGACTTTCCGCTGACTCGTGGCAAAGATCGGATTCTCACGCTGCTGAAGTTTCTCGAAGGGTTGGACGTCCAAGGCGCGGACACGGACCTCGGCCGAGTCGTCACCGCGTTCACGCAGAGAACTCAGCGGCGCGGGCTTGCCGTTGTCGTCAGCGATCTCTTCGATCCACACGGCTACGAGCGCGGCTTCGACCTCTTGCGTCACCGCAGCTACGAACTGCATGCGGTCCAGCTTCACGACCGGTTGGAAGCCGAACCAAGCCTGCTCGGCGAAGTCGAACTCGCGGACATTGAATCGGGCTTCGGCCAAAAGGTGACGATCACCGAGACTGCTCAGAAACGCTACCGAGAACTGTTCGAGTCGTTTCAGAACGATCTGCTTCGCTACAGCCGCAAGTTCGGCGTCGGCCTGACGCAGACACGAACCGATGTGACCTTCGACGAACTGATGCTGTCGATGATGCGAGAGTCGGGAGCGGTTCGATAGTGTGACGGACTCAACAATTGGAGCCGGGAACTAGAGTATGGCGAAGCGAAAACGATTGGCGACAAAACGAGTCCTCGCGCCGAACCGGATCGAGGCCGCCATCCTGTTGCTTCGCGGTCAGCGAGTCATGCTCGATATCGACTTGGCCGCGCTGTATGGAGTGACGACGAGCGCGCTGAACCAAGCCGTGAAGCGGAACCAAGACCGGTTTCCTGACGACTTCATGTTTCAGTTGTCCTGGGACGAAACCCAATCGGTTGCGTCGTCGGTTCGTTTGAAGGAACCCGATGATCCGAAGACCTCTGCGATTTCAAGATCACAAACTGTGATCTTGAAGCTGGACGGTCCCGGTGGGGCGAAAGATTCAAAATCACAGAATGTGATCTTGAAACAGGGAGCAAACCCGAAGTTCCGGCCGTTCGCGTTTACCGAGCAAGGAATCGCGATGCTGTCGGGACTACTGAAAAGTCCGCGAGCCGTGCTCGCCAACATCGAGATCATGCGAGCCTATGTGCGGATGCGCGAGATGCTTTCGACGCACCGTGACTTCAGCAAGCGGCTCGACAACCTGGAACAAAAATACGACTCGCAATTCAAAGTCGTCTTCCAGGCGATTCGTGAACTGATGGCCCCTCCGCCACCCGAATCGAAGAAACGGAAACGCATCGGCTTCAACCGTGAGCACGAGGAGTGACCGTCTGAATGTCGATTTCCAACCCTTTCGCGCTGCTCTGGCTCGCCGTGCTGATCCCGGTGGTCGGCTTTTACATTTTGAAAGTCCGGCTGCGCCGAGTGCCGGTTTCGACGTTGCTCTTTTGGCGGCAGATTTACAACGAGAATCAGCCACGCTCGATTTGGCAGCGGCTGCGGCATTGGGTGTCGCTGCTGGCTCAGGTCGTACTCGTGCTGCTGCTGGTCGGCGCGCTCGCCGATCCTTTCTTCGTGTGGGAAACTCGCGAGCTGCGGCGGATTGTGTTGGTCGTGGACAACTCGGCGAGCATGAATGCGACCGATGTGGCTCCGTCGCGGTTGTCTGCCGCGAAAGACGAAGCATTGCGAGTGATTGGCGGGATGCGGTTTCGCGATGAGTTGGCAATTGTCTCGGCGGGCGGACCTCCGCGAGTCGTCTGCGGATTTTCGAGCCACGGCCGCACGTTGGCTCAATCCGTCGAGAGCCTCGTCGCAACCGACAACCCGACGCGAGTCGCCGAGGCGGTCGAACTCGCGCACCGGCTACTCGGTGAGCGGGACGACGAGCATCATCGCGAAGTCGTGGTACTCACCGACGTCGCCAACACAAACCCCACCGGGCCTGCCCCGGTGGCTCACGGGATTCTGCACTACTCAACAGAAAATGGCGACGAAGTCGTGCAAAGACCAATGAACCACCGGGACAAGCTCGGTGGCGGGGAGGCGAAGATTGTTGTCCGCCGCTTCGGCACGAACGTCGGCAACATTGGCATCACGCAGTTCCAGGTCCGGCGAAGTCTGATCGACCCACTCGGCTACGAAATTCTCGCCGAAGTCACGAATGCTTCGGATGAGCCTGTCGAGTGTCGCTTGGAGATCGACCTCAACGAGGACGTTGTTGATGTCGTGCCGCTCAAGCTGAAGCCAGGGCAGCGTTGGAGCCAGTCGTTTGAGAAAGCCTCGGCCGATGGAGGCCAACTGAAGGCCAAGCTCGATCACGCAGACGTGCTTTCGGCGGACAATCAAGCCTGGGCCGTCTTGCCGAAACGAGAACCGATCCCCGTGACGCTCGTGACGGAAGGGAATCTGTTTCTTCAAAAGGTCTTCGAGTCGAACCCGTTGATCTCGCTCATTCAGATTCGCCCTGATGAGTGGAGTTCGTCCGATCGTAGCCACGTTCGCCAGAACGTGGGTAATGTGGATTCGGCCCACCGTCTGGCGACGGTGGCTACGTCTGACCTCACCGTCCTGCATCACCAAATCCCCGAAGTCCTTCCCGGCGGCTCGGTGCTCGTGATTGATCCGAGAGGCGGCTGCGATCTCTGGCAGCTTGGCGACGTGCTGCAGAATTCCATCGTGAATCAGCAGGACAAGGATTCGCCGCTGCTCGGCCATGTGCGACTGGACAACGTCGTGATGCCGGAGGCTCGGCAACTGAAATTCACCAGCGACGAGGGAGTCAAAGTGCTGGCCCGTTCGCTGGCCGGCGATCCGCTGCTGGCGACCATCGAGCGGCCGGGACAAAAGATTTTGCTGCTGACGGTCAACCTCGATGAAGGCGACCTGCCGCTGCGGACCGCGTTTCCAATCCTGATGACGAACGCTTTGAATTGGTTCACAGATAATCGAGGTGACCTGCGCGAGGCGTTATCGACGGGAGCGCTCACGGAAATAGAAATGCCCAGGCAAACGGGGGGCGTCAGCCCCCTGGTTGATGGACCAGCTGCCGCTCCGCAATCCACCAGGGGGCTAACGCCCCCCGTTCGCCTGGAGTTGGTCGCTCCCGATGGCCGCCTCTCCACGCTCCCAACGCAATCCGAGCGGCTGACTCTTGGGCCGTTCGATCAATGCGGCGTCTGGCGAATCGTGTCTGCGGGCACGGCCGGCGAAGAAGCAACGCTGCTTGAGCTGGCCTGCAACCTCGCGGATCGGAACGAGTCGGACGTGCGAGTGTCGAAATCCGAAGAGGCGACTCCGACGTCCGTTGTCTCGGCGAGCGTGCTCGGCAATCGGCCGGTGTGGTTCTGGTTGATCGGGCTCGCGTGGCTGCTGATGGCTGTCGAGTGGTGGGCGTATCAGCGACGAGTGATTTCGTGAGGTGTCATGTCTGACCTGCGTTACGGATTGGAATTCACTCATCCCGGTTGGCTGACCGCATTGGTCGCCGTGCTGTGGGTGTTGTGGTATTTCCGTCGGAGCTTGGTGGACTTCGCTCGGTGGCAGCGAGTTGTCTCGACCAGCGTGCGTGTCGCGATTGTGTTGCTGCTGGTGTTGGCTCTGGCGGGGTTGACGTTGCTGAAGCCGACGGCTCGACAGTTTGTAATCGTGGCGGTGGATCAGAGCTTGAGCGTCGGTGATGAGTTGAAGGGTGACCGGTTTCTGGATGAGTTGTTGGCGGCGAAGGTCATTGGTTCCGAGGATCGAATTGCGTTTGTGCCGTTCGGGGTGCGGCCGGGGGCGGTGTCGAAGGAGCGGCCGAACGCTTCAAGCAACTCCGTTCGTGTCCTTCTCCCTTCGGGAGAAGGTGGCCGAAGGCCGGATGAGGGACCGCAGGCGACAGACGACCGAGCGCGCGACGGACAAGGCAGACTCGAATCAAAAGCAGAGTCAACCGTTGATCGGATCCCTCACCCTAGCCC
>SYJG01000037.1 GCA_005798445.1 Planctomyces sp.
CGTCGACGGCCAAAACCAGGCGATCACAACGGGCAGCGGCGTCAGCCACATGTAAACCGACTCGGGCAGATTGGCGATCGTGTCGCTAAACCCCAGCGAGGACAAAACCGCCGCGTGCAACACGCCGACATAAAAGACCGGTGCGACGAAGTAACCGATCGAATTATTCAGAATGAACACCAGACTGTTCCGTCGCTGAGCGTGCTCCCGGAGTTGGGCACATTCCTCGACTGCGGTGTCTGTGTCAGGCTGTTTCGGCGAATCGTCGAGGCGATTATCCAAGTTGAAGTCCCATACCTCGGCCAGCGGAAATCGTCCAGGTCACATTGAAGAAGTTGGATTCTTGCTAAGGCGCCATTGAATGAGCCCGACATCTCTCGGGGACGACATATCCTGAGCATTCGGCTGCGAACGATAACCAGTGCCGAACGCTGTCAGCAGTTGCCCGTCCGGCAACAGGACGGTGGAAGTCGCCTGGCTGCTGGCCCACCAGGCTTGCGGGCCCGGCGCACTCTGATTGGAGCCTTTGCGATTGCCAACCCAGGTATGTAACAGATAGCGGTGATCGAGATCCCAAGTCTGTCCGTGATCACGACTGACGACGGCCTCGATCCCGAATTGGGGGAATCCATCGTCGGTTTCGATGTATCCCTTTCGTACGACGTAGGTCATCACGATTTCGCCCGTCGGCATGACGACCAGCGAAGGATGGTGCCGGCCCCAATCAAAGAGCTTACGAACTTCGGACCAGGTGCGGCCTTCGTCGGCAGAGACCGAAATGCCAAGTCCTTCGAAATGATCGAGCGTCTCACCTTGCTTGCTCGGGGGAATATCGGTTCGACAGGCCGCCACGATGTGACCGTTGGCCGCGCGCACCAGCGCCACTTCGCTGACTTTCGCCCATTGCGGCACGCGCGTGGCGTCGTTCCAGGTCTTTCCGAGATCCCGGCTGGAGCGCAGAAAGGCTTCCTGACCGCCGTCCGTGGAACCCCGGTAGCCCGTTTCCATGAGTTGGGTGACCTTGCCAGTTGCTGCATCGCGATCCACCAGGTACGGATCCCATTGATTCCATCCGCCGCCATGAGAATTCGGGGGGATCGGCTCGGAGGTCCATGTCTGACCGTAGTCGATACTGCGGCAGCGCAGCTTTCCTTCAACGCCACACAATACCTGTCCGTCTCCCAGGTAGGTCAGCGACACCCCCAGCAAATGCCGCGCATGGGCTGGTTCGTCGGGCAGAACAAGTTGGGGCTTACTCCAATTCGCTCCGTGGTCGTCGCTCGTCAACACCATCGGGCGATGGGGGTAGTCGCAACTGACGAGCATCAACAGCCGGTCTTTCTCCGGCATGTAAACGATGTACGGCACGGCGACAACGCGATTCCAAGCCTCGGTGACGATCTGCAGCTTCGCCGGCATGCGAACGCCGCCGGCCTGTTCGCCCAATTGCCGAACTTCGTGAGCTTTCCACGCTTCGGCATGGGCAGACGACATCACGACCGTCATCGTCAGCAGCGGCGCCAGAAGGGAGTGAATCCAAGGTTTGCTTCGAAGGTTCATGTGGACAGTCTCCTGACTTGCGAAGTTGAACGACCCGAGCGAGTCGTGGGATAGACATCCTGCCTGGCATGGGTTTCTGTCATTGATTTGCCGAGAGTTGTGACGGGCTGGAAGCCTATCCCACTCGTGCGGAACGCTCGATCATTTCTGTTCAAGTTGTCGCAGCACACGAATACGAACCGCGTCGGCCAAGGATCGATCCTTCGCGACGTTCCAGTTCCACTGATCGACGCGGTGTGCCTGAAGCACGGTAGCGACCTCGTCGCTGAGTGTTCGTTGTATGTCCGCCGCATCGCCTGATTGTTGCGCCCGCTGGCGAAGCATCATCAACAGTTCATAATCCTGCGCCCCTTCGCGCATGGCCTCCATCGACTTGCTCGCCAGAACACCGTCGGGTTGCAAGTACAGCGGCGAGCGGGTCGGGCCGTCGTTGAGATACTCGTTGAACGAAAACCCACCATGCCCGTCGCCGAAGGCCCAGAAATGAGCGCCCGTCAGCCCGCGATCGAAGCAAAACCATGACCGCAGCAGATAAGCGACATACGGATCGGCCAGCCGATGGCTGCTGCCGCCGGTGTAGCACCACCACTGCAAATCAGGACGCTGGTGACGCTCCATGAAGTGGGCGTTGGCCTCGGCGCTCTTCAAGTAATGCTCCACGCCAAAACACTGTATGTCGCAAGCCTCGCGCATGACCGAGTCAATGACCGGTGGCGCCGCAGTCGGATCGGACCAGTGCAGGTCGTTGAAAATCTTGAAGCGTGGCTCACCGCGTTTGATCGCCTGGCCGACGTCCAAAATGATCTTCAGTTCCTTCTCGCTGATTGGCTCGTCGCGAATCAAGAATGCCACCCGATCCGGACTGATTCGTTTCGTTTGCAAATACGCGGACCAATCCGCCGCCCAGGCCGCACGTTTCTTGTCGCGATGTGGATCGTCCATCGCAACGTCACCGAAGTTTGTGGAACAGTACAGCTTGGCATCGGGAAAGCGGGCCAACCACCCGTCCATCGCGGTGCGCGATGGCGGCGCGGCAAGATTGCCCTCGACGTCGTACTGCCCCGTCGGCATCGCGTTAGACGACCAAGTCGTGTTCACGCCGTACTGACGAAGCATCGCCACATACGGTCCCAGATTCTGCTGGGTCACTTGATAGGTCCCCGCCACCGGATAATCCCATCCGCCCAGGTGCAGCGAAAACGCGTCCGGCAATCGGACGTTGACAACTTCAATCGTAATGGGGACCTCGGCGGACCATGCGGGATCGTCCGGTGAGGTCAGCTTGATCGTGGACTCTGACCGCCCCGCTGGGAGATTCTTCGACCGACAGCGAATCCAGATCTGCCGCGTCATGCCGGCGGGAATCTCGACTTGATAGGCATCCTCGATCGTCGATAGAGGAACCAATGCCGAGGCGACCGGTTCCAGAGCGTGCGTATCGACCAACGGAACGTCGAACACATCAAAATAGTCGCTCGACAATCCTCGCAGTCTGACAGTCCGCGGCCTGCCCTCCGCATTGCTCAGATTCAACACATCGCTGCGGACAGCGTTCTTCTCCAACACGATGTGAAGCTGGGCCGCTTGCCGATCCGGTTGCATAATCGGCGAGAGCGGATCCCAGCGGTGAGAATGCCAAACCGCGATCGGCGGCAGGCCTTGCCCGCGCCACAACTCGGCCTGCACCGCAAATACCTCGCGGTGCAAGTCGTTCAGCGGCAAGATCGCCCGGAACCCCTCCGACGATGGCACTGGCAACTCACTTCGCTTGGCAGCCGACTGATCCAGTTTTCGTTCCAAGGCGGCTTTTTGCTCCGGCGAAACAGAGCTGGCCCCGACGCTGGCTCGCAGCGCGGCAATGTCTCGCGTCACGCGCTCGTCGATCGCCTGAAACAGTCGATAGCTCTTCCAACCCGCCGGCCCTTCGGAGAAAACTTGCGCCGGTCGCGGCGCGCTGAGTGCCTCGGCTGAGCCGGGATAAATTTCCACCTCGTCGATCACAATGGTTCCGGTGTCCGCCACTGGCGACATCACCAACGCGACGTATCGTCCGCGGCCGGATAATCCGCTGAGTCGCAGCCAGTGCGTGGAAGGTTGATGCCCCCGCTGAGTCAGCTCGCGATCGATCGACGCCTGCACAACATCATCCGAGACGGCGGGATCGAGCTGATTGGGCGTTATCTTTTTTATCGAACCAGCTTGGTAGAAGTTCGTGTTGTCATCACTCACCAGCACCGTGACTGTCGCCGGCCACCAGGGACCCCACAAGGAAAGCACGGTGTGCAGTCCAATCCCGCCGATCGATTGCACCCTGCCCAAATCGAACACAACGATTGGCGCCGTGCCGCTCCAGCCCATCGAACTGCGTAGAGAGTAGATCTCACCCTCATCCGTCCGCCACGTATCGCAGAGCTTTCCGTCGGTCAACTGCCCCAAGTCGCCATGCTGCGGGTTCTTCCACCCCCAATAGTTGGGTGCCGTGACGCACTGATACTTGACGCCTTGTGCCAGATTTTGCGAAGTCGCAGGTGAGCCAGCCGGGGCGATATTCACCGGCGCATATTTGGCGATCAGAGATTCACCGCCGCTGCGGATGTATTCCCAGTCTCGATCGCCATCGAGATCGAGCAGACGTTCTTCGATTGAAATGGGCGGCAAGACCAGCCCGGTATGTTCCAGAGCGATCCGGTTTTTCGAAGGGCGGTAAACGTAGCCCTGGAAATTGTCGCCGAGTTGCGTCCCCACAACCACGACTTTCTCTCCATTGCCCAGCAAGTCCAACGACTGGAGTTGAGCATGAGAGTGTTTGAACGCCGGGTGCGTGTGCCCTGTTGTTTCCAACGGCTTCAGCGGAGAGAGGATCGGCGTGTGTCCTTTCGTTTCGCCCTCGTTGCGCACGAAATAGATGCCGCTACCGGGATTCGGATCGCTTGTGCCGTAGGTTGCCCCAGCCAGGACCAAGTCAAGTCTGCCGTCTCCGTCAAGATCCAACGGGGCAGCGACAACCCGATGATGCACACGGATCACCTTACCCGTGGAGTCTTTCAATGGACCAAACGAACGGAACTCGAAACGATCGTTCTCGCCGAGCGGACGTTCCAATCGCAGCAGATACAACCAGCCCTTGTCGGTGCC
>SYJG01000413.1 GCA_005798445.1 Planctomyces sp.
CCGTTGCAATCACAGCCTCTGTCAGTTCTGCATTCATCGTCTCGTCCCTGAGACCTGGATGTTTCTCCCAAACCCTTTCGCGGTCTATAACTCAGCAAGCCAAACTGCCGGTAGATCAATTTCAACTGGCTGCCTTACGGTCCCGGATGGTGTCAAAATCACGCTCGACGGCAAAGTGGCAAAGTTCGGGGATCTGAAAGAGGGTCAGCAGATTTCCGTCTTCACCAACAGCAGCGACACGGTGACAAGCGTCATCGTTCGCAATGAAAAGGAGAAGACGACCGCTCCTGCACCGGCAACCGCCCCGACACCGAAGCCCACTCCCAAATCCAAGAAGTCTGAGCCAACCGTCGATGCTTCGAACGACGACAACGGTGCCGGCAAGCCGGGAGACTCGCCGCAGTTCCGAGGCCCACGCCGCGACGGACAAGCAGGTGGAGGCAACAACATCACTAACAGTTGGCCGCGCTCCGGTCCCAAGCCTGTATGGTCGGCGAGCGGTTTGGGTGAAGGCTTCTCGGCCGTCTCGGTTGCGAATGGTCGCGTCTACACGATGGGTTTGACCGGTACGGACGAGAAAGTGTTTGTTCTCAGCGAGCGAGACGGCCGGCCAGGCTGGTCGGTTTCGACGGGCGGAAGTGCCTATCGTGACGGCAGTGGCAACGGCCCGCGCTGCACGCCGACCGTCGATGGCGATCGAGTTTACGCGCTGGGAGCGCTCGGCGATCTGGTCTGTCTCGATGCCCGCACCGGACAACGACGCTGGCACAAGAACGTGCTCAAAGAGTTCGGCGGGAATGCCGGTCACTGGGGCATCTGCGAGTCTCCGCTCATCGACGGTGACAAAGTCATCGTCACTCCCGGAGGTCGCGGAGCCACGCTCGTCGCGCTCAACAAGAACAACGGCAGCGAGATTTGGAAGTCGCGCGTCCCCAGCGATCCTGGTTCCGGCTACGCATCGGCCATCGCCGTCGATGTCGGCGGAGTGCGGCAATACGTCAACTTCACCGCTCGTGGCCTGATCGGTGTCCGAGCCAACGACGGCGAGTTCTTGTGGCAAAGCAACTCGTCTGCGAATGGTACGGCGAACTGCTCGGCCGCTGTCTTCCACGACAATCATGTGTTCTACGGCTCCGGCTACGGCACGGGCGGATCGTGCCTGCGACTCGAATCGAACGGGAACACGACACGCGCCGAAGAGGTCTACAAAACAAAGGACATGAAGAACCATCACGGCGGCATGGTCGTCGTGGACGGCTTTCTCTACGGCTGCGACGAGCAAATCCTGAGCTGCCTCGACATGCTCTCTGGAAAAGTGATGTGGAAGGAACGCTCGCCCGGCAAAGGTTCCATCACGTTCGCCGACGGGATGCTGATCGTCCGCAACGAGGAAGGCCCCGTCACGCTGGTCGAAGCCAATTCGCAGCGCTACATCGAGAAAGGCCAATTCGACCAACCCAACCGCAGCCGCCGTCAAGCCTGGGCCTATCCCGTCGTCGCCAACGGACACCTGCTGTTGCGAGACCAAGAGACCCTCTTTTGCTACGATCTCCGTCGCTAACTCGCTCGTAGTAACTCGACTCATCGAGTCTCAGTCATCAGTGTCCTGTGTGTCGAAGACCCGATGAATCGGGTCACTACGAGCGTTGCAATCTTTCACAACTCAAAACGAATGGACGCACCCCATGAGCACTGAGGTTCTCACTGCCCAGCCCGCCGACCTGCACTCCCGCAAGCAACTCATCCGCGAACAATCGCATGCCAACCGCAACGCGCAACCCGACAAAGACGAGATCAGTCGCCGCATCGTGGCGTCCTTCATGGCTCAGCCGGAATACGCCGCCGCGCGAGCCGTCATGTTCTACGTCGATGTCCGCTCCGAAGTCCGCACGCGCAACGATCTCGAAGCCGCGCTGCAAACCGGTAAGAAAATCGTCGTGCCGTACTGTGTCGATGGCGAACTTGAGCTGTTCCATCTGGAGTCGATGGACGAACTCGAACTCGGCATGTACCGCATCCTGGAACCGAAGGCCGATCTGCGTCCCGTCGCCGCGAAGCGAGTCGACGTCGAAGAACTCGATCTGATCATGGTCCCCGGCGTCGCCTTCGATCGCCGAGGCGGCCGTACCGGTCACGGCAAAGGCTACTACGACAAACTGCTGGAACACGCTCGCCCCGACACGCCGCTGATCGCGCTGGCCTTCGAGTGCCAGCTCTTCCCCGAAATCCCGATGCAGTCGCACGACATCTTCATGGACAAAGTCGTCACCGAATCGGCGGTCTACGACGGATTGGGACGCCGCGGCGAATCGGAGTCTCTTGTGCCATCGAAGCCGAGATGAACTTCATTGCAAATTGAGAATTGCAAATTGCAAATTGAGAATTGCCGGCCGCTGCTCCTGGGTTCAATTTGTATTTTGCAATTTGCAATTTGCAATTTGCATTTTGCAATGCCTTTTCTTCATCCAACGGTCCGTTTCACCATGAGCACTTACTCATCCTCCGGTTGCCAAATCGAAGATACCTACGCCGAAGCCTTCCGCAGCATCTACGCTGAAATTCTTGTGACGGCAAGAGATCAAAAGTGGCTGCAACATGCCGTCAACAAGGCGACCGGCCACGCCAGCAGCACCATCTTTTGCGATTGCGAAGCGGGCGTCGATCGCTTCGTCGGTCCCGGCGGCGACGAATCGTTCGCGACTCCCGATGGCCGACCGGGAGCGATCATCCAGATGCACGTCCCGCGTTTCCGCAAAGACCGTGAGCCGGCTCTCGAACGCTCGCTGCTGACGCGAGTCAGTCAAAACGTGCTGACTTGCCCAACTACGGCGTGCTTCAACCTGCTCGACACCGAGCCGTACTTCAAGCTCGGTCGCAAGATCGCCTTCTTCGGCGACGGCTATCAAACGCGAGTCATCCGTCACGGCCGCAAGATGTGGGCGATCCCGATCCTCGGCGGCGAGTTCGTGCTCGACCGCCGCTTCGGATTCCGCGACGGTATCATGGGAGGCAATCTCTGGTTCATGGGCGAGTCGATCGACTCTGCCATCGAAGCCACCGAGCGGGGAGTCGCCGCCGTCGAGAAAGTTCCCGGCGTCATCATGACCTTTCCCGGAGGGATCGCTCAAAGCGCGTCGAAAGCTGGCAGCAAATACTCGTTCCTGATCGCCAGCACCTATCAGCAATACTGCCCGACGCTGCGTGAAAAGCTCGGTGCCGAATGCCGTCTGCCTTCGAACGTGAACTCGATCATGGAAATCGTGTTGAACGGCCGCGACCTCGAAACGATTTCGGTCGCGACGCAAGCCGCCATCGCCGCCGCACGCACGACGCCGGGTCTCGTAAAGATCACCGCCGGCAACTACGGCGGCCGGCTTGGCAAGTCGTTCATCTACCTGCTGCCTCGCGAGACCGCGAACGCAACGTGACAATCACAAACGCCACGACACACGGCACCGCAATCCAAATCCAATACTTCGGCCCGAACACGACGGTCCCGTTGAGCATCATCATCAGCCAAACACTGTGACGTACCGCGCCCAGCGGTTGAACTTCGCGCGATCGAAACGCTCGTACGGCATCGATCAGCCAGAACGCGACGAAGGCAAAGTTCACAAAGACGGACCAGGGCAACTCCACGTCGAAGACACGCCGAGTCTCCATCGCGGTGTATCGCATGGCGTTTTCCAAGCTCCAGCAATGCCCGACCCCCATCGCGACGACGACATGAGCCACACAGGCCAACGCGCCGATCAGCCAACTCCAGCGGATCACGCGATCTCGTGCTGCGAATGAACGGCCGGAGGATTCGACGAACACTCGGAACAACCAAGCGGCGACGGCCAGCCAGATCGTCAGTCGAATCAACCAGAATCCGAGGGTCACGATCATGGCGAACCGCCAACGGTACTACTTCTTGGGGTCGTTCTTCTTGTCGGAATCGGCCGGCTTCTTCGTCTTCTGTTTGGAGATGTAGTCCTTGGCTTTGGCTTCCAGCGCGGGTGTCTTCAGGCCAACCGTCTTCGCTTCAACCAGCGCAGCATCGTAGGTCAGACCGCCATCGAGCACTCGATGCGCCAGCCACACCGCTCCGACGCGATTGGCCGCCGTGCAGTGCAACACCATTGGGCGTTGTTCTTTCTCGCTGAGCAGTTTCCGAAGCTTGTCAAAATTTTCATTGGTCAGAGATTCCGGGCCAGCGATCGGGATGTGGTGGTATTCGAGCCCCAGATTTTTAATCGTCTTGGCCTCGTCGAAATCGAGTTCCTCCTTCGTCCGCAGGTTGAGCACCGACTTCACACCCCGTTTTTTGAACTCTTGAAAGTCTTCGGGGCTGGGTTGTCCGGCGAGGTAGATATCGCCGAGAGCGTGCAGTTGTTTAACCGAGCCGCACTTGGCTGGTTCGAGTTTCTGGGTCTTCTCAATCTTCGCCGGTTTGTCTTCGGCAACGACCGGTAAGCAGGCCAAAGCGACGGCGATAACGAACAGGCGAATCAACATGACAATCTCCTTGCAGAGTTGCTGGCGAGCGGGGCGGCGTCAGCCCCCCGGTCTGGCGATGAA
>SYJG01000414.1 GCA_005798445.1 Planctomyces sp.
CGAAGTTCTCACCACCAAGACCAGTTGGTCCCTCCGTTCCCGGAAATCACCACCGATGACTCCGATTCATCGCGTCCCTCGCGCGTGCGTCCTACCGTTGCGCGCAGCACTCACGTTCCGAGAGTTCGGCAGTGCCATTCGGACAGATCCTGAAAGAGATTCGACGAGTTGTAGAGGAGTATGGTGAGCCGAAGCTCGTAGAAGTTGATGCTGAGAAGAAGGCAGGTTCGACAAGAGAAATGGGAGACGAGAACCCTCCGGAGAAAAAGTGAGTATTTAGCGTCGCCATTATCATCTGGAACCGGACGCGAAAACGGGGTCAGATCCGAATGGCACTGCCGCACTCGCGGGACATGATCTCGGCGCGCAGCGGTGGGACGCACGCGCGAGGGGCGTGATGTCTGCGAGTCATCGGCGTTGAACTCCGAGAGCGGAGAGACCAATTGGTCTTGGTGGTGAGAACTTCGTGGCCTATGTTCCGCTCCGGGTGAGACCTTTCTTGGGCGTGAGCGTGCGAAGCTGGACCAAGGAAGGTCTCATGTCTTTTCGCTCATCGGGTGTGAAATCGGGAAGAGCGTTTGAGTGTGTTCGTCGTTCGTTGCTGCTGGCAGACGAGTTGCCGTTTTCCAACGTGCTCACAGCGGATCGTCTGGCGGACGTGTTCGAGTCGGAGGGCGTGGATTGTTCCGGCGACGATGCCCCCGACGTGATCTACACACCGGCGGTGACGTTGTGGGCGTTTTTGTCGCAGATGCTGTTCACGGGCGAGCAACGGTCGTGTACGGCGGCGGTGGCGCGCGTCGCGGTGGTCGAAACGCTCTCCGGGCGAGTGGTCAGCGACACCAACACAGGGGCGTATTGCCGCGCGCGTGGCCGCATTCCTGAAACGGTGCCGCAGCGACTGACGTATGACCTCGCTCGTGAGTGCGAAAGGCAGCTTCCCGAGGAGTGGCGTTGGAAAGGTCAGCGCACTTTTCTGGTGGATGGCTCGACGGTGTCCATGCCCGACACCCCGGAGAACCAGGCGGAGTATCCCCAATCTTCGTCGCAAGCCGAGGGCTTGGGTTTTCCGGTGATGCGTGTGGTGGCGTTGTTGTCGCTGGCGACGGCCATGATCCACGGCTTGGCGCTGGGGCCGTGCTCCGGCAAAGAGACCGGCGAGACGGCGCTGTTCCGGCAACTGTTCGAGTTGCTGAAGCGCGGTGACGTGGTCGTGGCGGATCGCTACTACGCGGGCTGGTTCACGATTGCGCTGTTGCAAGAGTTGGGCGTCGAGGTCGTGACGCGACTGCATCAGCACCGCACCGCCGACTTCCGTCGGGGCCACCGTTTGGGAGCCGATGACCATCTGGTCGATTGGCCCAAGCCGCAACGACCTGACTGGCTGGACCAGGAAACCTATGACCGTTTGCCGAACACGCTGACCGTGCGCGAAATGAAGTTCGCCGTGCGTGAACGGGGCTTCCGCACGCAGTCGATTGTGGTCGTCACCACGCTGCGCGATGAGACGACGATCACCCGTGAGGACTTGGCCGACTTGTTCCGGCAACGCTGGCACGCGGAACTCGATTTGCGCAGCATCAAGTCCACGATGTCCCTCGATGTGCTCCGCTGCAAGACTCCGGCGATGGTCCGCACCGAATTGTGGACGGGCCTGTTGGCGTACAACCTCGTGCGTCATTCGCTGCTGCCAGCGGCCGACGCCGCCAAGTGCTCGCCACGCCAACTGAGCTTCTGCGCCGCGCAACAATTCTTGGCCAACACTTGGCTGCTCGCGGCGGTGAATCGCGACGAGACGAGTCGCTTGATCGAACTGCGTTTGATCCACCTGGCCTCGCACCGAATCGGCAATCGTCCCGATCGCATCGAACCCCGCGCGATCAAACGCCGACCGACACCCCACGACTGGCTCACGAAACCCCGCGCCGCGTGCCACGCTCACGCGCGCCGCAAGTTCTTCGACGCGAAAGAGAATCACCCGCTGCTGGCCAGCCAGTTCCTGGCGCTCTACCAACAGTTATACGACGTGGAAGATCGCGCCCGCGACC
The DNA here is from genome assembly GCA_005798445.1 of Planctomyces sp. Taxonomy (GTDB): domain Bacteria; phylum Planctomycetota; class Planctomycetia; order Planctomycetales; family Planctomycetaceae; genus SXKJ01. Next base: position 2,049 of record SYJG01000414.1, read on the forward strand.
TGTCCCCCGCCGAGCGCCAGACCCTGCGTGAATCGGACGCGCGACCAATCTGGACCCGCCTGTGCGAACTGCTGAAGGGCGACGTGGCCAAACGAGTCCTGCCGAAAGACAAAATCGCGGACGCCTTGAACTACGTTCGCAATCACCGCGAGGCGCAGTACCTGACCGATGGCCGCCTGCCGATCGACAACAACGACGTCGAACAGTTGATGAAGCAAGTAGCGATCGGGAGAAAGAACTGGCTGTTCATCGGCAGCGTGTTGTCGGGCGAACGCGCCGCCAACTTCCTGACGCTGGTCAGCAGCGCGTTACGCAACGACCTCGACGTCTATGCCTATCTCAAAGCCGTCCTGGACGCGCTGTTGTCGGGGAGCACCGACTATGCGGCGCTCCGCCCCGACACCTGGGCCACCGCGCATCCCGAATCCATCCGAGCCTACCGTCAAGCCGAACGCCGTGACCGCTACGCTCGAAAATCCGCCCGCCGAGCCGATCGCAGAGCTACTGCCAAAAGTGACAACTCGTAGCACCTGGGCGTGGATGGCGCTTACCCGCCGCTCGCGCGCAACTGCTGGCCGGTTGCTCGCCGTAACTTCAACCACGACAATCGGCAGTGCCATTCGGGTCAGATCCAGTTTGGACGGCGTGTGGTTTGGCGTGCAACAGACCAGGAGGCCGCGCGAAGCGATAGATCGTGGAGATGACCTAAGACATGGCGACCTGTTCTGTTTTGCGCAGGAGTGTTGCATGAGGCGAGTTGCGGTGCTGAGCATGTTACGCCGCTTTGTCATTCAGAGCGCTGTTTTGCTTGGGAGTTTGTGCCTGTCGATTCTCTTTCGCCCGGTATTCGCGGCGGATCCGCTTTCCGCGAATGAGGCTGCAAAGAAGGTTGGTGAGACGGTCACGGTTGAACTTCAGATTCAATCGAGCGGACGGAATGGCGACTTCCAAGAGTTGTATTCGGCCAAGGACTGGAAGGAGGAGGGGAGTTTCTTTGTCCGATTCTCGGCCCCCGTGCGGGAACGCTTTGCCGAGGTCAACGTTCCGGATGTCACCGCGTACTTTTTGGACGAGACCGTCCGCGTTACCGGCGAGGTCAAGTCGATCAACGTCGGTATGTTCAAAAAGCCGGCGATTTATGTCGATCAGGTTGAGCAGATCGAACTAGTCACAGCGATCCGCGAATTCACGCCAACGGAGAGTTATCAAAAGAAGGTCATGGCGAGCTTTACCGTCCTGATCCACCCCGACGTGCTGCAACAGAAAAAGCAATCGAACGAGGCACTGCAATTCGTCGAAGGCCAATTGAAGACATTAAACACGTCATTGCCGAAGGACAAACTCGAATTGCTCCACAAAGTTCGGATTTGGGTCGAGTGGGAATCCCGAAAAAGTGCCGGAGCCGCGTTCCATCCTTCAGGGCTATGGCTCAAGCGGAATGGACTTAACCCAGACAAGGCCGGTTGCATCGAGATTCCCAACGTCCGCAATTATGTGCAATGGAGTCGCGATAAACATTGTTCCGGAATTTTGCACGAGATGTCTCATGCGCTGCACATGCTGGAAGATGTCCCTGAGATAGTTGAAGAAGTAGGCGGTTCCTCCGTCGGGGATTACGTTCCCCGATGGAAGTTCAAGTCAAGAACGGAGGAACCACCATGGAACGACAGTACGGGACAGGAAATGGACGGGGCAAGACATC
>SYJG01000415.1 GCA_005798445.1 Planctomyces sp.
CGAACGATTCCGGCAATTCCCGGAGCACCAGCAGCATCGTCTCGGCCCGTTGCCTCTGACATCGCTGATGCACCTTTCCGTCACTGTTGAGCACACAAATCGTGATGTGCTTGGTGTGAATGTCCAATCCAACGTAAAACATGCTCGCCTCCTGAGGTTGGTGAAGCTGGGGTGACAACCATTTCACGCTACGATCTCGGGAGGCTTCCTTCAGAGCTTCGAGTGGTTGCTCGAAAATTTACCTCACGCGGTCTCGAATGAGACGTTTTGGCGAGCGGCAGGGCGGAAGCCCTCCGAGTGATTCGCTCCGGATTGACTTGACGCGGAGGGCTGACGCCCTGCCGCTCGCCGGATCTCTCATCACATCCCGCGAGAGGGATAACCACTCGCAGGCGCGTCGTGCTGGCCTCGCAGGCGGAATTCAAGGCGGTCCATTCGGTCGGCGGCCACGTCCCGCTAGACTCTCCGCCCGCGCCGTGACGCACTTCATGTTTTTCGTTCAGAGAGACGTTCGCGATGAGTGATTTTGCCGTGGCTTTTGGCAGTGAGGTCGATCTTTCGGACAGGTCGGATGGAGAGATCTTGGCGGGCTTGGCTTGGTTGCCATCCGCTCCCGACGAACTGCGGCGTTGTGCTCAGACCGGTCGCACCGACAAATTTTGGCGTGCGTGGTCCAAGCAATTGTCCGCCGGAGTTGATCGCCGGCTCTTGCGGAAGCGAGCCGCGAATCGCAGTGGAGTTTGGCCGTGGGACAGCTCACGTCGACACCCCGTGAAGTCAGTCTGGTCGCTGATTGAAAAGCAGGAATGGTCGCGTCTGAGCCGGTGGGCCTCTCAACAACTCACGGCCAAGGCCGCTTGGAATGACGAGCACACCGAGTTGGAGTTGCTCGGGCTGGCAGACTGGTTGTGGAGCGGGCTACGAGTCACCGCCGACGTCGCGTGGCCGGTGTGGCGACTGGTGTTGACGCGATCGCTGGAACTGGCGGCTTACTTGGCGAAGCCGTTGATGTGCGAACTGACTCCCGACCGCAGGCTGCTCGTCACGGGCGAGTTGCCTTGGCTGTTGGGACAGATGTTTGGCGACATCGAAGGTGTGACCGAGTTCAAACAACTCGGACAACAATCGCTGCGCAATGAACTGATCGAACAGACGGACGGCGATGGGACTCCGGCCGCGAGTCTGCTACCGATCTTACCGCGCTGGCTCGCGTCGCTCACTCGCTCGATTGAAGTGGGCGCGATCGTGGGCGTCCCAGTGTTGGAAGGTGAAGCTCGATTCCGCTTCGAGGATGTCGTCACGAAGTCGATCACGCTGTTGGATCGCGATGGAAACATGCTCGGCGCTGCGAATCACTCAACACAGGTGACCGAGACTGGACCGCTCGTCCCGATGTTGCTTCGCGGAGCGGAGCTGGCCGGATTGGATAAACTGTCGTTGGCGGCGGAATCGTTGCGGTTTCGGCGGCACGTCGCGAGCGGTGGCTCCAAAGACAAATTTCACAGCGAAACATTTTCGGAATCGCCGGAAGAACGGTTAATCGTCACCGACACGGACCTGCCAGCAACGCAATCGGATTGGGCGAGTTGGGCCTGCCTGCGGAACTGGTGGCACGCGACCGCCAACACGGCCCTCGTGCGACATGATGGTCCGAGCGTGAACTTGCAGCTCAGCTTGTTGGGCGTGCCGATGATCGACGGTGAATGGGGTCTGAGCGTGCGGCTCGACGGCGAGCGGCTGACCTGGACCGACGGCTGGACGTGCAGTTGTTGGAGCAGTGACACCGACATGGACTACGTCGAACTGCAACTGAATATCCCGGACGGACCGATGCTGTGCCGGCAAGTGATGCTGTCTCGAAAAGATCATTTCTTGGTTTTGGCAGATTCGGTCGCGAAGGTTGGCCGACGACGAATTGACCTCGAATCGACACTGCCTCTGCGTCGTGGCGTGCGAGCGAAAGGGGACAACGCGACTCGCGAGATTCGGCTAACAGCCTCGGACGTCAAGGTCCGATGTTACCCGCTCGCGCTCCCGGACGATCGGCTGCATAGCACGGTTGGCGAGTTTGATTCCACGCCGGGCGAACTGCGGTTGTCGCAGGCGTCGTCGAGTGAATCGTTGTACGCGCCCATCGTGCTCGACTGGTTGCCGGAGCGAGCGTCGCTCGATGCCGAATGGCGAACGCTGACGGTCACGGAAGAAGGCCGCAAGCTCGCCCCTTGGGAAGCCGCCGGCCATCGGCTGCGAGTCGGCAAGCTGCACTTGGTCGTGTACCGCAGCCTGCACACGAACGATGAATTTCGATCGGTTCTCGGCCTGAACACCGACAAAGAATCGGTGATCGCGCAGTTCAACGCGCAGGGCTACGTCCTGCCGATTGTGTCGGTGGATGCGTAGACTTCGCCCACTCTGACAATTCAGCGAACGATCATGCCCGCGAATCGCGACAAACTGCAACCACCGACCTGGCCTCTTCCAGACGAAGCGGTCGAAGCCGCGTTGCGGCGAACCTTCGCAGACGGCTCGTGGGGGAAATATCACGGCCCGAACTGCCACGAACTGTCCGAACGGTTGTCCGAGTTGCACGGCTGCGAGCACATCGTGCTGACGTGCAGTGGAACAGCGGCCGTCGAGTTGGCATTGCGAGGACTCCGAGTCGGTCCCGGCGACGAGGTCATCCTCTCGGCCTACGACTTCGAGGGAAACTTCAAAAACGTGTTGGCAGTCGGCGCGCACCCTGTGCTGGTCGATGTCGATTCCGTGAGCGGACAGCTAGATACCGATCAGCTTGAAGCGGCTCGGTCGCCGCGGACCAAAGCAATCATCGCCTCGCATTTGCACGGCGGAGTGGTTGCGATGCCGGAGCTGCACGCATTTGCCGATCAACACGGCCTCGCAGTCATCGAAGATGCGTGTCAAATGCCCGGCGCGATCGTGCAGGGCCGAGTCGCCGGGACGTGGGGCGATGTCGGAGTGCTCAGCTTCGGCGGCAGCAAACTGCTGACTGCGGGACGAGGTGGAGCGTTGGTCACTCACAATGCGGAAATCGTTCAGCGAATTCGCGTGCATACGCAGCGGGGCAACGACGCCTTTCCGCTCTCCGAGTTGCAAGCAGCGGTGTTGGTGCCACAGTTGGATCGGCTCGCCGAACGAAATCAACTGCGAACCGAAAACGTGTCACGCTTACTGAGCCTGCTGAGTGATGTCGCTGGGCTGCGGGGGTTCGTCGAATCCGGATCGTCCGGAGACACACGACCGGGTTTCTACAAACTCGGCTTCTGGTTTGATTCGGCTGTGTTCGGTTGTTCGCGAGACGACTTCGCGAGCGTGATACGTGCCGCAGGAATCGCCCTCGATCCCGGCTTCCGGGCGTTGCATCGCACGCACGCTCGCGGACGATTTCGGGCGGTGAATGATTTGCCGCACGCGACCCGCGCGGACGAGGCGATCCTGGTGCTGCATCATCCCGTACTGCTGGGGACGAACGAGGATTTGCAGGCGATTCGCTCGGCGATCAAGTAGGTTGGGCACATCCCCCGACGACCGGACGGGCAAGAGTGCCCATCCTACGTCATCACAGCCAAAAGTATTTCTGGATGAACTCGACGACGTCGCCGAAGAGGACGTAGCCGAGGCTGCGTTGGCCGCAGTTGATCTTGGCTCGCACTTCGGCACCGATGACAACAGAGGGCAGTTTCGTTTTGTCGATGTCCGCACGCACCTGGACGATCGCCTTATCCTTGCCTGAAGACGGATTGGATCGGGTTTCGATCTCGCGGAGGGTGCCCTCGAAAAGGATTTCGACATTCGTCGCCAACTGGAATTCAACTCCCACCTGTTTGTAGGTGGCCAAGAGGAATTCGCTGAACTGCTGATGGTCGTCGGCGGTCATTTCTTGGACGCTTTTGCCTGAGCGATGGCGATCAAGCAAGTCTCGCAGTTGGCGACCCTCTTTCGGTTTGGAGGCTTGCAACTCTTCGACGAGTTGATCTTGTTTCGCTTGGATCGCTTTGAGCAGATGCCCCATGCGATGTTCAGGAACTTCCAATTGCAGCCACCACGGACCGGTTTCGTCTTTGATTTCCAGCAACAGCTCGCCCCGTTTGACAGGACGATGCAACAGTTGGCGTTCAACCTCGAAGGTCGCAATCGTACCGGCTCGCGGAGCAACGACCGTGAGGTTCTGAACGCGACGCTCCAATTCCTTCAACTGACGCTGAGCACCCAGGATTTGGATTTTGGTTTCGTCAATTTTCCCATCCAGCCGCTGCACATCAATCTTGTTCCCCTGCTGCTCTGCCAAATCGCGTTCACCCTGGAGGCTGTGTTGCGTCGTGCGTTTTTCGTTTAAGGTGTTCTGCGCCGCGAGTCGTTGTTGCAACAATTCGTCGTTTCGCAACCGCAGCAAAACGGTTCCTGCTTCGACTTTCTCGCCACCGATGACGGCGATTTCGATGACTTCACCATCCCAAGGGGCGAAGACGTCCTTTTGTTCGACCGGCATCAGACGGCCATCCCCTTCGACGCGGTATTCCCAGGGAATGAAGCACAACGCCGCAATCGACACGGCCACCGCGGCGGTGGTGGCCAGCGCCTTCAATTTGCCTCGGCCTTCCAGGAATCGGAACATCTCGCCGAGCATTTTCCACAGCGGCAACAGGAAGAGTCGGTTGTGCAACAGGCTGTTGTGCATCGCCTCCGAAATATGGTCGGACAACGATTCCACTTTTTCCTGCAAGCCGGGACGAGGCTGGCTTTCGGAGATTTGTTCGATGATCAAGCCTCCGATCGGTTTCTTCTGTCGGTCGATCCGCTTCACGCCCTTTTCGTCCGCTTTGACGACGGCGTCGCTCTCGAACAGCGGCCAGACAATGACCATTCGCGAGCCGCTCTCCTGGATGTAGTCGGCCAATGGAGTTGTGATTTGTGGAGGCAGGTGGTCAAGCTTGCCGGAGTAAGTCAGGGGCTCGCGCATCAGGATGACTTTGTTGGCCAAGCCACACATGCGTTTGACGAGGTTGGCTCGCTGATGGACCGAGTCTTGGCCACTGATCGCCTTGATGATGGTCTTCTGGCCGTACTGCACGGCGACGCTCAATCGATCGCAGCCGAGCAACAAGCGGCCATCGTTGGCACCGGTCGCGGCAACCTCGCCGACATCCAAACTGCGATGCAGTTGCAACAGGAATTGTTCGAATTGCTCAGTGAGCTTTTGCTTGGGTTCTTGAGGCTTCGGACTGGCTTGCCGGTCGAGGTAGCGGCAGGCGTAGCCGCACATCTGCTCGACGAATTGCAGGAAGCCGGGGCGAGCCTGTTGCGGGGTATCGACTCGCTGAAAAATCTCGACGACTCCCACGCACTGCTTCTGCTGCTGCAACGAGGCGAGCACGATCAAATCGTTGGTCGGGACTTGCACACCGCTGCCGTCGTTGGGGCTGTGTGTGCAGGCTTGGCCGTTGGACATCACCTCGTCCAACAGCTTTTGGTTGAGCACCGGAGCGTCGGCTTTCTCGAAGAAGCCGGTCGTCTTGAGATTCACATCCGTGAAAAGATTGAGTTTGGCGGAGCCGTTGCGAAGCCAAACGGCTCCGGCGCGAGCACCGACCGCGCCGACGACTCGCCGCAGGAATTCGCTGAAGAACGCATCTGGCGGCATGTTGGACCGCGAGTGCTCTTCAATCTCCTTGGCGAGCTGGATGATCTTTTCGCGGACTTGTTTGACACTGTCTGATTCGGCCGTGGACATGTGGCGACTCACGAGGGGCTGGGCGATTCACCGAAGAACGAACGGGACTTGGCCTCCTGCCAAACCACGTTCGAACGTTGCGAAACCGAACCGGAATGGCCTGCAAAAACACGACGCTTCCGGCTCAATTTCGCGAATGTCGGGTTGTATTGGCTGTCCCCAAACAGAGACAAGGGCAAAGGTTGAGTGTGAGAAACTGGGCGATTTACGGCTCGCGGGGTGTGATGAGAGATTCGGTGAGCGGCAGGGCGTCAGCCCACCGAGTCAATCCTGTTCGAATCACTCGGAGGGCTGCCGCTTGCCAAACTTCTCATTCGAGACCGCGCGGAGTAAACGGCTCGCTCCGACCCAGGCCACGAAGTGCATCGCCCGTCAACCGGAAGATCGTCCAGTCGGTCAGCGGCTTGGCTCCCAAGCGTTCGGAGACGCGGATCGACGGCTCGTTCCAGTCGAGCACCGACCACTCCATGCGGCCGCAGTCCCGCTCGACGGCAATCCGTGCCACTTGAGTCAGCAATGCTTTGCCGAGTCCTCGGCCGCGGAAATTCGGGCGAACGTACAAGTCTTCCAGGTACATTCCCGGCTTGCCCAAAAACGTCGAGAAGTTGTGGAAAAAGAGCGCGAAGCCCACGCAGTCACCCTCAACGAGTGCGACCATCGCCTCGACGTACCGCCGCTCGCCAAACAAGGCCCGATGCAGAGCGGCTTCGTCGGCCACGACTTGATCGAGCAACCGTTCGTACTCAGCCAGTTCGCGGATCAGTCCCAGAATGGCCGGGACATCGGCCGATGAGGCGAATCGAATTTGATGATCGACGGATTGGGACATCGGGAAGACCTCGAAAAACAGGCTCTCCGCCATTCCTGTTGAAAACGGATTGGCCGAAGAGGACTCACGCAAAGTCGCGAAGACGCAAAGTGTTGAAATCCTGGGATTCTTCCTCTTTGCGTCTTCGCGACTTTGCGTGAGTCCTCCGTCAAAACAACACAGATGGTGAAGAACCCGAAAACAAAAACGCCGCCGTGCGAGAACTCGCGCGGCGGCGTCGCTCATGGTCCTGGAACTACGCGACTAGCCCAGGAACGCATTCGGAGGAGGCATGCCCTGCTCGACTCAATCGATCAAATCGCATCCAGATCCAAGAACTTGCTGGAGTCGTACAGCGAGAAGTAGTAGTCGTGGGATGACAAATACCTTTGACCATTCGCGTCCTCCTGGACGTAACCTTCGACGGAAGCGGGCACGATGAAGGAATTCGGAATTTTGACCAACGCTTCCTTGCTCGGATCACTCAACAAGTCCAAATCACCGCCGCCGTAAACCGTGTCGGTACCGGCTTGGCCATTGATCGTGTCGTTTCCACCCAAGCCACCCAGGCACAGGTCGTTGCCGGCTCCGCCGAGGATTGAGTCATCGCCGTCACCGCCGATGAGCACGTCGTTTCCGCCTCCACCATTGAGCGTGTCGTTGCCAGCCTCTTCGTCGGCATCGACTTCGTCGGGGGAATCTCCGAACATCAATTCCCCTCCGGCACCACCGAGAAGCGAGTCATTGCCCGAGCCGCCCAGCATCGTGTCATTGCCACCCTGGCTGTTGATGATGTCGTCTCCGGCCTCACCCAACAGGACGTCGCTGCCAGCACCGCCGAAGATCTGATCGTTCTCGTTGCCCCCTTCGATGCGGTCGGCGTCGGTGTTGCCGTTGAGGAAATCAGCGCCGTCACCACCCTCGATGCTGTCGAGTCCGGCACCACCAGCGATGTTGTCGGCACCCTCTTCGCCGAGCACGGTGTCGTTGCCGGCTCCGGCGTCCACAAAGTCGTCTCCAAGACCAGCATTGATGGAGTCATTACCTCCTTCGCCGAAGATGCTGTCGTCGACTCCGTTGGCGAATGTCGCCTCCGTGGTGCCCGTGTCTTCGATCAAGTCATTTCCATCATGGCCGTTGATCCGGTCGTTGTCGTCGCCCCCGTCCAGAGTGTCATTGCCCGCTCCACCGAGCAACGAATCGCTTCCGGCACCGCCACGGATTTCATCGTTCCCCGCGTTGCCGTTGAGCAGGTCCGCACCGCTTCCGCCGGTGATCACGTCGTCGCCCGCTCCGCCGGAAATGGAGACATTGCCGAGACTAAAATTGCTGGCGTCAATGTCGTCGTCGCCCGCGCTGCCAGTCAGCGAAGCCGCCTCAACGTCGGTCAGCACATCGGTGAGGTCCGAAGACACGAGTTCGGTGTCGCTGAGCGTCACGGTTCCGATCACGAAACTCTTCACGAGGTCATCGCCAGCACCGCCGTCCAATTCGTCACCGAAGAGGACACCACCGGACAACGTGTCGTTGCCCTCTCCGCCGCGGAGGATGACTCTTCCGAGCGTGTAGAGCGACGCATCGAGCGAGTTGTTGCCATCGTTGCCCGTGATCTCGATTTCTTCCATTCGCAACAAGGTGTCGTTGTCGTTGCCGACCTTCATTTTGGTGTTGGTGATCGTGGCATTGCCGTTGACCGTTTCCACCAAACGATCGCTGTCGGTTTCTTTGTCACGCGAACCCTCAAGCAGATCGTTGCCCGCTCCGCCGGACATCGTGTCGTCACCACCCAGGCCGTACAGACGATCGCTGCCGCTTCCTCCATCGAGGGTGTCGCCGGCTTCGCTGCCAATCACGATGTCGTTGCCATCACCGCCGAACAGGCTGACGGCACCTGAAGCCAGTTGGCCGTCAAGCGTATCGTCTCCACCGCCGCCAGTCGCCGTACCGCCGCCAGTCAGTGTTGCGTTGTTGAAAACGATTTTGTCTTTCCCTAAACCGCCGTTCAAATCGAACGGGACGTCCCCATTCACTTTGAACGTATCGGCCCCCGAACCACCTTGCAGCGTCGTGAAGCCATCGATGACCAGCGTTACCGCAGGCGAAACGGTCGAGTACTGCGAATCTGAGGGCCCATTCAGCGTCCAGGTACTGGTTGCGCTGATGCCCGTCAGCGTGCCCCCATTTCCAATCAAGGCGTCGATGCCAGAAAATCCACCTGTGAGACTATTCTCGTTGCCGGAAAGGCCGTTGACGGCGGAGCCGGTCAAAATCACGTTGTCGATCGCTTCGCCTTGCAGTAAGTCGGAATCCTCTTCACCGTTGATCGATCCGGTCAGGTGTGCATCCAGCGTGAAGGTATCCGCTCCCTTTCCCCCTTTCAGGTTGAACTTCTCCGTGGTGTTGATGGTGAAGTCATCGGACTCCTTGCCACCTTGCAGAGTCGAGAATCCGCCAAAACTCAGCGAGACGCCCGAGGCATCCTCGGTGTATGTCCCCGGGAACGCATCATCCACCAAGTTCCAGATGCTGTTTTCGTCGACTCCCTTCAACGTGCCACCATTTCCCGTCATCGCATTGATGTTTTTGAAACCGCCGGTGACTGAAGTTTCGGTACCGCCGAACCCATCAATGTCACCAGTCCCTGTCAGGGTGACGCCGTTCATCTGCGAACCTTCCAGCGTATCGTTGTCCGTTCCGCCGTCGATCTCGCCGGTGACCGTTGCGTTGATGATGAACGTGTCGTCGTTCTCCTCGCCACTGAGTTGGCCTGTCAATGTCGCGTTCACGTCGAACACGTCATCTCCTTCGCCACCAGCGACAAGGGCCTTCGTGGCCGAGGTCACATTGAAGGTGTCGACGGCCGTGCCCCCTTGCAGAATGCCGAAGCCGCTGTTGAAGGTCAGCGAATTCGAACCATTCGCGTAGGTCGAAGTCGCGCCGCCGAGCGTCCAGGTGGGTGCCCCCGTATCTTCCCCGTTTAACTGCGAGGAGGTTGACCCAGAAGCTCCGATGAGCACATTGATGTTGTCGAATGAACCGATTCCATTGTTAATAGATTCTTCGCTACCGGTGAATCCATGAGTTCCTCCGGGGCCTGTCAGCGTGACGCCGTCGATCGCCTTCCCTTTCAGCGTGTCAGTGTCCCCCGAACTATCGTTGTCCGCTCCACCATCGATGTTCGCAGCGGTCAAATCCACGTCGATCACAAACGTGTCGTTGCCCTCCTCGCCATTAAGCGTGCCGGAAACGTCCTCTGTGATATTGAACGTGTCGTTGCCGTCGCCACCGAGAATATCGCCCAAGAATGAGATTCCGATGGTAAACGTGTCGTTGCTGGAACCACCTTGCAAAACATCAAAACCATCTAAGATCGCCACACTCTTTCCGTTGATCGTGAGTAAAGCGGACGTCCAGGCCGTGGTCACGTCCGGACCTTGCAGGATGTCACCATCAGTGACACCGGTGTCGGTCACGGAAATCCCATCCCCGGTCGAATCCAGAATCAACGTGTCATCGTCGCCAGCGAGGTCCACAGCGATTGAAGTCACATGCGAAGCGCTCGTGCCGATTGTCACGGTGTCCGTTCCGTTGCCATCGGCAGTGCCGGAGCTGTCCGCGGAAACGTTGAACGTGTCGGTGCTGGATTCCAACGTGTAGACGTTTCCTGACACCGAAATTGTCAACTCGTTCGCGTCCCCGTCACCGGCAATGGTCAGCACACCATTCGCCGCCAAAGCGACGTCGATGACCGCCGGCACGATGCGAGATTCCAGCAACTCGGACGCGACCGACACTGAGCGTTGTGAGACCTTACGGACCTTGCGAGCGAGTTTGCGAGTTCGTTTTCGGAGCACGCGATCGGTGACGTCACTTAACCATTTGGTGAACAACATCAACCTTCTCCTTGAAGATGACCGGCCCGAATGCCCGCTACGAGACTTCGGAAACACGAAGGGTTTGTTTCAATAATCGTCCGTCGCAACTTTGCGTCGCGTGATCACCGCATCCGACAAATCGGAGGGATCGGGGAACAACACGAGTTCGGACCATGAGCGTTCCAACTCTTCCCGCCGCGCGAGGCGAATGCAAGATGATTTCGTCAACCACTTCCGAGAGTTTTCGATTGACAACGGGTTATTCCAGAGAGTGCGGCGAAGCCAACCACCACTCAGAATCTCGGTGGTTGCCGCAAAGTTTTCTCAAGTCGCCGTAAGTCATTTTCCATCGCGCGAACCGCAATGATCGCGCTCGCCCGACCGCCGTGACTCTTCCGTATCACCCGCGAAGTTTCACATCGACGTGCCGCGCTGCACGTCTCAGCGGGACTCCAATACGCAACAACCGTGCGTTCGGAAGTTCTGCGGTTCGGAGCAACTCTTGCCGGACGACATCCGAACTAGAGTAGTGAGAACTCAGTGCGGCAACCAAACTAACCCGAAGCGCGAGCGAGGGCGGGCGCTCCAAGCGGCGTTGATGGAAATTCTGTGAAGCGTTCGCCCTCGCTGGCGCTTCGGGTTAGTGTGCTGGCTCCAGTTACTTCTCCGTGGGAGATTCGATCATGATGATTCGTGGGACTGGTTGGATCGTGCCATCGGTTGCGGTCATGCTGCTGGCAGTGACCTCGTTCGCGCCGGCCCAGGACGCGGCCGAAGAAACTCCGCCTGCGGGAAAAGCCACGAGCGGAGCACCGCTCGAAGACAACCCGTTGCTCACCGAGCCGCGCACGCCCCAGACGTTGATGGACGCGGTCGTGCTGATGACCGACTTGGCTCGCCCCGGACTGGCACGTCTGTATTTGGAGAAACTGCTGGAAGCGAATCCCGACACCGAGACGTTGCTGAAGCTGCGCGACAAGCACGGCCCTGCCCTGTTTCTGCGATTGTCGAACGACAAACACTTGCAGCCCGAATCCATCACACTGCTCGAACAAGTCAACGCCGCGTTTCGCAAAGGAGCGACCGATCCTGTTCGCGTCGATAAGCTCATTGGCCAGCTTTACAAGACCGCCGCCGAACGCGAAGTGGCCATTCTGCAACTGCGAAATGCCAGCAGCTACGCAGCCGCTCGCCTGATTGCCGCGCTGAATATTTCGCGGGACCAAGCACAACGCAACCTGCTGCTGTACACGTTGACTCGGCTGAATCGCGAAGTCGTCCCCAGTCTGCTGGGCGCGGTCGAAGGCCCCAGCCCCGATTTGCGAGCGACTGTGATCGAAGCGCTCGGCTTTCTTGGTGACCCACAAGCCAAGACCGCGTTGTGGCATCCGGCCTTCGAGGAGTTGCAACCGCCAAATGTGCAACTCGCGGCACGGCAAGCTCTCGCTCGTCTGATTTTCGGGGATGTCAAACGAGTGCCCGACGTTTCACCATTCGGTGCCGCTGCCGAGTTGGCCAAGTCCGCTCGCGGACACCTGCGAGGCGAAGGGGACTGGACGCTCAACGACGACGGACAAGTCGAACTCTGGAATTGGGACGAAGCCGCTGGCACGATCGCGATGACGCCAGTCTCGATGGACACGGCTTCGATCCGAACTGGTCTGCGACAGGCCCGACAGGCTTTTGAACTCGCTCCCAATCGAACCGATCTGCATGGTCTGTACTGGACCGCGCTGATGGCCAACGAACTGCACGAGTCGGGACGCGGTGCCGCCATCTCGACGCGACCCGGCTCGGCGTTTCACGTTGGCTTGCAGCTCGGACCCGATGTGATGCAAGTCGCATTGGTCGAGGCCATGAGTCTCGGCGAACCGCTCGTCGCGGCCGCGGCCTTGCAGGCCCTTGCTCAAACCGGTTCGGCCCGACTTCTGAAAGCCATCGAGGGCCGGCCGGCTCCCGTGGTGGCCGCGCTCAACTACCCGGACGCGCGAGTCCAATTCGCAGCGGCTTCGACCATCCTGACTTGGGATCCGGCAACGCCGTTCCGCGGCGCATCGCGAGTGATCGAAGTCCTCGCCCGCGCGTTGACCGACACAGGTAAGCCCCACGGCGTCGCCATCGATGCCAACGAGCAGCGGGCGACTTCGATGTCGTCGGCACTCATCGAAATGGGCTTCGAGCCAGAAACCGCTCCGACCGGCCAAGACGGCTTCAAAATCGCCGCCGAACGGGGCGACGTCGCGCTGCTGCTGATCGAAGCCAACGTCGCGCGCTGGGAACTGTCGCAGACCATCGCCAACCTGCGCTCCGATGCACGGACCGCGTTCATTCCCATCGTGATCTACGGCGACGACAAGTTGCGGACCCGCATTGAACGGCTCGCCGAGTCGTATCCGCGCATCCGCTTTGTTCTCAAGATCAGCGACTCGACGGTCATGGCCAAACAAGTGGCCGCGTTCCTGCGAACTGCGAACGCCGACGCGATCACGCAACCGCAGCGCGTCGCCACCCGCCAAGCCGCGCTGGCTTGGCTGACGCAACTGGCCGACCGCAAACAAGCCAGCCTGTTCGATCTCAAGCCCGCCGAGAACGCGCTGATGACCGCCACCAACGAGGAAGAACTCGGTGACTCCGCCGCGTACGCACTCGGCGGAATCGCCACTCCGTCCGCTCAGACGAAGCTCTTCGAGGTCGCAACCTCCGCAGCCCGTCCCGTTCCGATCCGCGAACGTGCGCTCGCTCAATTGGCCGCTCACATGCAGCGACACGGAGTGCTGCTGACCGAATTGCAAACCGACGAATTTCGCAAAGCCGCTCGCCAAGAAACCGATCCACAAATTCAAACTGCCTTCGCCGCGACACTCGGCAGCCTCAACCCCGATCTCGCGCGAGCCAGCGGAGTCCTGAAAGCGGTCCCCAAGTAGGTCAGCCTTTCCAGGCTGACTCGATCAACGACTAGGGCGGGCCAATGTTTCAAACTGGGCGGTTGGTATCGACGAGCTAGCACGACGCGCAAGCGAGTGGTTTGCCGAGAATCACCACTCGCTTGCGCGTCGTGCTAGTTTTGTCACGTCGTCACGACCACCACAGAATGGCAAACTAGCCAGCCCTGGATTAACGACCGACGCGGTATTGCCAATTCGGGTCAGGCTGGAAAGCCTGACCTACATCTGCTCGCAGGTTTTGATCCCCAGCAGATCGAGTCCCGTCGCGATGACGCGAGCGGTCAAGTCGCACAACAGCAGGCGGCTGGCGCGGATCGCGTCGTCCGGTTCCTTCAAGACCGTGCACTCTTGGTAGAAAGTGCTGAAGGTGTTCGCCGTTGCGAACAGATAATCGGTCAGGATGTTCGGGCGGTTTTCGGCGAGCACTCCGTCGAGAGCCTCGCTGAGTCGGAGCAGTTGCAGCGACAGCGCCCGTTCAGATGGATGTGTGAAGAGGACTCGGCCGCCGCTGTTTCGCAGCGTCTCGCGGTTGATCCCGCCTCGACGAAAGATGCCCGCCACACGAGCGTAGGCGTATTGCATGTAGGTCGCCGTGTCGCCTGTGGTCGCGAGCATTTTGTCTTCGTCGTAGACGTAGTCGCTCTCGCGGTTGTGTCGCAGGTCGGCGTACTTGATCGCTCCGATGCCGACGGTCTCGGCGACGGTGGCTCGCGCGTCGTCACTCAGTTCGCGCCCTTCGGGCTTACGGTCGTCATTCTCGTTGACGATCTGCAGAGCCTTCGCGACTGCCGCATCGAGCAGGCTTTCGAGGCCAATCGTGTCCCCCGATCGCGTCTTGTACGGCTTGTTGTCCTTGCCGAGGATCGTGCCGAAGTTGACGTGAACCAACTCGCGATCGCCGTAGCCCCACAACTTCGCGGTCTCGAACAGCAGCCGGAAATGCTCGCTCTGCCGTGTGTCGACGACGTACAGCATCGTGTCCGCCTGCAACTCGTTGACTCGATACCGAATCGTGGCGAGATCGCTGGTCGCGTAGGTGAAGGCTCCGTCTCGCTTGCGAACGATGAACGGGGCTGCGTTGCCGGGAATGAAAACGCAGATCGCTCCGTCGCTTTCGGACGCGAGTCCTTTTGACTGAAACTCAGCCACGACATCGGCCAGCATCGGGTTGTAAAAACTCTCGCCACAGGTCATGTCGAAGCGAATATCGAGCCGGTCGTAAATCCCCTGAATGGCCGCGAGGCACTGCGGGACGAACTGATTCCAGAGCCGCGTGTTCTCCTCGTCCCCCGCGTGCAGCTTCGCCGTTTCGAGCCGCGAGAGTTCAGCGATGCGCGGGTGAACTTCGGCGAGCGGCCTCAGCGAGGGTGACGACTCGATCACCTCGATTTGCTTTTTGAGCGACGCGACTTGCTCGCGAACCTCGTTGAGGTCCGAGCGTTGCTTCTTCAAGGCCTTCTCAGCGCTCTTGTCGTTGGCCGGCTTATTGGCTTCGGCGGTCGCCAATTCGGTTTCCAACCGAGCGAGCCGAGTCTCGGCCTTCGGTTTCTCGGCTTTCGCGTCGTGATACCCGGAGAGCTGGCTGACGAGCCGGTATTGCCGAGCGAGTTCCGTAACCGGAGCCGACTCGAACGCCGCTCGGTCGAGGAAGTTTTTGTAGCCGAACAGGATCATCCCGAACTGCGTGCCCCAGTCGCCGATGTGGTTGTCCCCCTGGACGTGATGGCCGAGAAACTTGGCGACTCGATACAGCGCGTTGCCGAGCACCGTGCTCCGCAGATGCCCGACGTGCATCGGCTTCGCGACATTCGGGGCCGAGTAGTCGATGACGATTCGCTTTGGCTTCGCGACCGGCTCAACACCGAGCCGCGCGTCGGCCACGCTGCGATTCGTCTGCTCGGTCAGCCAGTTGTCTTTCAGCCGGATGTTGATGAATCCCGGCCCGGCGACTTCCAGCGGCTGACACAAACCAGCCACGTCGAGCTTGCCAACAATCTCCGCCGCCAGTTCACACGGATTCTTCCCCAATTGCTTGGCCAACGGCATCGCGAAGTTGGCCTGAAAGTCCCCGAACTTCGCGTCCTGAGTCGGCCTGACCATCGCCGCAAACGTCGCGGGATCGGGTGTGAACTCGGAAAGTGCCTGGGCAAAACGAGAGCGGAGTTCGGCGAGAGCATTCATCAGAGAATCGGTTTCCACAAAACAGGTAGTTGTCCGGCCGAAAGCCGACCGCCGAAAGCCGTTCGCCGTGATACCGTTTTATCGGACGGAAAAACGGTATCACAGCAATCGGCCGTCGGCTCACGGTGATCGGCCGGAGTCGTTGGACGTCAGCGTGTCTGAAATGTGCGTGGCTTTCCATCGAGTCCGATTTGGACCGTATAGCTTTCGCCGCCGGGTGCGACCGACGCTTTCACGAACACCGCTTGGCACGACACCGTGTCATCGACATTGTTGGCGATGAATTCGGCCGGGGTTTGTTCGTCCGATTTAAGCTTCACGTTGCGATGCAGTTGATAGATCGCTTGCAGCGACTTGATTTGGTGGAGCGTCGCGTTCGTGCTCGGTTCACACCCCTTCGTGGGTCCGTTGCACATCACGCAGACGCGGGGGTCGATCGCCAACACCAACGCCGGATGATTGCTCGAACCAAGACCATGATGCGTGACCATGAACAGCTCGACCTTGCCGAGCGGGTTATTCGGGGTCATCAGCTTCGTCTCGATCGCGTGAGTCAGATCACCGCAGCACAGGAAAGAAAACTTGCCGAATTTGGTCAGGAAGCTGACGCTCGCCGCGTTGTCGGACGGATCGACCTCAGGCGTCTTGATGTCCTTCGCAAACGGATTCGGCTCACCGACGTTTGGAATGACCTCGCGGCTGGCGGTGACGATCTTCAACGTCAGCGGTGTCTTGCCGGATTTCAGCGGCAGCATGTCACCCGCTTTGACTGTCTTTGATTTGTTCTGCGAGGCGGCTCGGTAATCGACCATTTTCTTCTCGAAGTTCTTGTCCTCGGCCAAAGTCTCCGGGATTCCGCGATCCCAAAAGTTGTGAATCTTGATCTCAGAGGCCAGCGCGGCGTGATTGCCGTAGTGGTCCAGATGCCAATGCGACACGGCCGCGTGATCGAGATGATCTTGCTTCGCGACGTCCCGCAGCACTTTCAAAATCCGGTCGCGGTCACGGCCGCCGTAGTCGGGATAGCCAGAGTCGATCAGCAGCGATTCGCCAGCCGGCGTGATCATCAACGTCGCGGCTCCGCCCTCCACGTCGATGAAATAGATGTCGAGCCGCCCGTCGCGCTGATCGGCGAACGCAGACCGACCCACACAGATCGCCCACACGCTCAGAACACAGATCGCCAGCAGTCGTCTCATGCGATGATCCTCCACCAAAAGAGAGCACACGTCAAAAGGGTGCGGCAGGATATCAGCCCTTGACCGCTGTTTCAGGGGACACAGCATTCGGTGCCATGCTCGGCTGCGTTGTGGCATCACGCGGCTGTTCCGTTGGAAGCGGCATTTTGGCGAAGCGTTCCTTCGAGAATTCGCCCAGCTCGGTGTTGAAGATCTTGACCAGCGCGTGCAGGCAGCAAGCGACGATCGGGCCGACGAAGATGCCCCACAGGCCCATCGCCTGCATTCCGCCGAAGACGCTGACGAACGCCAGCAGCGGATGCAGGCTGGTGTCGTTTTGCAGGACGTAGGCCTTGATGATGTTGTCCATCGTGCCGATGACCGCCACTCCGACGACAGTCAGAAAAATCGCCGAACCCCAGCTTCCCTGGTACGCCAGCCACGCGGCGAACGGTCCCCAGACCATCCAAGTGCCGGCAATCGGAATCAACGAGGCGAACGTGGCCAGCACGAACAGCAAGAAAATGCTGTGAAAGCCGACGATGAACAGCATGATCGCTGTCGCCGCTCCTTGAGCGATCGACGACAACATCGTCGCCGACACGACCGCCTGCACGACCCGGTTGAACTCGTGAACGAGTTGCCGCTGATAATCGACTTGCACCGGGATCAGCGTTTCCGTCGCCGACAACAACGCCGAGCCGTCGCACAAGAAGTAGTACAGCGCGATCAAAAACATCGTCAGTTGAATCAGCCCGCCGACGACGGCTCCCAGCAGGTCGAAAGTCTTGCTGGCCAAGCCGACGCTGCTGCTAGCCGCCAACCCCAGGCTCTTCTTGGCCAACTCTTGCAAGTACGTTCCCCCGTCTTGCATGGCATCCCAGACCTTCTGTTCCCAGTCGGCGCGCATGGCGACGAATTCTGCTTCTCGCTTCTCGCGTTCCACCTCAGTCACATCAGGCGCCGGACCTGAGTAGACGAAATCCAGCACCTCATCCACGAACCTGTTGACGGAATATTTAATGTCCTCTTCGGAGAATTCTCGCTGTTGCAGATTTTCCATTGCCGACACGACGAACGGCTTGCCGGTCTTCGCGAGATTGCGAATCTGAATCGCCGCCGAGAACACTCCAATCACCAGCGGGACAAACAAAACCAGGCACACGCTGGCGGTCGTGGCCGCCGCGGCCCAACGCTCGCGCTGGCGAAACTTTTTCAGGAAATAACCATTCAACGGCTGGCACCAAACCGCAGTGATCGCCGCCAAAAACAGAGGCAGCAGAAACGACGCAACAATTTGGAAGAAGGTGATTCCCAAAAAGATGATCAGAGTCGTTAAGATCGCCAGCGACACGAGGCGGGCCATGGACGTCATGGGTTGTCTTTCGAGAATGTGTCTCGGGTACGACGAGAAAGTTCGAGCATGGCCAGACGCTACATCATCTCGTTGACGGGAGCAAACCGAGTCGGAGTCTTGGCCGCCGTGACGACGGCCCTCGACGAACTGCGCGGCAATTTGTGGGAAGCCAGCATCTCCGTGATGCAGCCGTTTTGCTCGATCCTGCTGACGGCTGACTTTCCCGATGACCGTACCGAAGACGTCGTCTCCGACCACATTCGCGACCTCTGCCGCCCGTATGGTGTCGAAGTTCGGCTGAGCGAACCGGCGGCCGAGTCAGGGATCCTCACGCCCCCCTCCAATAAATATGTGCTGACCGTGCGCGGCTCCGACAAACCGGGAATGCTGCGAATGCTTTCGGGGAAGCTCGCAGAATTGGGAGTCGATATCCGCAATCTCTACGCCGAGCGTTGCGAGAGGGACAAATCGTTCTCGCTGGAGTTGGAGTTGGCGATCCCGATGTCACTCGATTTCACACGCGTCAGCGAGCAGCTTTTCGCGCGCTGTCAGGAAGTCGGCCTCAACGCGATGCTGGAACCGTTCACCGATTTCGTCGCCCGTTGCGGCGGCAACTTGCGTGACTCGGTGAGAGCGACGACTCGCGTGTGAACCGATCAGGAACGGGGACTAATCACTTCCCGACCAATCGAGAATGCTAGTACGACGCGCAAGCGAGTGGTTCCGGCAATGACCACGCGCTTGCGCGTCTTGCTATCAAGACATCGGGAAGTGATCGCTTCCCCGTTCCTCACGCCGCGAACCGTTGCGGAGTCGTCGAGTCCGACATCGCCATCAGTTCCTCGGCGATGGCGCCGTTCAGCGTTCGTTCGAGGTCGGCGAGGATGTCCGCCACCATGCGTCCGTCGAGCAGTCGGTGATCGTAGGCCAGCGTGACGCGTGAGCGGCCATGCTCATCGAACGGACCAAACGTCAGCCCGCTGGTCAGGAAACCGGGAGGATGCGAAATCTCGGCCCCGCGCGAACCGATCGTCGTCAGAAAGAATGTGCCGCAACGCCTCACTCGCTTCACACCGGAAACATTGAGCGTCCACCACCACGCGATCCGGCGAATCCATGTAGGGAGCGCGCTGAGCAACCATTGCCGCTCGAACATGACTTGAACCGGTTCGGTCTGACAGCGGTCGAGATGCGTCTGCAAACGGTCCAGCGGAAGTTCGTCGGAGCGCGGGAAACGCGACCAGAACAGCCACGGTTCACCATCGACTTCGCGGTGCGTGACGATCGTCGCCGAACTGTGCGGATGCTGATACAGATGCGGCCACGGCCACGGCATGTAGGTCTGCCGCAGCGGCGGATACTTCGCGGCCACAATCGCAAACGCTTTGATGAACAGGATTGACCACGAGATGCGCTGAGTTGCTCGCTCACGCGCAGCGGCCACGACGCTCAAGTCAATCATCCGGTCATGCGGAGTCGTCGGCACTTGCCGATTCAACCGTAACAGGTCGATCACCAGCCGCCGACTGCGCGGGATCGCCAAGCGTCGCGGTTGCTCAGTGTTCGGTGATCGAGACATGCGGGGCGACTCCTTTTCGCCAAGTCAAAACTCTGACATTGGACCCTACCACGGCTCGGCAAGTCGCGCAAAGAGCAGCTCGCGGCAGCCACTGGGCTGACCAACGATTTCCGTTTGGGAAAGTTGTCTGGAACGACAGCACGACTCATGAATCATCTCGGCTAACGCCCTGCCACTCGCCGACACAGTTTCCTTTGCGGATTTCGTTAGTCCGTTGCGATGCGAGTAGCGCAAAAGCCATTGAGCCACCGGGGCAGGCCCGGTGGCGTGATCGTGCGCAGTCGTGCGAATTCACGTTGTGGCCCCCCGTTGTGGCCGGTCTCCTGACCGAGCCACAAGTGTCCGACCGCAGGTCTCCCCCTCGCTGCGACCAAGAGCAGCAACAGCAGCAATTGGCCATTCGGGAGACCTTCGGTCAGCGGATGTGTCTCGGTCAGGAGACCGGACACAACGGTTGGCCCCTGGCCTGCTGACAAATCTGATTTTCAAATCAGATATCAAGGTCGTCCACTTGGCTGGCTTCGTCCATGATGATGCGGTAACGCTCGCTGGCGTCTTTGCCGAGCAATTCGGTGAAGGTCTTGTCGGCGTCGAGCTGGCTTTCGATGTCCACTCGCAGCAGGATGCGGGTCTTCGGGTTGAGCGTGGTTTCCTTGAGCTGCGACGCGGTCATCTCGCCCAAGCCTTTGAAGCGGCTGATCTCGAAGTTTCGGTTCTTCGGGAGCGTGGCGA
>SYJG01000416.1 GCA_005798445.1 Planctomyces sp.
CCCCCCCCCCCCCCCGCCCCGCTCGCCTGTTTCATTCCCGGTCGCGCGAGGTCGACCGGCGTCGGCCGACGAATCCCCAACCGCAACGACAGCCAACCTAAACCCACCGGCGAACCGTCACAAGCAAGGAACTCCGAAATTGAGCCGAGACAATTCCACTGCGATCAGATCGTCTCGATTGTCCGCTCATCGCCAATCGCGTCGAAACGCAAGTTGTCGCTAATAGCGTCTCACACGATAGCGCACTTTTGGAAACGTTACCCAAACGCAATCGCCCCACACTCTTGGCGAGCGTGGCGACAACGGCCATCTCAACACAAACCAAACTTCTCGCCAGCCTCGCTACCTTTCGCAGGGCATGCCAGTTTGTCGGATTAGGCGGACTGTAGCCCGACCCCTCGTGGGTCGAGTGATTCGTGATTCACCGACGATTCCAATGACAACTCGAATCGTCTGACCCACAAGGGGTCGGGCTACAGTCCGCGCTGCTTCACAAATTGGCTGGCCCTGCTACCTTTCGCGCGGCGCTTTGCGTTGGTCGAGAGTTCCCGTAGATTGGCAGTGTTAGCGTTCGTCCATTCTCTCAACGAACTTTGTCGCCATGCCGACTCCGCTGCTGGACCGCGAGGAATACATCGAGCAGACGCACTTCTTCCGCGTCTTTGCCGAGCGGCTGCGCGAGAACATTTCGTCGCAGGAGATTCTCACGACCGTCCAAGAGGAAATTCTCAGCACGACCAAGCTGCCGATGGCGATTGATTTCTTGCGGAGTGAAATCCTGCTGCAAGGCCGGATCAGTGACGGGATGGCTCGGCTGGAGCATTACTTCGCTCCGTTCCAAGCCTTCATCATGCGGCAGGCGGAACAGGAATCGAAGTCGAGGTTCGACCAGTTCATGGCGCTCGAAATTCTGACGCGTGAGGCGGAATTCCGCGCGAACAATCCGACGCCGCAGGGACTGTTCATTTACCAGTTCGAGTGCCTGTCGCGAAACCGGTTGGGCTACACCGACGGCTTGATCGCGCTCGCCGGCGATCCGCTGTACGACGATGACTGGCGCGAGTGGTTCGGAGTCTTGCGGCGAGAACTCGGCACGTCCGAATTCTCCGACTTGGTTTACTTCCGCTCCGAGCAATTCGTCGCCGACCGCCGCCGAGCGAACAACGATCCCGACTTCAACGTGCCGTATCCGACACTCTTCGGCCTGCGCGAAGGGCGGATCGCGAAGGCTCATCGCAAGAAAGACCCGCTCTACATGTTCGCCGCGCTGCAACGGCAGCTCGGCTACCCGGCCGTGCCGCGTATGAAACCGAAGTCCGACCAGCCGGTGATTCACCCCGTATTGGAGCAACGTCTGCAACGCATCGAGCAATCGCTGAAGATCGTGCAGGCGGAATTAAAAGGGGGCATCGACCTGACGCAATTCTTCAAGAAGCCGAATCTGGACGAAGAGTTGTAGGCTCTGTCCCGCAAATCGTAGGTCAGGTCTTTCTAGCTTGACCTGAACGCGCGAATTGCCGTCGATTCACCATCGGGTCAGCCTGGAAAGACTGACCTAATTCGATTTACGGGACAGAGCCTAGAACCGTTGATGGTCATTCCAGCGAGTCAATCCAGGAGTCCGTTTCAAGAAACGCGACTTCCAACTCGACAGGTTGACTTGAGTCTTCCTCTGCCGAATCGGTGGTCGAGTCGGTCGTAGGAGTGTCAGGTTGCTGGACCGCAATTACATCGTTTTCTGTGGCCAAGGCCTCGTCAGCCAGCGTATCCGTTGAGCTGCTGGCTTCGATCAATTGCTCCTTCTCGGGAGCGTTCTCAGGTTCGTCGTTGTCGATGGGGCCAGGCATTGGCAACGGCATCGGGGCGGAGCCGTTTGAGACCGCAGCGAGGCGTGCGTCAATGAAGTTTGCCCCTCCACGGTCGCGAGCACGGATCGCCACCAGATTCGGTCCTTCGTGAACGATGTCGGTGGAGGCTAGGAAGACATACCGGTCGTGGACGGCGACGTCTTCCGATTGAACCATCCCGCCGGAGATTTCGACTCCGTTCACCCAAACTTGGACATCATTGTCGATGGCGACCGCCACTTTGAGCGACTCGCCAGCTTCCAGCGTCACTTCGCGCCGCAGCAACATGTCGGTCTCCAGCGACCAGGGGGTGTGGCAAGTGAGACCTTCCTCCGCCAAGTCACCGAAGCCGGCTTGGCCGAACTCGAAGCCCTCTGGCTCGGAGCCACTTTCAAATCCGTCGAGTGCTCCCACTTCCACTTGGAGGAATCGCCATCCGTCGCTGCCGTAGTCGAGCAGTGGCCGCTCCAAGGTCTCGGGCTCCAGTGGAATTGACTCGACGGTTTCCTGGCTCGATCCGTTGTCGCCGTCGTCCGGAGGAGTTTGGATTCCAAAATTGCTGGGATCGTTTGGATCGTTCACATTCCCTGCGGCTGCGCGATCGACCGCCACGATGCGAGCGTCGAAGAAGTTGGCACAGCCACGGTCGCGAGCACGGATCGCCACCAGATTCGATCCGGCGTGGACGATGCCTGACGGAACCTCGAAGACGAACCGGTCATGCACTGCGACAAACTCGGACTCGGCCATGCCGCCGGAGATTTCCACACCGTTGACCAAAACCTCGACGTCGTTGTCGATGGCCACCGCGATCTTGAGCGATTCTCCCGCGTCCAAGGTCACTTCGCGGCGTAGCAACAGATCGGTCTCCAAGGACCAGAGACTGCGGCACACGAGCCCCTCTTCTGCCAAGTTTCCGAATCCGGCAACGCCGTCGGCGAAGCCTTCGGGTTCCGAGCCACTTTCAAATCCGTCCCGTTCCCCGACCTCAACTTGCCGGTAGCGCCAGCCATCGCTCCC
Source organism: Planctomyces sp. (assembly GCA_005798445.1). Taxonomy (GTDB): domain Bacteria; phylum Planctomycetota; class Planctomycetia; order Planctomycetales; family Planctomycetaceae; genus SXKJ01. Next base: position 2,868 of record SYJG01000416.1, read on the forward strand.
GTAATCGACCAGTCGCCGCTCGGATTCCGCAACCTCGTTGAAACTTGGGTTGACGTCTCCCGAACTCGGCTCGTTGGAAATCTCGACGGGAAGAAACTCAACGAACGGATAGGTCGGATAGGTTCCGCAGTCCAGGGGATCAGCCCAAATCACCAAGTCCGGACCCAACAACCACTCGATTGGAACCAACTCCGGATCGATTCGCAGTTGTGAAAGGTCTGGTTGATCCGGCTCGAAACACGGATACCAATGGAAGTCCTCGGGCAGATCCAGAATTTCCATCGGCTCCGGCGGAAGAATCAGATTCCGAATCTCCGCCGGCTCCGATGGACGAATGAGCGGCCAACAGTCGATGGCCGGCAGGCTGGGCATCACGCCGTGAGCGACGTAGGAAATCGGCAGATCGTCGCAAACGATGGCAGGATTCGGATTCAATTCCCAAGGAGCCGGTGCATCCGTGAGAACCATTCGATCTTCGAGTACCTCAACGGCCGAGACCGGCAACCATCGACAACGTGCTCGTCGAACGTGCGGACTCGTCATTGAATGCCACCAAGTCGTTCGTCTCATGGGAATGCTCCAAATGGCGCAAAACAGAGCCTCAAGATGGAGTCTCCGTCAGGCCCTCTGTGCCCATTACCGACAATGCGTCTCGGAAGCCGCCACGTTTTTCTCGCTATTTGGTCGCGGGTTCGATCGACTTCAAGTAGTCGAGAAACTCCGGCTGCTGACGGATCGGGTTCAGAACGGTGTCGGTGCGCAGCTCTTGCAGGAAATCGTCTCGAAATTTCGGGCCGGCGGTGCGGTGAGCTTCCGTCAGGAGTTCGATCGCGCGGGTGACATACTTCGTGGCGAGTTCCTCACGGCGTTCGGCCGAGAGTTTCGGATCGACGCTCGCCTTGGCCGAGGCTTGTGCGTACGTCGTGGCCGGATTGAAGAACAGCGGCCAAGCTTGTGGGCCATATTGAGCAACGGCACGTTTGTTGGTCGCGGCGGCTTTCTCAATTTCAGCGACTCCGCCAATGTATTCTCCGAGCGTGACCATCGCGTGAGCCAACCCCCAGCGGCTGTCGGGATCAATCGGGTTGAGCCGCAGCGATTCCTCAAAATCTTCTTTCGCGAGCTGCGTGGCCTGCAACAAGTACGCTTTGCCTCGTTGTTTCAGCATGTTCGGCGCAGGCTCATACTGCAACGACATTGTGTAGTCGTTGATCGCCTCGCGAAGCTTCTTCAATTTGGCATACGCCGAGCTGCGACCGCGATACGAGTCCGCGTCGGGTCCGTGCTTTTCGAGATACTTGGTGAAGGCAGCCACCGCCTCGTCATTTCGACCGAGTGCCAGCAAAACCTCCGCTCGCTGTTTGACGAGACTCGTGACTGCCGGATTCTCCACGAGTGACTTGTCGAATTCCGCGAGCGCTTCAGGCAAGCGATTGGCTCGAAGATGAATGACACCAATCTCACGAAAACTGGCGGCACGGTGCACGGGATTAGGTTCTAGTCGGATCGCTCGCTGAAAATCCGCGATGGCGTTGGCGGGAGCCAGCTTGGCCTGCACGTCACCACGCAACTGATAGATGCGGCCTTGCTGCGGGGCGATCAGAATCGCTTTCGTGAGTTCGGCCAGTGCTGTCTGCAGTTCCGCTTTGGCACGGAGTTCGTCATTAAGATCGCTCGACAACATCAACTGTCCCGCTTGGTACACACACACCTCAGCGATGTTGACGTGAGGCGCTGCCATGTCGGGACGTAATTCGGCGGCGGTGGTGAAATCGTTTTTGGCTTCATCGACGTGGCCCTGCAGCCGATGAACGAACCCACGGTTGAGGTGTACCTCGTAGTTTCGCGGGCTGAGTTCCAGCGCACGGGTAAAATCGCGGTGAGCGTTCTCGAACTGTTTCTGCCCCGCGAACGCGATGGCGCGACTCAGATACGGCCAGACGACATTGGGCCGGCGTGCGATGCAGGCGGTGAAGTGTGCCGCTGCCGCCGCTGATTCACCGTGTGCCTGATGGCAAACGCCCAACAGGTTGAGCGACCAAAAGTCATCGGGATCGACACGCAGCGCGTCTTGCAGATGCAGAATCGCCGCCGAGAATTGGCGAGTGCGACGTGCTCGATCCCCCAGCAAGTAATGATCGAGTCGAGTCTTTGCCGGCAATGATTCGGCTTCAGCGAGAGTTTCCTTGGCTTCAGCATCTTGCCCCAGAGTCGCCAGCAAGTCGGCCTTCAGCAGCAGCCCCGGCCGATTGGTGAGCCCCAATTGGTAAGCTTGTTGCAGCCGCTCCAAACTTCGCTTCGCAGCGGCCTCGACCTGATCCGGCTGGTCTTTGATCGCCAGATTCGTTTCGGTTTGAGCAATCGTTACGAGCAACTCGGCCACACCAGCTCGCCACGTCACGGCGGCTTCGGGGCCAAGCAACGTCAGTCGCCGATCCAATTGATCCGGCTGTTGGAAATCGATTTCAAAGAATTCAATCGTTTCACTCGCAAGCTTGTGGGCTTCACGCAAGTCATCCACCGAGTCTTCACCCGAGAGATCACCGCCGAACACGCGAACCTGCTCGACAGCATCCGTGAACTTGGCAAACTGGGCTTTTGCGGCATCGACTTCCGATTGGTCGGCGAGTGTTTGATTGACTTCGGCCAATCGTGATTGAGCTTGTCGATGCAGGTCTGCGAGCGAGGTCTCCTTCGTCAGCAACGTGACCGCCTCGGTCAACAGCGTTCGGGCTTGAGCGAAATCCTTCGCGGTGTCGGTTGCCTCCTGCGCGTCGTCGAGCAGGCGAGCGGCTTTCGTGCGCAGCTCGGCGAGCCGTACTTGCTCGGCAGCGGCTTGCAGGCGGGCGACGTTGTCGAGGTCGCTTTGAATGCCGTCCCGAAGTTGCGACAGCTTCGATTCGGCGCGGACTTGGCCGAGCGCCTCGGTCAGTAGTGTCGTGGCTTTCGCGAGGTCCGAATCCTTGGTCGCGGTGCGGGCGGCATCGACTTTCGATTGCGCGGCCAGTCGCAGACTTTCGACGCGGTTCGATTCCAGCCAACTCCACGCGGCCGAACCGCACACGAGCACGACGGCTGCCACGGACGAACTGAAGACCAGTGTTCGATGTCGCTTGGCCCAGCGTCGCAGTTGAGTTTGCCACGGATCGGGGTAGACCGAAACCGGCTCGTCAGCGAGCCAAGCCTCGACATCGGCGGCGAGATCGAGGGCCTTCGGGTAGCGATCCGCTTGCTGCAGCGCCATCGCTTTGCGACAGATTGCTTCGAGTGCCGGGTGGATCGTCGCATCGATTTCTCGCGGCGGCGTGATTTGTCCGGCGATGACTTTCGCCAGCACGTCTTGAGCTCGCCCTCTCGGAACCGGCGGTTGGTTGGTCAGCAGTTTGTAGAGGATGCCTCCCAACGAATAGATGTCGGTCCGCGCGTCGAGTTCGTTGATCAATCCGCGAGCCTGCTCCGACGGCATGTAGGCTGGTGTCCCCATGACCTGACCCATCATGGTTTGACTGCCGGCGGTGCGAGCATCTGTTGTGACTTGGCGTCGGAAGAATGTTCCTGGCTCGGTTCGTCCGGTCTGAGTCGCTCCGCTGCTCACCGTGGCCGATGGGCTTGCGGCCCCCACGGTCGCCCTTACTGCGGAAACTGCGGCCTTCGTGACGGCGAACCCCGTGTCCGAGGTCGGCGATTCGGCAATCGTGGCATCATCGTTCGAAGCGGTTGAATCGGCGTTGTCGAGTTGCCCGCCGGAGTCGGTCGCGATCTCTTGTTCGCCCAGCACATCAATGACCTTGGCCAAACCCCAGTCGAGCACCAGCGTCTCACCGAATTGGCCGATCATCACGTTGAGCGGCTTGAGGTCGCGGTGCAGCACCCCCTTGTCGTGAGCGAAGCCGACCGCCTGACAAACCGCGATGAACTGACGCAGCAACCGAGTGAACGCCAACTGCCGCTCGGTGCTACCGCGCGGCATCATGTGCATCGCCTCGATCGCCTCTTCCATGTTGCCACCCTTCAGCAGCTTCATGGCGTAGAACGGAGTTCCATTTTCCTGATAGCCGACATCGTAAATCGGCACGATGCCGGGATGCTCAAGCTGTCCGGTGATCTGTGCCTCTTCGAGAAAGCGTTCGACGATGCGAGGGTTCTTGAGCGCCTTCGGCAGCAGTTCTTTGAACGCGATCTCGCGGTGGATGATGGCGTCTTTGGCTCGCCAGATGTTTCCCAAGCCACCGTGCGCGAAGTTGTCGAGCAGCCGATACCGGTCTTCCGCTCGCGGCGCGCTGAGCGGTCGCGGAGGCGTCGGCGGCTTCTTTGCCGCATTCGGCAATGGCTGAGGCCAAGCGGCACCGGTCGCCCCTTTGGTCGCCGCCCAACCTCGCCCCACGGAACTCGATCCCGCAGTGGCCTGGATTCCAGGAGACGTTGCTTCCGCGCCTGGAACGGAAGGATCGGCGATGGTGTTCATGTCGGCTTCCGAATTGCCGAGCCTGGGAGTGCTCAGGCCAAGCGACGGATCGGCCAACGTCACGTCGTGATCGACGCACTCGTTCGGCAGGACGATCGTGGCATCTGCCGATGGCGATGGTTCCACGATCGTCGCTTCGGCCCGTTCGCTCGGCTCGACCAGTGTGTGATCGGGAGTCGTGCCGGAGCCTTTCACCAGAACGTCATCGGCAATCGTGGCCTCGTTGTTATCGACCGCGGACGGCAGTTGAGTCGCATCGTCGCTTGATTCCGTTCGCGGGTGGCCGGTACCAGTGGGATGAGGCACGGACATTGGCTATCTCCTTGTAGGTCAGCCTCTCCAGGCTGACCCGATCCTGAATCGACGTTGCTTGGAGCGTTCGGGTCAGGCTGGAGAGCCTGATCGACTATTCGCGGTTTGTGAACGGGTCATGCAACGCCTCGCCAGTATTGAACTGCAATCGAGTGGCGCGGAGAATCTTCCAGTCTCCTTTCTCCCGCTGCCACGTCAGTTCCCAGCGAGTCGGATAGCGGACGCCATCGGAATAGCCTCCGGCTTTCACGGTGGCGGAGGCTCGAAACTGCGTGACTGCCCGCGAGTCGTTGTTGCTCATCGTCGTGCGGACGTCGGAAATCCGCACTGGTTCCGGCAGATCGACGAAGTTCAAAGCCTCGACCGCCATTCGTCTCGTGCCATCCGCCGATGCCGAGATGTAACTCAACGCGGCAGGCTCCGGTCCGGGGACCACCAAATTCACCAAACCCTGCCGCAGCGAGTCCTGTTGAAACGCCACCGCGAAATCCAGCAGCCGATTCTCGACCCGCTCACGCTCAGTGACGATCTTTTGCTCGATGACAAACACGATCCCGCACAACGCGAGACACAACGCGACTCCCGCCAGGAACGCCGTCTTCCGCTGCGACATCCAGCCGAGAAACAGCAATACGCCGACGACGCACAATCCGATGATCGGCGGCCAAGGAGTTTCCGTGAACCACATGATGGGATTTTCGATTGGAGATTGTTGATGGGCGATTGGCAGCCTGTTGAAATTCTCGTGTAGGGTGGGACAAGCTCGCTTCGAGCGCCGGCCCACCATCTTCGATCACTTGATCTTCTGGTGGGCCGGCGCGTTGAAACGCCGCTGGTCCCACCCTACGTCCTCTTTTCAACATGTTACTACGGCGAGTTCAGCGGCTGCCCGACGCGCAGGTAGGTGAAGAGATTGCGGACCTGCTCTTCGGTCAGATTGTTGAGCAATCCTTCGGGCATCAGCGATTTCTTCTGCGGGACGATCTCTTCGATGTCGTCGCGGTTGATCGAGATGTTTTGCCCGTCGATGCCACGCACGACCAGTACGCGGGCGTCTTGGTCGGCTCGGAAGCCGGTGATTGTACGGCCGTCATTCGTAACGACGACGATCGCCTCGAAGCCCTCGCGAATCTCGGCGCTGGGGTTGATGACGTTCGTGAGGATGTGATTGACGTCGTTCCGTTTGAACGCGGTCAGGTCGGGGCCGATGCGGCCTCCTTCGCCGAACAATAGGTGACACTTGCCACACGACTGCATGAAAATCTTTTTGCCCTCGAACGGCTCGCCCCCTTCGGATTTAGCGACCGATGCGAACCGGGCGATCAGCTCCTGCATCTCGGCCGTGCTGGCACCTTCAAGTTTCGGCCAGTGCTTCTTGACCAACGTGGCCAGCTTGTCACCTTTGAGGAACGTCAGTTTGCGAACGACGTCGATTGGCAGCACCTCTGGTTTCAACGTGCCGGCGTCGATCGCTTCCAGAAGCTGTGTGGCCCAAGCGGCGCGGCTGGTCAGCAATGTCAGCGCGACCGACTGCACGTCGTCGTGCAAGCTGGAGAAGACGGTCAGCACTTCCGAGCCGATCACCTCGTCTTTGAAACCGAGCAGCGCCGTCAGCGCGGCCGAACGGACGTCGTTGTCCGCCGACGTCTTCGCAATCGAGACCAAAACGTTGACCGATCCGCTCGGCTGAACCTCACCGAGCGTTTGCACGAGTTCGATACGGCGCGTCTTGGCCTCCGCTGGAGTCCCGCCTTTAGGCGGATCTGACTTCGACGGAGGACCGCCTGAAGGCGGAACTCCAACTTCGACGGCGACGAGTTTGAGAGCTTCGTCGATGGCCGCCGCGTCTTTCTGGCGAACTCGCAATGCGAGCGATCCTCCGCCGGACTCGGTGATTTGCTTCACGAGTTCATCCGGCAACCCGCTGAGCGGTCGGCCCTTGAACGCGGCCTCGAAACCTTTCAGGAGCTCTTGCTTGTGCTCGGTGGTCGGAGCCTTCGCCAGCAGATCGGCAGCGACGAGCAGATCGTTGCGCGAGCCGGCTTGAGCGAACCGTTGCATCGTGCGTGAAACGAGATGTTTCTCGACGAGCGGCCGCTTCCAAACATCCGCGTTTTTGAAGAGGCCGACAATCGCGGCCGAACTTTTCGTGGCCTTCGATTCCAACGCCCACCACAACAGCAGCGGGATGTGAATGTCGTCGGCGTCTTCGTTGTGAGTCGTCAAGGCGTCAATCAGCGGCAGCGCCTGATCGGCCGGCAGTCGCTTGGCGGTCGATGCCAGTTGGCTGCGGACTCGGACGTAGGTTTCCGACTTCGCGACCTCGACCAGCTTGCGAGCCAGCGGGATCGACGCTCGCGTCTCGGCGAAACGATGTCCCATCAGATGCGCGTCCTGAGCTTCGCGCGGCCCCGGCACGGCTCGGCCTGTCGCATTCGCCGCAGCCGCCAGATCAAGTGGCAAGTCGCCGCTCAACCGCACGGTCCATTCGCGGACGAGCGGCTCTTTGTGGGCGAGACACTTCTGGGCGAACGCGTCGTCGAGTCCGCCGAGTTGATAAACCGCCCACAAGCATTCGAGCGTGAACTGGCCTGTGCTTGCGTCGATGTTCTTTTTGAGGAGCGGCAGCACGGTGCGATCGCGACGCTGGCTGATGAGCCGCAGCGCGGTTTGACGCTGCCACTTGTTCGGCTGCTGAAGGTGCTCGACCAATTCGGCAGTCGTCTTCTTGCCAAGGTCCGCTGGAGTTCCCGCTGGAGTTCCGCCTTTAGGCGGCCCCGTTTTCGCCGACAGCCGATAGATGCGGCCGTTGTCCTTGTCGATCAAGCCTTGAAAGTGCTGTCGGTGCGCGATCTGCGGCTCGTACATGTCGGCAACGTAGATCGCTCCATCGGGGCCGGCTTTGATCTCGACGGGGCGGAAGCGCGGGTCGGTCGAGGTGATCGTGTAGCCGAGGTCTTTCGTCTTGAATGACGAGCGATCGTTCGTGAGATCGGCCTCGACGACTCGGCCTTGCAGCGGTTCGATGCCGAACAAGTGGCCGCGATATTTGTCGGGCAGCGCGGCACCGGCGTCGATCACGAAGTTGTGCGTGAACCGCGGCACATTCGCGTGGCCCATCGCGTTGAAGTAGCCGTTGGCATACGGGTTCGACAGCGGCCCGTGCTTGTTGAAGCCCTTCTGGTAGTAGCCTCCCTGCGTGTAGTGAAAGCCGCGTGTGTCGCCGCCGTTGTGGCCGGAGAAGACACGGCCTTCGGAGTCGATCTCACAGCCGAAGCTGTTGCCGCCACCTTCTGAGTAGATTTCAAATCGGCGCGTCGCCGGGTGATACCGCCAGATGAGCTGTCCCATCGAATGCACCGGCAGTTTGTCGAGTCCGGGTCGCATGACCGCGCTGCTGGTCGTGCTCCCCTGGCAGCCGTAGAGCCAACCGTCTGGCCCCCAACGCAGTGAGTTCGCGACCGAGTGCGTGTCTTCGAGGCCGAAGCCTTGCAGGTGGACTTCGGGATCGCCGTCGGGCACGTCGTCGTGATTCTTGTCGGCGTAGTACAGCAAGTACGGCGGGTTCATCACCCACACGCCGTCGCGGTCGAGAGCCAATGACGTCGCGATGTTCAGCCCATCCAGAAACGTCGAATGCTTATCGAGCTTGCCGTCACCGTCGGTGTCCTCGTGGATCGTGATCTTGTCCAGACCCGGCTCTCCCTGCGGCGGCGGCGGCGGGACTTTGTCGTAGACCGCTCGCCAGAAGACGTCCTTGCTGACCATCTTCAACCCGGCCGGATACGGATACTGCAAATACTGCACGACCCAAAGCCGGCCTCGCTCGTCCCAGGTCATGTGCAGCGGCTGCTTGACGTGCGGCTCGGCCAGCACCAGTTCCAGCTTGAGATCGTCCGGCACCGTGAAGGTTTTCAGCGCCTCGTTCGGCGGCACGATCGGCGTGTAATCGGCCGGAGCCTTTCCGACCGGCGCGCTGTGCGGCGATGCCAAAATCTTGCTGAACGACGCCGGATCACTGGGCAGCTTCGGAGCATTCTTGTCATCGACGCGCGCGGCGAACACCGCGTCGTCGCCGAGTCGAAAATCCCACTTCCCTTCCATGCGAATCGTCTGCCCGCCGGCACTGACGTTCGGAGCCGCCCCTTTGAAGCCACCTTTGCCATCGTGGTCGTAGATGCGGATCGCGATAACGTTCGGCTCACCGTAGCGGATGTGTTCCGAAGGGACGACGTACTTCTTCAACTCCTTCAATCCGCTTTCGTACTTCGGAGGAAACGCTCCCGCTCCGCCGAGCTTCACACCATTGAAGTACGCCTCGTGGGCGTTGTCGATCTGCTCGGTCGCGATGGTGATTTGAGTAGACTGCCACTCAACCGGAATCTTGGCCTCGGCGCGATACCAGGCGATGCCGTCAAACTTGGCGAGCACGCCGTTCGATTGATCGTCCCACGTCCCCGGCACCGTCAGCTTGTGCCACGCCGAGCGGTAATCCTTCTCGGTCAACGAGTCCGCCGCCCGCACCGGCCGCTCGGAAGAAGAGTTTCCGGCCAAGATCCCAAACGCCAAACCAGCCACGACCAGCAACGAAACGCATCGCAACATCACAAACTCCTGAGCGAAAAGAGGCGGGCCAACTCGCAGGTGAGGATTCTCAACGGGGCCCTCACTTTATTCGTCACGCAAGCGAGATGGAAACGTGTGGCGAAGTAATCATCTTCCGTGCAGCGCTGCCATCAATCAGATGCAGGCACAGTCGGCGGTGCGAAGAGCGTTTTGAATCGTCCTCGGATCAATTCCTCTCTCGCTCTGAGGAAATCAGGGAATCGATCGAACCTCCAAAGTGCTTTGTCGTCCGGGATCAAATGACGCCGCAAAAACCCCGGATCGCGCGATGCCAACCACTCGTCGATTGGCAAGTCCTGTTTCCCGGTGTTCTCATGCGCTAGCAGCAAGCAAAGGTTTCCGATCCGGTCCTTGCTGCTGTCCCAGTCAATTCGGTTCAAGCGTGACAGCTCTTCGGGCTTGAACATGCTGCGGGCGAATAGATGATCCTGATGGAATTGCAACGTGCCCCAACTGGCGTCGTCGTAAAGAAGTGACAAGGCAAGAAAAGTCTGCTGCTGGCCGTAGGTGAGCGCCAAGATGTCGTCCAATGCAGAGTCGTCAAAGTCGGCGGATCGTCGTGCTTTTTTGATTGTTGAATTGATCGCGCTGATTGGGAAATCGGTTCCCGCGTCCGGCATCGTCTGAAGTGTTGCGCGGATGTCGCGCAGCATGTTGTCTGAAGTTCCACCGAAGACACCATTCAACAGGGCCATGATTAGCCAGCGTCGAATCGAATCCGCGTTGCGAACCTCAAACGGGGATGAACCCCTGAGCGTGACGCCCGGATTTTTGAAGAGATAATAGATGACCGGGATCAGAGCGTTCGCGCTAGTCAGGTTGTCCCGATCAATGTGGAATGAATTGGCAAGGCCCACACCACGTTCCACAGCCTGCTTGATGTTTGACCAATTCTGCCGAATGGTCGTGAGATTGGCGTTGTTGAAGTTTTGCACCTTGTAGGCGACCGGCAAGTCCGTCAACACGAGGCAAGACTTCATAATGAAGTCCTTGTCAAAATCGTTCCGGCGCGGCATTTGAGTATTCAGCCGGTCCACCAGATTGAAAATCTCCTGCCGGGCATTCACGCCATCCCAGCTTGAAATGACCATCGAAAGAAGAAGGTCCGACTTGCTTAGCTTTGTGCCGCCTTCGTTGGCTCGCACGAAGATATCCAACACTCGGTCGTAGTCTTGATCCGTTTCGGTGTAGTAGGCGATGACTTCATCGACGTGAACAGCTTGGTACAACTGCTTCAGATTCCGCTCGAAAATCTTGCGTTCACTCCGAGTCAAACCGCGCGCCGTGAGTTCATCGTCTCGCTCATCAAGAAACGCCTCAAACTTCGTCCGCTCGTCAAAATCCAGTATGCGCCCAACTCGGAACCAGTAGTGCTCCGCGTCCGGCTCGGGTTCGGCATCCATGAACTCAAACTTGTAGTAGAGGCCCGTTTCAACGCCCTCGTCATCCAACCGCGATTCTGCCATGAGATCGAGATGTAGCCGTTGCACGCTCCAGGCATCGGGGTTGTCCCATCGCTTGTATTTCTTCTTCGTTTCATACGCGCCACGCAAACCAATCATCAAAGACGTGAGACGCTGTTGGCCATCTAGCACCAGCGCCAAATTGGGAAACCCAGCGGTGTTGGCAAGTTCGTTGTGCGTCCCTCCGTGCCGGGCATTTTCCAAGAATTTGTAAACCTGCCACTTGTCTCGATTCTCCGGCTTCAATTCCCAGAACAGGAATGAACTGATCGGGTAGCCTCGCATAATGGAATCGAACAGTTGGACGATTTGCTCCGGCTTCCAGACGAATTCCCGTTGGATTGCCGGCAGAAAATACTGCCGGTTCATCCGACCGATGGCAGTTGCAATTGATTCTGACTTGTAGCTCATGGGACCGAGTGTAGCGTTGGAATCATGTCAAAACATCGAGCCGAACACATGCGTTATTCCGGGTGGGCGGCCTGTGAATCGGGTGATATGCTGGTGACCGGAGGCCAGCCATGAGTCAAATCCTGGAAGCGACGTTTGACGGCGAGGTGTTTCGTCCCTCGGAAGCCGTCGAATTGCAGCCCAACACTCGAGTCCAATTGATCGTCACGACGAAGTCTCCGGCCGAGGACAAGCCGAAGTCGTTCTTGCGCGTGGCCCGTTCGTTGCGGCTTTCCGGACCGGCGGATTGGTCGGATCGCCTGGATGATTATCTCTACGGCGGAGCGAAGCCCAGCGATGAATGAAGTGTTTCTCGATACGGCTTACGCCATCGCGTTGTCTGTGGAAGCGGATTCGCATCACGCCCGCGCCGTCGAGTTGGCCGAACAGTTCGAACTCCGGCAAACCAAGCTCATCACCACGCGAGCCGTGTTGTTGGAAATTGGCAATGCGTTGGCCAAACAACGCTATCGGCAGGCCGCCGCTCAATTGTTGGACGCACTCGAACATGATCCGCAAGTGGAATGCGTCCCATTGACCGACGAACTCTACCAACAGGCATTCGAGCTGTTCCACAACCGGCCTGACAAAGAGTGGGGTCTGATTGACTGTGCGTCTTTCGTCGTCATGCAGCAGCACGGACTCACCGAAGCCTTAACGACGGACGAACATTTCGAGCAAGCAGGCTTTCGAGCATTGCTGCGATCCAGCTAAACACGACCGCCACCCATTCGAGATTTCTCTGGCACATGCAAGCTGGGTTGGCGCTTCCCAATGCCCGCCGGATTCCTCATTCTTCCCCCTCGTTTTGGCCAACTTTCACCATCAAACTGCATTGCTCAACCATGTCCAAAGTTCGCATCGCCATCATCGGAGCCGGCGCGGTTTCCGATTATCACCACGTCCCTGGAATTCGGATCGACCAGCGCTGCGAACTGGTTGCCGTCTGCGACCCGAACGAGCAACTGCTCAATCAGCGGCAGAAGGATTGGGGGCCGACGAAGAAGACGACGCAGTTCGAGGAGATCGCCGCCGATCCCGACATCGACGCGGTCATCATCGCGACGCCGAATTACACGCACAAACCGATCGCGCTGGCTTGCATCGCCGGCGGCAAGCACGTCATGTGCGAGAAGCCGCTGGGGCTGAACTTCTCCGAATCGGCAGAGATGTTCCGAGCGGCTCGCGACAAGAACCTGCGGCACATGACGGCGTTCACCTATCGGTTCGCTCCGTCGATGCGGTACGTCCGGCATCTGGTAAAGAGCGGGTCGCTCGGCACGCCTCGGCATTTTCGCAGCCAGCGGTTTCTCGACTGGCCGGAGACGAGTTGGGGTTGGCGGCAGTACAAGAATCTCGCGGGAGCTGGCGACCTGTTCGACATGACGATCCACCGCATCGACTTCTCGATGGACTTGATGGGTCCGATCAAAACGATCTGCGGCGCGGTCGCTCAATTCGCCAAGCGTGAGAAAACGAACGACGGCCAAGCATGTGCTCCGTCTGAAGTCGATGACTGGTCTTCGCTGATCGGCCTGTTCGAGAGCGGAGCCACCGGCGTGTGGGAAGGAAGCACGCTGATGAAGGGGCATCACAACAACGGCTTCGGCTACGAATGGGCCGAGGTCAACGGCAGCGAAGGCTCGGCCGCGTATCAGCTCACGGACCCAAACAACATCGTCATCGGCAAGCACGGCGGCACGATGCAGAAGCAAGCGGTCCCGCGCGAGTTCCTGGTCATCCCTGGCAGCCCGCGCAACCCGAACGACGGTGTGCCGAGCACGGTCTTCCGCTACGACCTCGTCTGGGAATTCGTCAGCGCGATCACCGAAGGCCGCGACTGTGTCCCCGGTTTCGATCACGGAGCACTCGCCCAAGCGGTCGCCGACGCCACGCTCGAATCGTTCGAGAAAAAGACGTGGGTCAATATCGACGCCAAGCTATGACGCCGCTCACCACTGCCACGTTTTTTGGGGCAGTGATGTCGCCGTAGCTGCAACAGCGAACCAATTCACGAATCGTTTCGCGGCCAGAGCGTATGGCCGCGAATCGATCCACATCACCGTATCGTTGCTTTGGGAATTCACCGCACCGGTTGTGTTATTTTTTTGAAATCGCTGGTGGCGGAGGGGGCAAAGGTGGCGGCGGTGGCGGCAGTGGGCAACTTGACGTGTTCGTGCTCGTCTTGTTGCTATCGCCAGGCACCATCCAACTGGCATAGACCTTGGCCTTGTACGGACCTCCGCCAGGAACTCCCGACACGCTCCCAACGTAGTCGTCACCGGCGACGTTGGACAACACGAAGAGAGGACTCACCGGAGCGCCCGCGCTGTTAATGATGATTGCTTTCACTTCCTTGTTGATCGCGCCGGATGGAAACCCGACATTGGCAGTCACCGTGATTTGTCCTGCGGTGCAGGTGCCAATGGAAACAGAGTTCACGCCAATTGCCATCGTTGAAATCTCCCTGAAAAAAGGTTGAGGTCAATCCACCACACGCACAGTTGCTTCGTGAAACGTAACCGACGCGCCATTCCCCAAGACACCAAGCTCAGCGGATTGGCCGGGAAGACATGGTGAGGCCCATTCGTCGGTGCTGGGTTCCCAGACCGGCTGATCGTTGAGCCGCAGCATGATTCTTTCGGGCGACACTTCGATCACCAGCCGCACATGATCCGCGTGCTCCAACTCGACGCTTCGCTGCTCGTAAGCCAACGTGGAGCGGACCACCGAGCGGTCGCCACCCAGTTTTTCGAGCTGCATTTCTTCCACAAGTAATTCCCAGGGCTTATTTCCCCGCAGTCGTCTCAAGTAGGTCGCGTAACAGCGACGAATGCCATCACGTTTGGAGGTGTGCAGTCCCCAAAAGAACCCTGCCGAACCAACGTCATCACGAATCGTGAATTCTGTTTGCAGGACAAATGGTCGCGAGGGATGTGTCGCCGCGCTGGCGAGCAGCATGTCTTGCGGGGAACGAATCGTGTAGGACTTCGACGGCGGATCATGCAATGGTGGTTCTTGATCATCGCTGGGACGCCAAACGATAATCGTGGGAAGTTGCTGGAAAAGTGAGGTCAGACGCCCCGGTTGCAAGGTCTGCAACTCTGATACAGGCACGATCGGCAAGGTTGGGACTTTGAGCGGACGGTCTACATCGCGCCGACCGAACGCACCCGAAAGAAAAACCGCAAGCACGATAATCGCTGCCGCGCTGCTGATGAGGCTCAGTCGCTTGAGTAATACACGCGACGCTGCCAACGGCTTGCTGGATTGACTCTGCCAATTGACAAGATCATTTGCCAGGTCGAGCGCCGTGGTGTAGCGATCGGAGGCGGTTCGCGCGAGACACTTCAGACAAATTCGTTCCAGTTCCGGGGGCAACGAATCGTCGATCGACCGTGGTGGACGAGGATCGCGGTTGACGACTTGTTCGAGGTATTCCGAAGGTCTTGTGAACTCGAACGGCAAACGGTGCGTGAGCAGTTGAAACAGGATGACGCCCAAACTGAAGATGTCCGAGCGCCCGTCGACGCGATGACTATCGCCGCGTGCCTGTTCGGGAGACATGTAGGCGAAGCTGCCACTGACCGCCGCCGATTCTGTCAACTGCCCACGCTCGGTTACCGCCAGGCCGAAGTCAGCGACCACAGGAGTGCCATTCTCCCGAAGCAGGATGTTGGCAGGTTTGACGTCTCGGTGTACCAGTCCTTGCAAGTGCGCCTGATGCAGAGTCTGTGAGACCGTGATCACAAATCCGATGGCTTCGGTCAACGGTATGTCGCCACGCTTCATGCGATTCGCAAGTGTCTCCCCTTCGATGAACTCTGAAGCGATGAATACACCCTCTTCGTTCTCACCGAAGTCATAAACGGGAACGATGCCAGAGAAAGTCAGCGACGCGACATTCTGCGCCTCGCGCAAGAAACGGCTGCGATGTTCCGGGGACATGGCATGGTGCGGGAGTGGCAACTTGAGAGCGACGGTTCGCTTCAAGACAGTATCGGTTGCTCGCCAAACCTCGCCATAGCCACCTTGTCCGGCCAATTTCTCAAGCCGATAGCGTCCGATCGACTCTCCGGCTTCACGCGAACGTCGCGGGGGGCCTTGAGCGGGTAAACGTTTGAAAAAACTAATCGTGGAATCGTATGTGTTGTTGTTCGAATCACTCGGCCTTTGCATCGGCAGGTGCGTGAAAAACTCTTCAATGTGCGGCTGAAAGTCGGGAAGTCGATGCCGGTACTCGTCCGGATTCGGGTTCTCGCCACAGGACAATCGAAACTCCACTTCCGCTGACATCAATTCCTGAAACAGCTTCGACTGAAGTTCACTTGGCGCGTCTGACAGCCACTTTTCTATTACGGGCCGGGAGCCACTCTTCAGGGACATCCAAAAGCTTTGCCGCAGTTGGTCGATGCGTTCGTTCGCAAACGAAGCCGTTACGACCCCAGAAGACTGCCCGTTGACTGACATCATTGGCACCTTTTTGAGCGATTGCTTTGGTCGAGGGAAACAAATCCAGAGAATCCGATCACCTACCACCAGTAGCGACTTGAGCGTATCAGACCGATTTCTGGCAATCCACCGCGTTGAAGTTTCTTGTGTCGCTTGGTCAGAATCGTGGATTGATTTGGGAGAATTGTTTCTCACAGGACCCACAGAGAAGAGGAGACAGGCGAGCGGCAGGGCATCTCCGAGTGCCTCCCTCGAAAACCTGAATCTCGGTGGGCTGATCGAGCGGGGCGTGCAGTTCATCGAAATCTCGCACAATCTCAACTTCCTCTTCGGCACCGGCTGGGACGTCCACAACGAGGGAATCGTGATTCAGCACAAACTGATCGCCGAACTCGATCAAGCGTTGTTGGCGTTGGTGCTCGATCTTGAAACGAAAAAGCTGCTCGATTCGACGTTGATCGTGGTTGCGACGGAGTTCGGTCGTCCGGCTCAATTTGACGGCGGTGGCGAGCCGATTCGGGAATTATTCGCGTAGCCGCTCGATGACACGGGCAATGTCGTCGGTCAACGGGGCCTCGAACGCGAGCGGCTCCCAAGTGATTGGGTGCCGGAATTCGAGCCGATGCGCGTGGAGTGCATGGCGACCGATCAGCAACAGTTCGGGTGGGATCGATTGGGCGGTCGGCTCTTCGGACTCATCGACCAGAAAAACGGTATCACGGCGGTCGGCGGTCGGCGGTCGGCGGTCGGCCGGAACGGGGACCGGTGTGCCGTCGGGTGCTTTCTTGATCCAGCCGTATGGGCCGTAGAATTCGTCATCGACAACAGGGTGTCCGAGGTCGGCGAAGTGGACTCGGATTTGATGATGTCGGCCGGTGATCGGCTTCGCTTCGACGAGCGTGTGTCGAGCGAATCGTTCGATGACTCGGAAATGCGTGATCGCCGACCGCGCGTCTCGCGCATCGGGGTGCGTCGTCACCAAACAACTTTCGGGATCGAGCGACTCGCCGATTGGTTTGTCGATTGTTCCGCTGTCCGCCTCGACGACCCCGATGACCAACGCGACGTACGTCTTGTGAACCTGCCGCCGCATGAAGGCTTCGGTCAGCAGCGCGTGCGAAAGGTGTTCCTTCGAGACAACCATGACACCGCTGGTCAGCCGGTCGAGCCGATGCACGATGCCCGGCCGCAGCAACCCGCGCCAGCGAGTCTGTTGATCGAGATGATGTTGGACGACATTGGCAAGCGAGTCGGTTTTGTAGTCGCCCGCGGGGTGAGCGATCTGGCCGGACGGCTTGACGACGACCAGCAGCCACGGATCTTCGTAGAGAATGTGCAGCGGGCCGGGAGTCGGCGGCAGCAGCCGATCGGGAGGCTCGATCAGGCGTACCGAGACTCGCTGGTCGCGATAGACCCGTGAATCGTTGTCGCACACGACATCGTTGATACGGACCTCGCCCGCTCGCACGATTCGCTGCAGCCGGAAACTGGAATAATTGCGGAAGTGCTTCACCAGAAACGTGTCGATCCGCTTGCCACTGAGAAACGGCTCGACAATCAATTCGGCGAAGTACGGTGCGGACATGACAGCAGCATGAGGGATGTCGTTCGCGCCGGGAAGGGTTTTCGCTGGGCCGGTTGACCAACATCCACCGGCTCGCTACAAGTCTCGCCCTGCTTTGGGGCAAAAACAAATTTGGTCAACGATTTCAGGGTGCGAGGTCACAACGAATCATGGGACGATGTGAACGTGAGCGTGAATTGGCTCGGCGACGCAAGCGTGGAGAACAATTGAAGAAGCTCCGTGCTAAGTATGCCAAGGCGAAGAATCAAGGGGATAAAGAGATCCTGATTGCGAAGGCGTTCCGTATCAGCGCGTTCGCGACGTTGGAAACCGCTGCGAAGTAGCTTTTGCCGCTCGTCCATGACGGATGCTTGCAGCCCGACACGCGAATCGCCGTCGGGCTGCTGTCGTTTCCGGACATCGCTGCGGATCACTTGCCCTTCGGCTGAAGCCGAATCTCGTCGTCGACCACCGCGACCTCGACCCCCAACGGGTCAAGGACTTCTCGGAACAGGTTTTCGACAGAGACCTCTTTGACGTCAATCGATTCGATCTTGAGGTCGAGCTTGATCCCTTTGTCCGCCAACTCCGCCGCGTCGTATTTGATCTTCACTCCGTAATCGCTGAACGTCTTCAGAAACTCACCGACGGAGACGTTTCTCTGTTTGAGCGTGAAACGTCGTTCGCCGAGCGGCTTCTCGGTCGGCTTGCTGGTTTTCTGGTTTCCCGGTTTCAGCCAGAGAGCGAGTTCCGCTTGTCGTTCGACGGTCCCTCGCGCGATCAGCTTGGCACCCGATTGTTCCAGTTCGACATCTTCGAATCGCTTGCGAGCCGCCTCCAGAATCACGGGTGAGTTGGCCAAAACGGTGTAGGACCGCTCGACGAAGGCAGCCTTAGGAATCGGCACGATGCGTATCGCCGCGCGATCGGCGACAAACTCGAACGTCGAGCCGAATTGCACGAGCAGCAGCGACAGCGCTTCGGTGGCCGTCGTTTGCGGCAGCGATCCGGCGGCCCACAAGTCGTGCGGCAGTTTGTCGAGACCGTCAATCTCGATCTGAAACTTGCTGGCGACTTGCAGCAGCAGATCGCGTGGACGATCAAGTTCTTGCCAAGCGAAGGTTTTCCTCTGAGTCAGCGCGGTGGTCCGATTCCTCCACGGCGACTTGCTCGACGGCGCACCGCTGGTCAACTTCGACAAGTCCGAGTTGCGCAGCTCCACCAAAGTCCGCAGCTTCTTGGCCGAATCCGGCGGGCCGACATAGACGACGTTGCCGACGATCGACAGGCCAGCATTCCCTTGGCTCGCGATCGCGGACAAGAGATCGCGGAACGGAGTCGGCGGCAATGTCAGTTCGACCGACTGAGTGGGATCGATTCGTCGATCCAGAATGATCGAGACGTGTTGCGAGTCCGTCAGTTGCCGAACAACGTCGCGCAGGGTGTTACCAACTTGACCGCCCCATGCACCACCTATTCTCTGATCCAACGCCGCTCCGAACGGCTTCCCAGTGAGCGACTCGGCAGCGAGAACGCTCACCGTTGGCAGCATCAGCCAACACACCAACCCGAAGCGCCAGCGAGGGCGAACGTCTAGCGGCATTCCAAATCTGGTGAGCATCGTTCGGTCTTTTCGCGGTTACTCCGCCTCGTAGAACGAGGCGGCTATGTTGACAGCGACGGCAGTCCGACGCGAGGACAGAATTTTAACAGCGGGCACTCGGGACAGTTGGGTTTGCGAGCGTTGCAGATTCGACGACCATGATGAATCAGGCGGTGCGAGAAGTTGATCCATTCGGACTTCGGCAGCAACGCTGCCAAGTCGTGCTCAATCTTCACCGGATCGAGATTTTTCGTCAGCCCTAAGAGTCGCGTGAGACGTTTGACGTGCGTATCGACGACCACGCCGGTCGGTAGGCCGAACGCGGTACCGAGCACCACGTTCGCCGTCTTCCGGCCAACTCCCGGCAGCGCGACCATCTCGTCGAGCGTACGCGGTAGCTCACCGCCAAATTGCTCGACCAACGCTTGAGCCATGCCGCGGAGGTTGGTCGCTTTCGCTCGGAAGAAGCCGGTCGATTGGATGATCTTCTCGACATCGGCTTGCTTCGAGTCGGCCAAGGCGTCCGGAGTTGGATACTTCGCGAACAGAGCCGGTGTGACCATGTTGACCCGTTCGTCGGTGCATTGAGCCGACAGAATCGTCGCCACAAGCAATTGAAACGGGTTATCGTGCTTCAGCGCGCACTCGGCATCAGCGTAGATCTCAGCCAATTGGCGAGCGATTTTGAGGGCACGTTGCTTTCGGTCATCGCCGCGCGAGGCAGCTTTGCTCTGAGTCATGATGAAGTTGTCGAGTTTGGAAAGTTGCTCGTGGACTGGCGGTTTCGGGCCGCGCTAGAATTCGCCCTTCAAGTTAACCCGAAGCGCTAGCGAGGGCGAGCGCTCCGAGACACTTGCGAGTTCAAGGCTGCTTGAAGCGTTCGCCCTCGCTGGCGCTTCGGGTTAGTTTCCTTCGATCAAAGACTCAACAGGACCAACCCCATGTCGGATAGATACGCACCGCAGTACCTCGAAGGGCTGCGATTGTTCAACGAGGAGGAATTCTTCGAGGCTCACGACGTCTGGGAAGAGCTGTGGACCGAGTCACTCGGTGACGAAAAGAAATTCCTGCAAGGGTTGATTCAGGCATCAGTTTCGCTGTTCCACTTCGGCAATGAGAACTTTGGCGGGGCGAGGAAGCTGTACGACTCGTGTCGGCAAAAGCTCGATCCGTACCGGCCGAGCTTCCTGGGAATTGACCTCGCCACGTTCCTGGCCGACTACCAGCGCTGCTTCCAAGAGTTGCTCGACCACAAAGAAAAGTATCCAACCGACATTCAACTTCGAGACGAACTGGTCCCGAAGATCGCTTTCCCTGAGGATGCCGCAGCATGAGCGACACGTTTGACGTTCAAGACGATCTGAAGCTGTTCACCGGGCAGGCACCGTTGTTTCCTTTGCCGAACGTGGTGCATCTCCCGCACACATGGCTGCCGCTGCACATCTTCGAGCCGCGTTACCGAGCGATGATCGCCGACGCTTTGGACAGCGACCGGCTGATCGCGATGGCTCTGCTGCGTCCGAATCAAGAGCTGGCCTACGAAACCAAGGCTGCAAAGATTCATCCAGTCGTTTGTCTGGGCCGCATTGCGGTCGAAGAGAAACTGCCCGATGGCCGATTCAATCTCGCCCTGCGGGGTGTTTGCCGAGCACGCATCGAGACAGAACTCGACAACGACCAACCGTATCGCACGGCCAAGCTGGCTTTGGTCTCGGACTTCTACCCGTCCGAGCCGACCATTGATCGCCGACATCGCCAGCGAGAATTGCTGTCGGGAGCCACCGAGATCCTGCCGGAACTGCAATCCGATCCGCTGCTGCACCAGTTGCTCGATGCCGAACTGCCGCTCGGAGTGCTGTGTGATGTGCTCGGTCACTCGCTCGGCTTGAGTACGATCGACACCCAATTGCTGTTGGAAGAACCGGATGTCGATCTCCGTAGTGATCTCGTTTTGAATCACCTGCGGCAGCGACAGCGGAAAGAGGCCGCCGGTATTTCAGCCGGCTTTCCGCCAGCGTTCAGTCGGAATTGACGGCACAAAAAAGAGGACGGGCAAGAGTGCCCGTCCTCCGTGTTGCGTCGACGAAGTTCGCTCAATGGGCCGCTTTAACCGATGCCCAGCAGCTTGCACGCTTCGTCGTATCCCGGAGCACGGAAGCCGTGTTTGTCGAGGCGGTCATACGCGAATGAACTGGCGGTCACACGAGCAAGTGCCGTCAGCTCACGCCACTTGAATGCCGAACGCATCGTGGCGAACTCTTCGCTGACGGTGCGGTAGTACTTTTCGGCGTGCAGACGGCCGTCTTCGCTGATGGCGTACTTGAGCATCAGATCGAAGACGCCTCGCGGGGCGTGGCCGAGTTGGCCGTAGCGATGAACCGCGGCGCAGGCGAGCGTCTGGTTGTTCTCGCGGATCGCTCCCTCGGCGAGCTTGAGGATCGCAGCCGGATCGTTGGTCGTGACCTTCTCGAGATGATCAACGAACGACAGCGGGTACTTCTGCAAGTCGCCCCCCTGACCGGCCGTGTGATACGCGCCGACGATCAGGCTCGCGACGGCGTTACGATGGTTGCTCGCCTTCGCGATGTGCCGCCAGGCATTGGCCGAGTCGGAGGCATGCACACCCTTGGAATCGCCGTGCGTGCGAGCGGCCGTGTCTCGCAACAGCAGCGAGTTCGCGGCCAGAGAGATCGCCTCACCGATGTCATCTGGCGAGACGCCGTCGGCCAGAGCAGCCGCGACCGCATCGGCGGCTCGTTCGCGGTTCGAAGTAACGATCGTGTCGCTCATCAATTCGACCCAAGCGTCGTCCATGCGTCGCGTGCCCATCGGCTTCGACACGAGCTGATACTGATCCAACAGCTTCGGCAGCACATTGCGGACGTGAGAGATGCTGTTGACGCGAGCCTCGTGCGCCGGCTTGTCTCGGTCGCACTGGTACTTTTCGCTTTGGACGCAGTACCGCACCGATTGCCGCAGCAACGTGTGAGCGTGCTCCATGCCGGTCACGTTGAGCGTGTCCCAAGCTCGCCACGCCAGCACGACGCGATGCACATCGACTTCGTCCTGCAGCGCGTATTGCAGATGATTGAACGCCTCGCCCGGTTGGCCCTTGGCGCTGATCGCCGCGAAGGCTTGCTCAGCCGCATCGAAGTCGACTTTGCGAGAGCACTCGCGAACCGTTTCCCCGGTCGGAGCCGCACCGGCAGGCTCGGCAGCGGCGACCTGATGCAGAGTTTCGTGTTCGTGATCCTGGTGGCCCGAATCCTGAATCCGCCAAGTGTTGCGGTACAGCACCTTGAGCACCGGCAACGGCCGTTGAGCCTCCGGCAGTTCCTTCGACATGTGCAACGCCGGCACGAGCGCCATGAAGGTGTGAAACCCGATGTAATCCTGCCCGCCAAACGCGCGAGCATTCGCCAGAGCGGCGGCCGCGACCAACGTCTTCAGTTCGGTCCCCTCTTGGATCTTCTTCACGACCACCGGCAGCAATTTGTCCGACGGCGTCTGCTGCATCAGGGACACGAGCGGCTCCAAGCTGCCAAAGTTCAGCCCCTTCGTGTCCTCGGCGGCCATTCCCGTGGCCAGCCCCATTTCGGAAGCCAGCGATGATCCCACGCTGGCGAGCAGCATCCCCTTGCCCACATCGGCCATAAAATGACGACGGCTGGTCTGGTTCATGCTTTGTCTCCTGGTCGAAAGAGTACGGTTTCGGACGCGAAAGAGAGATTTGAGCAATTCTGCCCACCGACCAGATAACGCTGAAGCGTTACACGCTCAATAGAGTCCTACGAAATCTCATCGTCGGCGAAGGAAATGGCGATTATCATGGCTGGCTGTGATTTTCAGGAGAAACGACGTGTTGCGAAGCCGTCAGGACATCTTGTTGCAATTGAAGTCGGCAAAGCCGGGGCTTGAGCGGGAGTTCCCGCTGCGGCGGCTGGCATTGTTCGGTTCGTATGCTCGCGACGAGGCGGCGATCGGCAGCGATGTCGATGTTTTGGTGGAAGTTGATCCAAGCATCGGTTTGCGATTCGTCACCTTGGCCGAGCGATTAGAGGCAGTGCTGGGGCAGCGTGTGGACTTGGTGTCTCAGCGAGCGATCCAGCCCCGCTTGTGGAAGTTGATCGAGCCGGAGTTGATCGATGTCTAAACGCGATCCGCTCATCCTTGTCGAGGACGTTCGCACGTCGATCAACAAGATCGAGCGGTACATCGCTGGACTGGATCACGACCAATTCCTGGCCGACGACCTGCGCAAGGACGCGGTTGCTCGCAATCTGGAAATCATCGGCGAGGCCGTGCGAAACTTGCCAGACGATTTCAAACAGGCTCATGCCGACGTGCCATGGCCGCAGATTGCCGGTCTGCGAAATCGGATTGTTCACGACTACTTCGGCCTCGATTGGGAAATCATCTGGCATGTCGTTCAAAACGAACTGTCGGAGTTGAAGGCACGATTACCGACCGTCAACTAATCGACATCCCCCAACTGCCTTCGCAGGCGTTGGAGGACGCGGGATTTGGCGACTCGGATGGTGCCGGATTTCATTCCGAGTTCATTGGCGGCTTCGGTGGCGGAGAGGCCATCGACGGTGACTCGCCAGAAGGCTTGCCAGGTTTTGGGGTCGAAGTCGTGGCGGATTTTTTCCAGGCCGCGATGGAACAACGCGAACTCCGCGAGCCGTTCGTCGTCTTCGCCGTCGGCTGGCTCACCGTCGGCTGGCTCACCGTCGCTCGAATCTTCGGAGATGTGTTCCATCTGTAATTGAATGCTGGAGCCACCAATCGCGACCGGGTTGCGATTCAGCCGGCGAAAGTGGTCGGCGAGTTTGCTGCGCGTGACTGTTCGCAACCAGCCGCGAAACGTGTCGCCGGAGCGATCTTTGCGGAAGCCGTCGATGCCGGTCACGACGGCGCGGAAGACTTCTTGTACGACGTCGGGGATATCTTGCTCGACGATGTTGGTCTTGCGGCACCAGAAGTAAACCAGCGGAGCGTATAGCTCGACCAATTCGTTCCAGGCGAGGTCGTCCCGATGGCGTGCTCGATCCAACAAGCTCGCCGACGTCGGCAGTTTGTCGCCGGACGATTCCGCTGAGTCGAGTTGTGGAGACGTCGTCATGGGGTTGTCCAATTCGAGGCGACAACACACTAACCCGAAGCGCCAGCGAGGGCGATCGCTCCAAGACGCTCTCAAATTCAGGCGGGTGAAACGTTCGCCCTCGCTGGCGCTTCGGGTTAGTGTGAGCGGCGAGATCGCATCGCCGCGATGATTGCGAAACCGGTCAGCAAGAGGACCGCGCTGCCCATCAAGACGAACGCGCTTTGCAGGCCGGCTTGAGTTCGCTCGACGTCCCGATCCAGTGGTCTCGTGATGAGCAGCACTCCCACGAGTTCGTTTTCTTTCCAGTTTTTCTTCGGGCTTTGCTGGTGCGCGTTGTGGCACTTCACGCAGCTTTCTTTCATCAGTTGGCCTCGTGCGTACTTCAGCGAAGGTCGGCCGTCGATGGTCACAAAGCGGTGATATTCCAGTTGCCTCGGTAGCGGTGGCTGACGTGAGCGGTCGGTCAAGATCGTCAACGCCTCGCGCTGAAAATCGTCCTTCGGACCGCCGTTGGCTCGGAACGGGTATTGGCTGTAGAGCCGGAACTGCAAGCCGGAGTCCCCTTGGCTGATCCGCTGCGCCGAGTCGATCGTGAACGTTGCCGGCAGCGGCAAGGCGTTTCGCTTCATTGCGTACTCGTGCGTGACGGCGATGTCACGCGTGTCGAGCCGCGTCAGCAGGTCGCTGTAGTACTCGTTGGTCCGCTCCATCATGTCGGCCTCCATCCGTGCACTGTCGAGCGCCGTCTCACGCACAAAGTACGACGAGAGATTCGTGAGGTAGACGAACCCCGCTGCCGATCCGATCGACACTGCCGCGAACAGCGCCGCTGCCACCGGATATCGCCGGCACCAATGCCATAGCCGTTCGGCCGGGCCAATGGGCCGAGCGGTGATCGGCTCGCCCGCCAGAAAGCGTCGCAGGTCGGCCGCAAGCTGCGCGGCGGTCTGATAGCGCCGCGCGGGGGACTTCGACATCGCCTTCAAACAGATCGTCTCCAAGTTTTTCGGGACGTGCCGTTCCAACTGCCGAGGCGGACGGGGCTCGTCTTCGAGCACTTGCAGCAACAGCAGCCGGTGCGTCCCTTGAAACGGCCGCTCGCCCGTCAGTGCTTCGTACAACATCACTCCGAGGCTGTAGACATCGGTGCGAGCATCGACCCCCTGTAAATCGCCCGCCGCTTGTTCGGGGGACATGTAGGCCGGCGTCCCCATCACGCGGCCGTCCGACGTGATCGACGGATCGCCGGAATCGTTCCGCTTGGCCAAGCCGAAGTCGGTGATGTGCGGCCGACCGGACTTATCGAGAATGATGTTCGACGGCTTGAGATCGCGATGCACGATCCCGTGCTGATGAGCGAACTCAACCGCGTCCGCCAACTCCGCCATGAGCGAGGCCGTTTCGCGGAACTCCAATCGACGCTGCTTCAGCCGTTCTTGCAGCGTGTCTCCCGCGACGTATTCCGTCACCAGAAAGCAGACGCCATCTTCCGAGTGCCCCGTGTCGAACAGCGACACAATCGCCGGATGCGTGAGCGCCGCCGCGCTGCGAGCCTCGCGCAAAAAACGTCCGACTTCTTCCTCGCTGGCGAATGCTCCGGCCCGCTGGACTTTGATCGCGACGATGCGATCGAGTTCGACGTCCCGCGCGCGAAACACATACCCGAACGAACCGACGCCCAACTCGCTGAGCAATTCAAATCGTCCCAGCCGACACGGACCCTCGTGCAACAGTCGCGCGTAATGCCTCCCCGAATCGAGCGACACTTCCGGTCGCTCGCCGAGCGGCAAGCTGGTCACTGCGGTCCGCGCACTGGTGAGGACCGGTTCCGGAACCTGTTCGAGATCGACTGACCGTGTCCCGGATGTGTGAGCCAACTTCGTTAGCAGTTCGTCGTCGTTACCGTCGAGTTGATCGAGCAACGCTTGACAGCGAGAGCATTCCTCAGCGTGCCGTTCGATCCGCGCGAGCGACTCCGTCGAGAGCTTGCCAACCAGAAAGGCCGACAGCTCTAGCTCGGTGGGGCAATTCGGCGGGTCGGCGGGTCGCGTCATTGCAATAGCCTTTCCGCATTCGAGCTGCGAATCTGCTTGAGGATCGGTTCCGAAAAACCGCTTTCGACCATCTTGAGTTCCGCTGACTCAAAGTAAAACAACGGCGAGTGCGAACCGAACAGGATTCGTCGGGGTGAGACTTGCTCGATGAGCTTCGCGACTCCGGCGACGCTTTCGAGCATCGCGATGTCGAACCAAACTTGCCCGGCCTTCGCCACCTCGCCGCATTGCAGGACCGGTAGCGAGCGAAACGCATTCAGCAAAACGAGCTGCAGCTTCGGCAACTTCGCGACGATGCCGACGAGCGGCTTCGGATCGACGTGCGGTACGCGATGCAGTGCGTGTTGAGTCCGTTCGTCTTCCATCGACAGCACCAGTTGCACGATCAACCCGCGTTCGGATGCGAGCGATAACAACTCGGCAAATCGCGGATCGTCGAGCGTGTAGCCGTGATAATTCGGATGCAGTCGCAGGCCCAGCATCTTGTGGACTTCGTGACAACGCCGCAGGTCGTCGTGCCAGTCGGGCAGCACGGGATTCAACGTCCCGAACGGCTTCAAGAAGTCAGCAAACTGCCGGCAGGAATCGGCCAGCCGCTGGTTCACGGCGGCGATGTCCCGATGAAACAGCCCGTCGAAACTGCCGGCCCAAGCCTGCGTCACTCCACGCGACTTGAGCTTGGCCACCAGCCGATCGGTCGCGTCGTCCACGAATCGCCGAAACGGCCAGCGTTCGAGGTTGATGTTGGTGTCGATCATGATTTACTTCTTCCCCTTCAATTTACTTCTTCCCCTTCAATGAGGTCTCGATCAGTCGCCGCAAGTTTTCGGAAAAGATCAGCCGCTTCGCGTCTTCAGAAATGTCCGCTCCGTAAACCTTCGCCAGTTGCGAGGCGAAGCTTCGCCCCGCGCTGTCGCTGCCGTAGATGATTCGCTCGGGACCGAGTTCGCGCACGGCCATCTCGGTGAAGCCGGCGGTCGGGTCAGAGCCGGCGAGTTCAATCGAAATGTTTTTGAACGCTCGGATCGCGCGGATGCCCATCTCCCACTGACCTCCGGCGTGACCGCAAATGAAGTGTGTGTCGGGATGCCGCTTCGCCAATTCGACAAGATCGAGCGGCGTCGACTCGCCGGGATACTGCGTGCCGTCTTGCTTGAACCAAGTGTGCTGAAAGATGACCGCCTTGAGTTCGCTCGCTTTGCGGATGATCGCGTCAAGCTCCCGTTCGGAAGCACGCTTCGCGACCCACAGTTTGATGCCGACCATCGGGCCGTTCTTGATGCAGCGGTCCATCTCGGCGAGGCTGAAGTCGACATGCTCGCCGCTGACGTAGCAGAAGCCGTGCGTCCGATTGGCCCAATGCGACATCGCCTGCATCACGACATCGTTGTCGGCTTTGAGTTCCTCCGGCGTCGGCGTCTTCGACCAAGTGCTGCTGAAGAACAGACAGAGCCGCTCGATGCCGTGCCGATCGGCGATCTCCAGCAGGTTGGCCATCTTCTCTTCCGGCGTGCGGCCGGCGATGCCGAGCAGATGGCAGTGCAAATCCCAGATGCGATATTGCGGCATGGGGTGGCTTCCTGGAAAAAATCAGAGGGGAGGCAAAAGATCGAGGGTAAAAGAGGTGACACCAGCGCGGTGCAAGTTCGAGGGGACGGGCATCAGATTGTTCGAGGCGGATCTCCGTCTTTCCCGCCTCATTTTTTACCCCCGATCTTTTGCCTGCCTCATCAGACCTAACGCTTGATCTCAGCCCTTCCAGCCGACGACGATACGCACCCAACCTCAATTTGCCCACCGTTCTAGCCCGCCACGAGTCCTCGCTTATGAACTGTTCGTCGCTCCGCCTTGTACTCGGCAAAGTACTGTTCTTCGTGCTGTCGTTTCCGCTGTCGGGGAAGTCGCAAGACAGTCCGCCGAACTTCAGCCAAGCCGGCGCGGCGTTCCTGAAAACGCATTGCCTCGAATGCCACAGCGGAGACAAGCCGAAGGCTGAGCTTTCGCTGGCCGGTTTCACCGACAACGCCTCGGTCGTCAAGAAACGGAAGACGTGGGAGTCGATCCTGAAAATGGTCGAGTCTGGTGAGATGCCACCGGAAAAAAAACCGAAGCCAGACATCAAAGAAATCGAAACCTTCACCGCGCTCGCGCGGGCAGTCTTCGACCATCATGACAAGAACGCAAAGCCCGATCCCGGCCGAGTCACGATGCGGCGGCTCAATCGGGTCGAGTATGCCAACACGCTGCGCGATCTGGTCGGAGCCGACTTCAACCCGGCCGCCGATTTTCCGTCGGACGACATCGGGCACGGATTCGACAACATCGGCGACGTGCTGACTCTTTCTCCGATCTTGATGGAGCAATACCTCGCGGCGGCCGAGACGGTCTCGCAACGGGTGATCCTGGCCAATCCACCGCGACCCGCGAGCCGTTATTTGTCAGGCCGCTTCTTGCAGCCGAACAACGCGCAGACGTCACAGGGCCGGTTCCGTCAGATGAATCCAACCCACGCCGAGCCGGTGCATTCCGGCCCGTTCGCGGCTCCGGGAGACTATCTGAAGTTCGCCGCCGACGCCGACTTGATCCTGCGAGCGAACATGTACGCCGAGGTCAGCGAAAAGAGTCCGTCGCCGGTGAGGGTCGCGCTGTTCATCTCCGGCGGCAAGCTGGCCGAAACGTCGCCCGATGAAGAGGTCGATCAACTCATGGGTGCGGCGTTGAAGGGGATGAAGCCGCTGAAGATTCTGAAAATCTTCGAGATCACCGCTCGCGATGCGAAGAGCGTCCAGCAGATCGAATTCCCGATTAACCGCCGCGGAGACATTCAGCGAGCCGGACTCGCCGTCGTCAAACCACCGGAGGGGGAAGAGCCGCCGCAGCTCTTCATCGAACACATTTGGACCGAAGGGCCGCTCGAAACGCGACCGGCGTCGCAGTTGATGCTGCTGAAGTGTTCGCCCGACAAGTCGCAGGCTGAACAGACTCGCGAAGTGCTGACACGATTGCTGTCGCGCGGCTATCGGCGAACGGCGACGTCGCAGGAAGTCGAGGCGATGGCGAAGGTCGTCGATCAAGCGGTCGTCGCCGGCGAGAAGTGGGAAGCGGGAATGCAGTGGGCCGTGCAAGCGTTGCTCTGCTCGCCGAAGTTCTTGTTTCGAGTGGAACTCGACGACCGCCCCGACAGCCCGGAGGCTCGGCCGATCGATGAGTTTCATCTCGCCTCGCGGCTGTCGTATTTCCTGTGGAACACGATGCCCGACGCCGAACTGTTCGACCTCGCTCGGCGCGGCGAGCTGTCGAAGAACCTCGAACCGCAAGTCCTGCGGATGTTGAAAGACCCGCGAGCCTCCACGTCGCTCGTCGATCAATTCGCGATGCAGTGGCTGCAACTCAAGCGGCTCGACACGTTCGCCCCTGACGCAAAGTTGTTCCCCGATTTCAACGAGTCGCTTCGCCGGGCGATGCGCGATGAGACACGGATGTTTCTCGAAGCGATCGTGAAAGAGGACCGCAGCCTGCTCGACCTGTTGGCTTCGGACTTCACCTTCGTGAATGAACCGCTCGCGAAGCATTACGGCATCGCCGACACGAATGGCAACCTCGTCGGACAGAAGCCGACGAAAGACAAAGGCCAACCGATTCGTGGCCCCGAGTTCGTCCGAGTCAATGTGTCCGGGACCACGCGTGGAGGGTTGCTCACTCAAGCCAGCTTGCTCACCGTCACTTCGAACCCGACTCGCACATCACCCGTCAAACGAGGCCGTTGGGTGCTCGAGCAATTACTCGGCACGCCACCGCCACCTCCGCCGCCGAACGTGCCGGAACTCGAACAAGGGGAGAAGCTGACCGGCTCGCTGCGACAACGCATGGAACAACATCGAGCAAACCCAAGCTGTGCGAACTGTCACGCTCGGATGGACCCGTTGGGCTTCGCGTTCGAGAACTTCGACGCCATTGGCCGCTTCCGCGAGAAGGATGGCGAGTTCCCCATCGACCCATCCGGCGAACTGCCAACCGGCGAAAAGATTGCGGGACCAACCGAACTCAAGGAAATCTTGAAGACCCGGCAGAACCAGTTCGCTCGGTGCATCACCGAAAAGCTGCTCACGTATGCCCTTGGCCGGGGTCTTGAGTATTATGACCGGCCAGCCGTGGACCGGATCGCGACCGCTCTGGGACAAAACGGCTATCGGTTCTCAACCCTCATCGTCGAAACAGTGAAGAGCGAACCGTTCCGAATGCGGAGAGGTAAGTCCGCAGACGAATGATCGAAGACATTTCAACACAGAGACACAGAGGGCACAGAGAACAACATCCGATTCAAACTCTGTGACCTCTGTGCCTCTGTGTTAAATCCTGCCCGCCATTCCACCAAAGGAATTCATCATGCCAGTCTCACTCTCCCGCCGAACTGTGATTCGAGGACTCGGAGCTGGAATTGCTCTGCCCTGGTTGGAGGCGATGGGACCGCTGACCGCCTGGGCCGATGGAGCCACGAAGCCGGAGCAAGCCGCTCCGAACCGCATGGCGTTTTTGTACGTCCCCAATGGCAAGAACATGGCCGACTGGACTCCGGCCAGCGAAGGGACGAGCTATGAGCTTCCACACATCTTGAAACCGCTCGAAGCAGTTCGGTCGAAGTTTTCGGTGCTGACCGGATTGACCGCCGACAAGGCGCGGGCGCATGGCGATGGCGGTGGCGATCACGCGCGAGCGCTCGGGGCGTTCCTCACCGGTGCTCAGCCGCGCAAGACGGATGGCACGGACATCAAGGCCGGCACGTCGGTCGATCAAGTCGCGGCGGCGCGCATCGGTGACAAGACTCGGCTGCCGTCTCTCGAAATCGGTACCGAAGCGGGAGCGATGGCGGGCAACTGCGATTCGGGT
The DNA here is from genome assembly GCA_005798445.1 of Planctomyces sp. Lineage (GTDB taxonomy): Bacteria > Planctomycetota > Planctomycetia > Planctomycetales > Planctomycetaceae > SXKJ01. Next base: position 33,851 of record SYJG01000416.1, read on the forward strand.
TACTCGTGCGTGTACTCGTCCACGATGGCGTGGCGTTCGGCGACACAGCCGCTCCCCAAAGAGGTCAATCCGAAGCTGGTCTTCGAGCGGCTCTTCAGTTCGGTCCCTGACGCGGATCGCATCAAGCGGGACGTCCGCCGCAAGAGCGTGCTCGACTTCGTGCGCGAGGACTCGAAAGACCTCAGCGGCAAGCTGGGAGTCAACGACGTGCGGAAGCTCGACGAGTATTTTTCTTCGGTGCGGGACATCGAACTCCGCATCGAGCGTGCCGCGAAGCTCCCTCCCGCGAAGACTCCCGAAGGCCCGAAGCCGACAGGCATCCCCGGCGACTTCCAAGAGCACATTCGCCTGATGTGCGACCTGCTGGTGCTGGCGTTTCAAACCGACAGCACGCGCGTCAGCACGTTCGTCCTGGCCAACGAGGGAAGCAACAAGCCGTACCCGTTCATCAACGTCCCGGAGGGGCACCACGACCTCTCGCACCACGGCAACGACGAAGCCAAGAAGGGGAAGATTCGGGACATCAACACGTTCCACGTCAAACAACTGGCCTACCTGCTGGAGAAGTTGGACTCGGTCAAAGAGGGAGACGGCACGCTGCTGGATCACTGCATGATCGTCTATGGCAGTGGCAACTCCGACGGCAACGCCCACAACCACGACAACCTGCCGCTGGTGCTTGCCGGAGGCGGCTGCGGCACGCTCAAACCCGGTCGCCACGTCATTTACCCGAAGGAGACACCGCTCAACAACCTTTGGGTCTCGATGCTCAACCGCATGGAGGTCAACCTCGACAGGCTGGGCGACAGCACGGGGACGCTGAGCGGGTTGAAAGGTTAGACTCGCGTTCTAGATGAGTGAACAACATGGACCCATCTTCGCTCAAACTCGCAGTCGGTCGTGCAGACGTCATGCGAGACATTGGTTTTCATTTGTCGATGGCGTATTGGCAAACTGGACGACTCCAGACAGGCTCATGGACGCATCATTCGAGCTCCAGTTTTGAACGTCGTTACGAGTCCTCCGGAACATCGACTGTTCTCATTGAAGGAGACTGTTCAGGCGACGTGATCGTCGCGAATGGTTCGCTCGTCCATATTTACGGTGACTTGACCGGCAACATCACAGCAAAAGGTCAAGCAGAGCTCGTCATTGCTGGAGATTGCGGTCCGAACTCGTGCATCAATGCAGACGGGATTGTGCGCGTATTCGTTGGCGGTTCCTCAAAGGGAAAGATCATTAGCAAACGAAGCGTTTCAGTTTGGGTCGAACAAAACTGTTCTGGCAGCATTTCGACCGGATCTCCTTCAACACATCTCTTCGTAATGGGGGATTTTTCCGCTTGTGTAAAACCAACAGAGAAAGCGTCGTTACTGTACTTGGCGGTCTTCGGCTTCGCTCAGCGTGAATCCATCGAAGCAATCGCACAATGCGCCTACACTCAATTCAACGGCACAATTTCGGTCAGCGATTGCGCGCCGGGTATCTATCCTGATTCAGAGATCTACAATCACTTGCGAAAGATGCGCAGCCATCCGCGCTGGGTCGTTCATCGTCGCCGAGAAGGAAATGGGCGACAGCAAGTTAAATAGATCCCCACGGGTTACGGTATTGCTTCGCCAGTTATTTCGCGGGCAGCAAGAACGCCAGCAGATCGGCCATCTCTTGTGGCGTGACTCGGTCTTCCAGTCCGGGGGGCATCAGGGATTGGCCAGTGGCGGCGATCGCTTCGATGTTGGAACGCAGGATTGTCTCGCGAGTACCCGTGGTGCGGATGAGCGTGATGCTCGAGGCAGTGTCTTCGACGATCAGGCCGGTGAGGACTCGGCCGTCGTTGGTCTCGACGGCGTAGGCCACGAAGTTCGGGCCGACCTCACGGTTCGGGTCGAGAATGTGCAGCAAGACCTCTTCGGGAGCACGATGGCGGATCGTGGCGAGGCTCGGACCGATTTCAGTGCCGATGTTGTTCACTCGATGGCAGGCTTGGCATTCGCGACGAAAGACCACTTCACCCTTCGCGAAGTCGGACTTCAGATTCGGCAGAGCATCACGGTACTTGTCGACGACTTTCTGCCGTGACTCGATCAGCGAACGAAACATCGCGACCGAGCGTTCCTTCACCGCGGCATTCGCACTGCGGACCAGGGCGTTACGGCGGACGTGCGGAATCTCGGCCGGCTTGATCGTGCCTGCGTCGATCGCGTCGAGCAGCGCGAGATGCCATTCGGGCCGAGAAAGCAACGCCTCGACCATCTCGCCACGGGCGGCGGCGGCGAGCTTCCGATACGAGGCCAGCAAGATCGACGGGACATCGGGCTTACGATGGCCGCCGAGCACTCGAACTGCAATCGCCTGGATTTCTGCCGGCTGGCTCGGTGACAACATCGCGGCCAGCACGTCGCGAGCTTGCTCGAAATGAACAAAGCCGAGCAACGGTGCGACTCGCAAACGATCGGGCAACTTTGACTTCGTGTTGGCCAGCGTGCCGAGACTCTGGTCGATCAACTCGCGAATGCTCTTGGCACCTACGGAGTTCGACGCGTCCACGATCTCCGCAAGACTCTTGTTCGAACGTTGCAGTCCTTCGCCGAGTCCCAGCGTTAACTCCGTCAACAAGAACTCGTTTTTGGACGGATTCCACTTTGGAAGCGATTTGTTCGGCTGCTCGATCACCTCAAAAAAGAGGTTGAGTTCGTCGGGGTTCGCGCGAGCTCCGATCAATCGTGCGAGATCACGGGCAGTTGGAAATTGCCCCAACTCAATCTTGGGACGGAGCAGCGATGCCAAGACTTGCGGCGCGACCTCAACCGAGGAACTCAGGATCGCCGCGCGAGCCCACTCGTCGCTGCCGTCACGATTTCCCAGCGCCGCCAGTTTCTGCACGACGGTCTCATCGACGGCTCGACGAGAGTCACGCGTGATCGCACCAAGCGTGAACGCGATTTGAAGTCGCAGCCGCTCATCCACTTGCCCCACAAGTTCATGCAGCAATTTTTCTCGCAGAGGTTCGCTCGCGGACAGGCGAGGTTCGGCTAACTGGACCGCTGCTTCAACGACGCGCGGATGTGGGTCGTTAAATGCCGCCAACAAGTCCTCATTGGTCAGCGCGTTCAGTCCTGCCAACAACCACAGCGCGTGAAACCGCGAATGCGAGGACAAATCACGTCCTTGAAACGGAGTCTCCGTGCGATTCAACAACCGCTCTCGCAACAGCGTACCGGCCGAGGCGTCCTGCCGTTCCAGAAGCAACCGATGCGCAGTCTCACGCCACCAAGAGTTTGGGTTCTGCAACTGCTCGATCAAATGCTCAGTTGTTGCATTGCCGAGCTTCGGCGGCTTTGGCGTTTTGTAGCCGATCGGCACGAGACGATAGATGCGGCCTCGGTCTCGGCCGCTTTCGAGGTCGAGCTGGGCTTTGATGTCGTCGGGGATCGACCAGGGGTGCTCGATGGTCTCGCGGTACATGTCGACGACGTGCAGCGTTCCGTCGGGAGCGTTGACGAAGTTCACGGGCCGGAACCAATTGTCGGCCGAGGCGAGGAACTCGTGGGGTAGGCTTCCAGCCTGCCGTGCGTCTCCGGTGCGATCAGATGGCAGGCTGGAAGCCTGCCCCACGGATCTCTTTGACGTGAACGTGACGCCGTTGGGCTTGAGCACTTGATGATGAATCAAGTTGCCGGCGACTTCGCCGAGGAAGATCGTGCCATAAAACTCTTTCGGATAGGCCGAGCCGCGATAGACGGTCAGGCCAGCGGCGGAGGTCATGTAGCCGGCGGCGACAGACTCGCTGCGCGGCGAGGCGAGCGTGGCGTCGTTTGCCAACCGGCGAGCATTCATGACTCGCCACGGTTCTGGCGGGCTGCGACGAAAGACGGGGACGGTATCGCCCGATTCGGCGACATCGTTAAGCGGTGAGCGGGCGGCGAGATGCGGGTTGCGGGCGAGGTAATGTCTCGGCAGGACGACGTGCTGAATCGGATTGCGGATGTTGCAGATGAAGCGGTTGCCCCAATCGTCGAACGAGTTGCCAAAGCGTGCGCCGCCGGAGAGCAGCTCGAACGAGCCGACCTCGTCGCGCGGATCGAAGCGAAAGTCGGCGGTGGTCATCGCGATTGGCTTCGAGTCGGGAGCGTCGCCACGTCGAATCTGTCCGCCGTTGGAGGAGCCGGCTCCGTAGAGCTTGCCGTCGATGCCCCACTTCAAATTGTTGATGACGGCCTGTACGTTGAATTTGCGAAATCCGGTTAGGATTTTGCGACGCTCATCTGCGTAGCCGTCACCGTCGGTGTCTTTCAAGTACCAGAGGTCCGGGGTCGCGACGACGTACACGCCCCCCTTCCAAAGCGCGAGTCCCGTCGGCCACGACAAGCCATCGGCGAAGATCGTGCTCTTGTCGAAGCGGCCGTCCCCGTCGGTGTCTTCGAGCAAGCGAATGCGACCAAGCGGTTCGTCTTTGGTGCGTTCGACGAACGGCTTGTCGCTGGCCTTGTCGGTGTAGGGATAGTCGCGCATCTCGGCGACGTAGGCTCGGCCGTTCTCGTCGTACTCCATCGCGACGGGTGAGGCGACCAGCGGTTCGGCGGCAAGCAACTGCATCTCGAAGCCGTCGCGGATCACGAACGTCTTCAGGGCATCGGCCGGTTTTTTCGGAGGAATGCGAGGGAGTGGTTCGGCGGCCGAGATCACCGAGTATCCGGCAAGCAGCATCGAGAAATGCCACCGAGTGAGGATTCTCATGCTGGCCTCTCTGACGAAAAAGCCCGGACTCTTGGGAGACCGGGCTGGGATTTGAAACGACGGCACTCAGTCTCTAACCCGAAGCGCCAGCGAGGGGTTTGCACGCGGCCGAATCCTCAGCCACTCGCTGGCGCGTCGTGCTAATCGCGGCTGTTGAGCTTGGAGAGCAGTCGCAGGATCTCGACGTATAGCCAAACGAGCGTGACCAACAATCCGTAGCCGGCGTACCACTCCATGTATTTGGGGGCTCCGTGTTCGACCCCGTGCTCGATGAAGTCGAAGTCGAGCACCAGATTCAGCGCGGCGATGATGACGATCACGCCGCTGATCCCGATGGATAGCCAACTGGAATCGTGCAGGAAGCCGATGCCCATTCCGCAAAAGTGCATGATCATGTTGACGAGGTACAGCAGCGCGACCGCGCCGGTGGCGGCAAAGACGCCGAGCTTGAAGTTCTCGGTCGGCTTGATGAGGCCCGTGCGGTAGGCAGTCAGCAGGCTGAAGAGGGTGCCGAAAGTCAGGCAGACGGTCTGGAAGACGATGCCGTGGAACTTCGCCTCGTAGGCGGCCGAGAGCACTCCCAACACCAAGCCCTCAGCGACGGCGTAGACTGGTGCGAGCACCGCGGCCCATTCTCGCTTGAACCACAGAATGATGCCGGCCAGCAACGAGACGATCAACCCGCCGACCATGTGCGGGATCACTCCCTGAATCCCACCGGCACTTCGCAACTCGATCCACGAGTAGCCGGCCGAAGCGGTGAGCAGCACCAACAACATGCCGGTCTTGGTGGCGGTCCCATTCAGTGTCATCGTGTTCGAGCGATCGACGGCGTAGCTGTCGAAGGTTTCAAACGTCGATGAATTCAAGGCAGGGTTCCCAGTTCGCAACATGACAAGCTCCTTTTGTTTGGTTCGGTCTTCCGATGGGTGACGAATGGTAGAGGCTACTCAATCGTGATCGCCGAAGGCGATGTTTTCTGAGCAAGAAATCCCAATTTCCAAAATCCAATGACCAAAGAAATCCAAAGCTCCAATTTCCCAAACCCAAACACAGCATCGTGACACAAAGTCGGAATCGTCATGGCGACGACTCATTGGGATTTGGTCATTGGTCATTCCTTGGACATTGGGTTTTGGACTTTGGACATTTGCGGCTTTGCCGCGTTAAAGCTTGGGCAAGACCGGTGGTTTGGGTGGCGGAGTGGGTGGTTGTTGTTTGATGGGGTCTGGGACAAAGAGTGGTCGCGGCTTTTGCGGAGCCGGTTGAGCCGTGTTGCGAGAAGCGGGTGGGGGCGGTGGGATGAAACGTTCTTCGACGCGGATCCCCAAGGGATACTGCAATTCGCGAGCGGCCATGATGGCCCACGGGGTGCCGGGAGCTTCGATGACAATTCGGTTGAGCAATTCGACTGCGAGCTGCGATCCCTTTTTGCTGGCGACGCCGGAGTTCTTCACTTCGGGGGACGGATGGAAGATCCAGTGATTGGAGCGTGTGTTGATATCCCCTTCGGACAACGAGGTCTTCATCAGGGCCAGCACGGAGTTGTATTCCAAGTTCCGCGTGCGATTCGCGAGAAGTCGCCCGTAGTTCAAACAAAAGGCCATGCGCCAACGCAGCGATGGTTCGCGATCGAGTTGTTTTTCGATGCCGGGAGGAAATGCTTGCAGCATCGCGTCGAGCATGTATTGGCTCTCGGCGACCTCCTTCTGGGCTTCGGTCGCAGTTTGGCGAAAGTTGTTGGGGGTCACTCGAATGTCGAGCCGCGGGGCTCCTTTGATCTTGAATTTCTGGCTCATCTGCGCGGCGTTGAGCACGCAGGCTCGGAGCGGATGTTTGCGAACATCCTTCGCGAACTCGTCGATCTCGCCGAAGCTGTAGTCGGGAGCGAACGTTCGCAGCGTGGCTTCGTCAAAACTGCCGATGGGGGCCAGGCCAGCCATCGTGGTCATGTTCGTCAGGAAATAAACGCCCCCGGTTTCGCTGACCAATCGAGCCAGTCCAAACGGCGCGAATCCCGACGAGAGGTAATCGTACTGCGGGCCGTTGAACCAGAAGGGCAGGCTGACGTTCTCGGCCATCGGGGCTTCCGGGCCGAGGTCGATCGGAATTTGGTACGTCCGGCCATTCTCCGGAGCGACGTACGGGACGAAACCGCGTCGCTGTCCGAACGGGGAGGTCGGGCCGATGACGTATGCCTTCGCTCCGTAGCGGCGGCAAATCGCGATCGCTTCGAGATGAGGCTTGCCGAAATCGTCACCCGCTTCGTCGGTGATCGTGATCAGCATGATGCGGCGGTGCTGTTCGCTGCGATAACTGGACCACAGATTCACGGTCTGCTTGACCGCCGTGAAGACGTTCTCGACGCCAGAGGAATCGGTGGGAAGTTTCTCGAAGCCTTCTTGGATCTCATCGAACTTGTCAGTCGGCTTGACGACGAAGTTGGTTTTTTCGCCGAACATGACGACGCTGGAGAGGAGTCCCTTTTCGTGCCGCGGAATCGTGCTGGTGTTTTCCAGGGCACCGAGTTCGCCGTAGATGCGACGCAACCGTTTGCCGACCGCATCGCGCTGCGTCTTCAAACTGCCTGATCCGTCGAGCAACCACACGACGAGTAGTTTGCTCTCTTGCAGGTTCTGAGCGATCTCCCAGGTGACGCGATCGAGTGCCGATTCGATCTGTACCATTTGCTCGCCGGTCGAGCCTTTGACGACCAACCGGTCATCGAACTTCAGACCTTCTGGCACGTCGTAGGCTGGCAACTTAGCGAGATCAACGCGAGCCTCGTCGAGCAACTGCTTCGCTGGGGCGGCGACCTTCGGCACATTTTCCACTACGGCCAGGCCGAGGCTCATCGCGTTCGTGACCTCGCGGACTTCGAGTTCGCGATCATCGGGATTCGCCAGCTCGAACGGGATCGCGTCCTCGATCTCCTGATGAATCACTTTTTCAGCGAATGTGGTTTCAAGCACCGGTTCGAGCGCTTCGACCGATTCAGGCAACAGCCAGCCGCCGAGGTTCATCATCAGCCAGACATGCAGCAGCAGGCTGACCAGGAATCCTCCGAAGACAGTTCGCGTACCGACCGTTTCGCTGGCATCCGGTTCGTCGGCGAACTCCAACAGAATGATTTCGTCCGAAACTGGATGCGCTGCGTCCAAGTCGCCACGGAATTCCGTCTCCGCCTCGTCAGGCAGAGCGGCGATCTCGTGCAGTGGGTCTTGCAACACGACGCTCACGTTGGGATGCCTCTCCAAAAGGATCAACCGACGGACGAAGTATAACCAACACCGGACTGATTGTGTTCGTCAAATGTTGCGGACTTCCGATTGCCCGGCACGTTTTCCGAGCGATGAAAGAATCAAGATTTGTCGTCGAGGATTGCCAGTGTCTCGAACTTCTTGCCTTCGAGTAGTTCGAGGCTCGCGCCGCCGCCGGTGCTCAGGTGTGTGACTTTGTCGGCGAATCCCATTTGTTCGATGGCCGCAGCGCTGTCGCCGCCGCCGATGATACTGATCGCGGCGGAGTCGGCAATTGCTTGCGCGACTGCCCGCGTGCCGGCGTCGAATGGCGGCAGCTCGAACGCGCCCATCGGCCCGTTCCAGATGACGGTCTTCGCGGACTTCACGATGCCGACGTACCGCTGAATCGTCCCCGGTCCGATGTCGAGACCTTCAAACGTGTCGGCCAGTTCTCCAAAGGGGAAGACTTTCGTTCGGCTGGGATCGGCGGAATAGCTGTCCCACACAAAATTGTCGAAGGCATTGTTGTCGATCGGCAGCACGATCTTGGCGGCTCCTTCGGCCAGCAGCTTTTGGGCGAGCGGCACGTCTTCGGACTTGGCGTAGCTCTTGCCGATCTTCAGTCCCTTGGCGAGCGCGAACGTGTAGGCCATCGCTCCGCCGATCAGGATTTGATCGCACTTCGGCAACAGGTTTTGGATGACTCCGATTTTGTCGCTGACCTTCTTGCCTCCGAGAATCGCGACGAACGGGCGAGCCGGATTCGCGATCGCCTCTTCGAGGTACTTCACTTCCTTCTCGACCAGGAAGCCCATGACCTTCGGTTTGCCGGTCATCGCTTTCGGGACGTTGAACATCGAGGCGTTTTCGGCGCGGTGACATGTTCCGAAGGCGTCATTGCAGTAGACGTCGCCGAACGGTGCGAGGGCATTGAAGTACGCGGGATCGTTAGCTTGGCCGGTCTTCTTTTTGAGGGCCTTCTCGTCCTCGCCGGCATTGAAGCGGACGTTTTCCAAAAGCAGCACGCCGCCGTTGGCCAGTGACTGGACCTTCACTTGAGCGTCCGGGCCGACAGTGTCGGTGGCGAACGTGACCGACCGGCCGAGCAATTCCGCGAGTCGCGCAGCGACCGGCTTCAGGCTGAATTCGGGTTCCGGGCCTTTGCCTTCGGGACGGCCGAGATGGCTCATCAGGATCGCTCGGCCGCCGCGGTCGAGGACTGACTGAATGGTCGGGATCGCCATGCGGATGCGGAGGTCGTCAGTAATCGTCTGGCCGTCGAGCGGCACGTTGAAGTCGACTCGGATGAGCACAGCTTTGTCGCGGACGTCGATGTCGGCGATGGTTTTTTTAGGCATAATTGGAACTTTCGGAGGAAGCTAATGTGCGGGTGTCACACGCCAATCCAAAGCGTCAGTGAGGGTGGCAATCGTTCGCCCTGGTGGAGTCTTCGGGTGAATGGGCAGCATTGGTTTGGTGGAATTGTCACGGATATTCCGGTTGCTCGGATGTTGCAATATGACGCAACCGATGGAGCAACTCAACGCAGCACAATCGTCACGCGGCACCGCAACACGAAGTCCCGATTTACCGGCTGTGTGCTTTTCGACGATTACTCGCGCGGCAATTGTCAAACGGAATACAGCAGTCGCGGCGGTCCTGCCTCGCTTGCGAATCAAAGAGCTTACCGGCGAGCAATCGTGAGAAATCGGATTCCTCGGCACAACACGTCGTCAGCGGTACGAGCATTGCGGCCGATGAATGACGCGCCCCAGTCTGTCGATCATGTTTGCCTTTCTGAATGGAGTAGGGGGCCTTCACGGAAATCGATTGAACCTCAGTTCGATGCCAAGTTGAAAACAAAGACGAGTTAAAGCGGGATGCAATGGGGCGAAGACTCCTGGCGTGGGCCAGTTTGGGTGGCACG
>SYJG01000417.1 GCA_005798445.1 Planctomyces sp.
CGGCTGCGACCGTAAGGCTGACTCCCGAAGCCGCTGTCGTCCCGCCTCGGTCAACCCGCGGCGCAGCGAACGATTGATCCGACCGGCAGCAACACGCCGAGGATTGGGCACGTCCGGTTCGATGCGCGGCTCTGCCGAGAGATTCGACATGGTTTCGGCTCCAGGTCCAACGAGTCCATCAGATCACCACGACATTTTCCTTCATCGCCTCCGTCATCTGGAGGCAGCCACCCGACTGCGTGCCGAACTGCCAGCCCGGCGAAGCGTCCATCATCGCAAGCTGCTCCTGAACCTCGGGTGTTGCGATGAAGGACTCAACGATCAGTTCGTCGATCGTTTTGGATGGCTCGTGCGTGATGGCAGCAACCGGGCAATAAGCGTCGCTGACCACGGTAGCGAACTCGTCTGAAAAGGCGGCTGGCAGATTCGCCGTTGTCACGTTGGCAGTGAGGCAGGTCACCTGCTGATCGCCGTGCGCGACGTTCTGCTGCTGAACGACGGTCACTTGCTTGGACACGATTGGGGAGCGGAATTGCCGCAACGCCAGCACCTGATGGCGCACCTCACTCAGATACTTGGCGGATGCTTTTAAGTAGATCGCGGCTGCCTCTGGAGATTGGCCTTCTGCTTTGACCATCAAGCGAGCACTCTGGATGTGAGCCAGGACTGCCGAATCCACCAAGAGCCGCGCCATGGGATCACCGAACACACCCGCCTCGCCGCGAAAATGCTCGAAAGTACGCAGGTGCGATGGCAGCGAGATGTTGTTGAGTTTGGTGTTCCCCATCAACTCAAACACCGAGTATCCGGCGATGCCGTACTTCAGGAAGTCGATTCCCTGTTGCTCGTTGAGGACAGGTTGCGGTTGGGGCGGGGCGTACGTTTCGTCGTCGTAGTCATCTTCAAACGGCATGTCGGGTTCGGCTTTCGTGGTCATGGCTTTCCTTCCGTGTCAGTCAGATCTTCTCCTGGTGTGTCCGCGACTTGGCTCAGCACAACCAGAGGCTAAAACCAAACTGATCGCGACGGCAGCCACATTACAAATTTTTCGACCGCACAGGTAAGTGCTCTTTTACTGAACAGCGAAAATCGCCAGAGCCAAGTCTCTCCGCGACCACCGTGCGCTAAATCCAAAGCCGAATCCGGGCATATCAAGTGAAGCCCCCCAGCTTAGCTGCCGGACATTTGCGGATCGGCTTCAGCAAATTGCGCTCACGTCGTTCAGCACCTCGCACATCACGCCATTCCCACCGTCCGTCATCGCAAGGAGACTCCCATGCCCATACTCGTTCTGCGAACAGCAACGTCTGACACGCACAGCGAAGACCTCTATGGCTGCGACTGCGCGGTCATCGAGTTGCGCCGGCCGCTCGTGAAGACATTGCGCGAGCGCGGCGAGCTGGCCAAGTTGGCTTGGCGGAAATGCCATGCGGTCGCGGAGGTCACATTCTGTCCGGACTATCACGCGGCCTTCTACTCGTCGGACCTGATCACGGCCTGCGAAGCACACGACCCGCAGTTCGCGGAGACTTGGGACTGCAACGGGTTCGCGCTCGTCCCTGACTGTGTGGGTCTCGCTGCCTTCGAGCCACAAGCGACCGAAGCTCACGACATGCGTGTCCTTGTCGATCGGCCGCGTGGGCAGAAGCTGTCCTGCGAGCTGGCCTGGAGCGCACGGCCGAGGCACTGCGACGTCACCGTGTCCACGGTCTCGGTGCCGCTGACGTGGCTCGTCTCACTGCTGGCACCGACTCGCCGACAAGCCCAGCGACGATTCGTTCGGCAGTCGCGACCGTAGTGCCGGGCTGAGCCTGCAAGAGTTGGCGAAACGTCCGTACTGCTCGCTGACTTCGTCGTGGAGTTGCGAGGTCGTTTTGTTGTTTATCAATGCGGCGAGGTTGCTCGCCGCCACTCGAAAGGAGGTGTGTGTTGTCCCATATCGTGAAAATCAAAACCGAAGTCCGAGATGCCGCTGCTGTGACGGCCGCGTGCCGGCGACGCCAGTTGGCGGACCCGGTCTTCGGCAAACACCGCTTGTATCGCGGCGAAGTCGAGGGACTCGCGGTGAGACTCCGCGACTGGACCTACCCGGCCGTGTGTCAGTTGGAGACCGGCGAAGTCCAGTACGACAACTTCAACGGCCACTGGGGCGACCAGCGCGAGCTGGATTCGTTCTTGCAGGGGTACGCGGTTGAGAAGGCCCGCATCGAGGCTCGCAAGCGCGGGCACACGGTCACTGAGCAAGCTCTGGCGGACGGGTCCATCAAGCTCATAGTGCAGGTCGGAGGTGTCGCTTGATGAAACTTATCGAGATCACCGTGTCCCCGACCGGACAAACCCAAGTGCAGACCAAAGGCTTTGTCGGCGGTGAATGCCGTGAAGCCAGTAAGTTCGTGGAGGACGCTCTCGGCCATCGCGTCAACGAGACGCTGACTGCCGAGTTCCACCAATCCGCCGGTCAACAAGTCATCCAACAACAGTCCGCGTGACGGCATCCGTCGCGCGATCACCACACTCACGAGCAGAGGCCGTCGAGTGCGTGCCGGGATCTCCCGGCATGTGCTCGGCGGCCTCTGCTTTTTCATCCTCATCAACATTCAAAGGAGGTCAGTCATGTCATTGTCTGAACGCCTGGCTGAGCATGTGCGTGCCTGCTTCACAGGCATCTGGGTCGAGAGCCATGAGCACGAAGATGCCGTCCTTGAGATCGCGAAGCTCTGCTCGGAACAGAAGTGGGCACTGGCCACCTGGGACGTTGATCGAGGGCTGCGGCTGTCGGGACGTAAAGCCAACGCCGCCGATGCCGCTGGCGGTGATCCGCTGGCAGCGATTCGGGCGTTGAACTCGCTGGCCAAAGAGGACAGTTCCGCGTTGCTGGTGCTCCCGAACTTTCACCGGCTGTTGCAGTCGGCCGAGATCGTGCAGGCGCTCGCTCACCAAATCGCAGACGGAAAGCAGAACCGCACCTTCGTCGTGATCCTGTCTCCGGTCGTGCAAGTTCCCGTCGAGCTGGAGAAGCTCTTCATCGTGCTGGAGCATGACCTGCCAACACGCGAGCAACTGGAGTCGATCGCCCGTGGCATCGCCACTGAGGCGGATGACTTGCCGACCGGGCCTGCGCTGGAGGTGGTGCTGGATGCTGCCGCAGGACTCACCCGCTACGAGGCCGAGTCCGCATTCAGCTTGTCGCTCGTGAGACACGGCAATGTCAGCCCTGAGCCGCTCTGGGAGCTCAAGTCCCAAATGCTAAAAAAAAGCGGGCTGCTGCAAATGCACCGCAGCGACGCGAAGTTTGACGGCCTCGGTGGGCTGAAGGCACTCAAGGCGTTCTGCAAGCGATCTCTCTTGCAGCCGAACCGCAACAACCCGCTGAAGCGACCACGCGGAGTTTTGTTGCTGGGCGTGCCGGGGGTGGGGAAATCTGCGTTTGCCAAATCGCTCGGAGCCGAGACGGGCCGACCGACACTGCTGCTGGATGTGGGGACGTTGTTTGGTTCGCTCGTCGGTCAGACTGAGCAGAATGTTCGCCAAGCACTGCGCATTGCCGAGGCGATGGCACCCTGCATTTTGTTTGTAGACGAGATCGACAAGGGCTTGAGTGGCGTGGCCTCGTCGGGACAGACCGATTCAGGCGTGTCGTCACGGATGTTCGGCACGTTCTTGACTTGGCTGAACGATCATGCGAGCGACGTCTATGTCGTCGCGACCTCGAACGACGTAAGCAAACTGCCACCGGAGTTTTCGCGTGCCGAGCGGTTCGACGGGATTTTCTTCTTGGACCTACCGACCGCTGCCGAGAAACGCGCGATCTGGCAGATGTATCGGCAACTGTTTGGTCTCGATCCTGAGCAGCAACTGCCGGGTGACGATCAATGGACGGGCGCGGAAATTCGAGCTTGTTGTCGGCTAGCTGCGTTGCTGGATGTGCCGCTGAATGAAGCCGCTCGGCAAATCGTCCCGGTGGCCGTCACAGCTTCCGAGTCCGTTGAGCGGCTGCGGACCTGGGCCACCGGCCGATGTCTGTCGGCTGAGCAGCCCGGCCTCTATTCGCGGTCCACGACTGCTACGGACGGGCCGCGTCGAAGGGTTGCTCGCAACCCATTGCTCAACTGAGGTCGGCCGATTGTGTCGGCCGGCTCACCCTTCTCTCCTCTTATCATGGAGGCTGTCATGCCCGAACTGCTTGATGGTGAGTCGGTCGAGATCCAAGGCTCTGCCCGCTCGCCGTATGTGCTGAAAAATGTCGGCGGTGTGTTCTCGTGCTCGTGTCCCGCTTGGCGGAATCAATCACTGCCGATCGAACGTAGGAGCTGCAAACACCTGAAAACGCTGCGCGGAGCGGCGGCCGAAGCTGCTCGGATCGGAGCTGCGGTTGCGCCGGCTGAAACCCCGGCCGCGCCAACTCCACGCAATGTGCCGCCACTGTTGCTCGCCCACTCCTGGGAAAATCACATCGATCCCGCTGGTTGGTTTGCCAGCGAAAAACTTGACGGCGTGCGTGCCTATTGGACCGGTGACCGATTTCTCTCACGGCAAGGCAATGTGTATCACGCTCCGGCTTGGATCACCCACAACCTGCCGAACGTCCCGCTCGACGGTGAACTCTGGATCGACCGCAAGGCGTTCCAACGAACGGTCAGCATCGTGCGCCGTCATGACCAGAGCGATCATTGGCGCGAGGTCCGGTTTGTCGTGTTCGATGCTCCGGCTGCGAAAGGCGGCTTTGAAGCTCGGCAGGACTTCTTGGAAACGACGCTGTGCGAACACCAACCGCAGTACGCACGGGTGCTCCATCAAGAACGCTGCCGGGGGCTCCAACATCTTCGCGAAGAACTGTGCCGGATCACGTCGCTCGGCGGGGAGGGACTGATGCTGCGTCAGTCCGGCTCGCGTTATGAGGTGGGCCGGTCCAGCACACTGGTCAAGGCGAAGCTACTTATGGAACTGGATGCTCAAGTTGTCGAGCATCTCGCTGGTCAAGGTCGGCATCGCGGCCGGATGGGCGCGCTGCTGGTCCAACTTGCGAATGGTCTCCGCTTCAACGTCGGCACCGGCTTCACTGATTCCCAGCGTGAGACTCCACCAGCGGTCGGCAGCGTCATCTCTGTCCGCTACCAAGAACTCACCGAGCGTGGCGTGCCCCGCTTCCCGTCGTTCTTGCACGTCCGCCGCGACGTGAACTCGCTGGTTGCCGAGTGACGGCTCTGAGCTGACTGCTACTTGCATCACGGCCGCAGCGTGGCGGCTCGTTTCGTTTCTGGTCCACCTTCAATTCCAAGGAGCCACCATGCCAACTCGCCGCTTTGAATACGTCGAAGGAACCTCGGCCAAGTTCTGGGAGATCACGACCAACAACCGCGAGGTCACTGTCCGCTATGGCTGCATCGGCTCTAACGGACAGACGCAGACGAAGTCGTTCACATCCGACGCCGCTGCCAACACGCACGCCTTGCAACAGATCACAGCGAAGCTCGCCAAGGGCTACCGCGAGTTGGCTGCTGTGTAGCGATCCCGCCAAATCCGCTTGGCCGCAGGGAGGCGGCCCGGCGGATTCGGAGTTCTTTCCCAACTCATTCACCAGGAGATCATTCATGCCTCGTGTTCTCAATCGTCCTGCTGCCTCTCGTCCGTCGCGCACGCCGGCCGAACAACTCCGTGCCACGATGGCCGCACTTAGGGTCGGGTTCACCTGGTTTGGGATTCGCAAGACTCTCACGCCCGAGCAACGATCGCAGGCTGCCGAGAGCTTCGGAGCCGAGGGCCAGTTTCTTTCGGCTGGCAAGAAACTGCTCGACAGCAAGCACCCCGCCTTCCGCGCCGTCAATGCGGTGAAGCACGAGGTCGTGACCTATTGGCGAGGTGTGTCTCTGCCATTTCCGGAGCCGGGCATCCGCCTGATCCGTCAGCAGGATGTCAGTGCCGTGCAAGTGCAGCTCACCACACTCAAGGCCGAACTCACTGAGGCGGTTGAGCAACTCGAACAGCAGTTCGAGGCGATGAAGGCCACGGCTCGCGAGCGGCTCGGCAGCTTGTTCAATCCGACCGACTATCCGGACTCGCTACGCAGCTTGTTCGATGTGACTTGGGAGTTTCCGAACGTCGAGCCGCCATCTTACCTGCAACAGCTCAGCCCCGACCTTTATCGCCAAGAATCGCAGCGAGTGTCCGCGCGGTTCGACGAGGCCGTGCAGCTTGCAGAAACCGCGTTCATTTTGGAGATGTCAACTCTCGTGTCACGGCTCGTAGAACGGGTCAGCGGCAGCGACGATGGACAGCCAAGAGTTTTCCGCGACACCGCCGTCGAGAACATCCGCGAGTTTTTTCAACGGTTTCGCGAACTCAACATCCATTCCAGCGAGCAACTGGACCAACTGGTCGAGCAGTCTCAGCGCATCCTGAACGGCGTCGAGCCGCAAGCGCTGCGTGACACCGCCCAACTCCGACAGCGTGTGGCTGGCGAACTGTCGGCCGTGCAATCGGTGTTGGACGGCCTGCTGGTCGATCGTCCGCGCCGCAACATTCTGCGCCGACCTCGATGAAGGAGGCCGCCATGCAGCTTGTGATTGATCCTGCTGGTGAAGTTTTTTGTGTGTACGACGAGGCGCTACCGCTGGCTGAACTCGGCCGGCTGACCATTTCGCGCGGCTCGATGGTCGAACCAACCGAAGCTGGCGACTGGACCGCTGACCTTTCGCCGGTCGGCGGTCCCCTACTTGGCCCATTTGCCAATCGCTCCGCGGCGCTGGACGCCGAACGCGAGTGGCTCGAACGAAACTGGCTGAGTCGCGGATGACGCCCTGATCGCAAACGGACAAGAGGGAGCACTCCCCCTCGCGCCCGTATGTGTCCGTGCAACTCCGTGGCTCGGCTCTTCTCTCAACAAGCCTCGCGTGTGCGGGGCGGTTGCTTTGCCTGCGACCGCCCCGCAATGGGCTGTCGTTGTCTCTATCCAAGGAGTCTGTGACATGTCCCAACGTGACTTGAACCGCGCCATCGCCCGCGCCACCGGCGAAGACATCTCGACCATCACCGGTATGGGCTTCGTCGAGTTGACGCCATTCCCCATCGAACGCGAGCCACGCGTTCTGGACTGGGACGAGTACGACCGCGAACGCAACGTCGCGGTGATCCCACAACGCCGTCGCCATAACTCGGCCGCGTAAACATTGCCTTGCTCTGTGTCCCCTTTCATCCACTCACTCGGAGGACTTCCCGTTGATCACGATTTCACGACAACTCGTTAAACAACTGCGTGGCGTCTTCCGTCGGATGCTGCCACGCTCTCCCAGCAAGGCGGACCAAACGGTCCAATTCATCGCCAGCGGCGACGGTCTCCACATTCGGATCCAAAACCGCGCCGGCGCGGCTGAATATCGACTGACCGGCACGACTCACGCTGAAGCGTTCGCTGTGACTCTCGATGCCCTGAGTGCCTGCGAAGGGACTCGCGCCGATGAGAACGTCACCCTGGAGGCTCGCGACGGTGATGTCGTGCTGAACTGGGATGACCGGTCGATCCCGCGTTCCATCATCGTGGAGTCACAGCCGACAGAAACCGAAGCTCCAGCAATCCCCACGGAGTTCGGCTCGAATCCGTCCCGGTTCCTCACCGCGTTGAAGGACGCGATGGAGACCACGGAGCACGACGCCCGGCGGTACGCACTCAACTGCATTCAGCTTCGCGGTGGTGATGGTTGCTTGGCTGCCACGGATGGCGGCCAGATCCTGAAGCAATCAGGGTTCTCGTTTCCGTGGCAGGACGAATTGCTGGTTCAACGTTCGTCTGTGTTCGCCAACCGCGATCTACCGGCCGACCAGCCGGTGGAGATCGGCCGCACGGACAATCATGTCGTCATCCGCATTGGGCCGTGGACTTTCTGTTTCAACATCGAGAAGACCGGTCGCTTCCCCAGCATCGATCATGTGATCCCGGATGCGGCCACTGCTACGACCCGCCTCGTGCTGAGCGACAACGATGCCGATTACCTACTCGGCGTCGTGCCGCGACTCCCCAGCCATGACCCGGAACACGACCCACTGACCATCGACCTAAATGGTCATGTCGCGGTACTCGCCAAGTCAGTGGGAGACTCGCCGATGACGCAGGTTGTGCTCAGCAACTCCCGGCGTACCGGTGCTGAGTTGCGGTGGCAGACCAACCGAAAATTCCTGGCCCGTGCCGTGCGGCTCGGCTTCCGCGAAGTCTGCCTGCACGGAGCCGAGACTCCTCCTGTCTGCCGTGACGAGCATCGCGTCTACGTTTGGGCCTTGCTCGAAGCGGACAAGGCGCTGGCCCCAACTGACAACATGGTCTCACTGACCTCTCCCGTTTCCACCGTGGTGGCAGTCACTCAACGGCAGCGCATCCCCGCGCCACGACGCCACCATCAACCCACCGAAAGGACACCCCGCATGTCGCACAACCGAATTGCAGCGACGCTTGCCGGCTCGGCAACACCGCCAGTGAATGGCACTGTGCCGCCTGTCGCAGAACCCAACGAACCCGGCGATCAATCGACCAGCTTTGGCACTGTGCTCCGCGAGGCCGAAGCCGTGAAGACTTCGCTTCGAGACGCTCACGGGCAGGTCAGTCGGCTGATCGCCGCTTTGAAGCGACACCGCCGGCAGTCCAAGCTCGTGCAGACCACGCTGGCATCGCTCAAGCAGTTGCAGTCGCTCGAAGCGTGAGCCGCCAGGGCCGCTCACATTTTCAACAAGCCGTGGTTCACGCTGGCCAATGGGCCTCGCGGACCATGGCTTGTGTTTTCTTCGCCCCGCTCGGAGCAGCGGGCCAGCTTAGATATCACTCAGGAGGTACCGATGGGTGCCAGACACAAACTGAACGAGGCGTATTTGAACGGCGCACTGCTGGTGGCAGCCGCGATCGGTGTCGGCTGCAACTCGCTGACCGCGTTCTGTGTCACGGCGGGAGCCTTGATCCTGCTGCAAACCGTCGCTGGCGGCATTCGCCCCGGCGCGTAGCTCCGCCCCGACCAGTCTCACTTCATATCTCCACACGAAAGGAATCCACATGCCGCTGAAACTCAACGTCGGCCTCAGCCGCAAAGTCGGCGAGCCAAACTACGGCTCGCGAGGCGCGAGCGTGAATCTCGAACTCGAACTTGATTCTGCCATTGTTGGCGAACCTGATCGGCTGCAAGAACGCATTCGGCAGATGTTTCACCTCGCTAAGAATTCCATCGACGAGGAACTCCATACACCGACGGAACAACCTTCATCACAGGCCAACAATTCGCCCAATGGCCAGTCCCGGCACTCGGCTGGACCGAAAAGCGGACAGCGCCAGTCGGCGAACGCCAATGGTCGCCGCTCATCGAGTCCGCCTCCTGCCACCGCGTCTCAGGTCCGCGCGCTGCACGCGATCGCCAATCGTCACGGGCTGAATCTGGAGGCCCTACTGAACGATCGCTTCGACGTCGACCGACCTGACGCGCTGACCATCGCAGAGGCCAGCGAAATGATCGACGAAATGAAAAACCTGCCCGCCAATGCCGGAGGTCGTTGATGGTCGAATTCCAATTGCTTCCGCGTGGCAGTCTCGGTGCGTCGGATGCTGAGCATGTTAGTGTCACACCGCATCTCGCGTCACGCGCATCAGTGGCCGTTCCGGTGCAACCGCGCGATCACATCAGCTACTCCTCGATCAATCTCTTTCGGCAGTGCTCACTGCGGTATTTCTTCAAGTACGTTGCGGGGCTGCCGGAGGAAAAGACCTCGGCCAGCTTTGTGTTCGGTCGAGCTGTTCACCGGGCTGCCGAGTTCCACTATCGGGAACTGCTCTCTGGCGGCGAAGGATCCAACCTCGACACGCTGCTCGGCGAGTTTCAGGCTGGCTGGGATGAACAGCCTCCGGAGACCATCACTTTTCCCAAAACAGAATCGCGCGACAGCCTTGGCCGTCTGGCTGATCGGCTGCTCCGCGCGTTTCTCGACAGTGACCTGTCTCGTCCCGTTGGCCGCATCATCGGCATCGAAGAAGAACTGCGAGGCCGCCTGATTGACGGTGTCCCCGACTTGCTCGCGCGACTCGATCTCATGACCGAGACCGATGACGCGATCACCATCACAGACCTCAAGACGGCTCGCAGTGCATGGTCTGGTCAGCAGGCCGACGACTCCGCTGAGCAACTGCTACTTTACGGCGCGCTCGTCCGTCGGTTGATCCCACACAAGCCGTTGCGTTTGGAGTTCATGGTCGCGACGAAGACCAAAGAAATCTCAATAACCCGGCACACGGTTCCCTTCGACCAGCGCCGACTCGACCGAACCAAGCGGATCGTCGAGAGCGTCTGGCGAGCTATCGCGGCCGAGCACTTCTTCCCGTCACCGTCAGCGATGAACTGTTCGACCTGTCCGTTTCGCGATCCATGCCGCCGTTGGTCGGGCTGACGCCTGGCTGCCACATGCGACGTGTCCTCAGAAACCAATTACGGAGTCCAAGATGGAAGCCATCATCATGCTGATCCTGATCGCCGGTGTGGGCTATTACCTGTTCCGGCAAGGCAAGGTCCAAGGAAGCCGGCGCGGCTTCAGCGCGGGCCGTCGGTGTCGGCGATTCAGACGCTAATCCTGACTGACTTGCTCGCTGATTCATCTCGTGAGCACACGACCTCAATCCACACCATCCCTTTCCAATCACGGAGATCACTCATGCCCCTCACCACGACCGAGAAACAACACTGGAGAGACCGCATCGGCAAACGGATCGACAAAAAGATTGCAGCGATCACTGCGCTCGAACCTGGCCTGTTCAGTCGCATTGAGAGTGAAGCTCGTGCCCGTTCCATTCAGTCCCTCGGCATCGCCGAGCTCATGGCCGAACAGGAGCGAGTCGAGCAACAGCAGAAGTCGCTGGAGTCACGCGAGGACCAACTCAGTCGCCAACTGCTGTCACTCCTACGCGGTGTGCCGCCCGACACGATCGACTCTTACGCGGTCAGCCGTTCGGAGACCGAGGTCAACAACGCTATCAAAGCCCGCCAGGCCATCCACGACGAAGAACTGCTGCGCGAGCATGAACTCGGTCGTCAGATCGTCCAACTGCGGCTGGAGCGGGAAAATTTGCTCGACACCGTTTTCTTGGCCACTTCGCCCGTCCAAGTTCGAACGTTGTGGGAGAAAGTTTCCGAACTGCTCAGCGACGAGTTATCGCAGTTGCAGCGGGCGGCGATGCAGATTCAGCCGCCAAGTGAATGATTCAGCCACTCAGACAACGAAGTCATTCGGGCCGGGTCGCTTCACGCGGCCCGGCCCTTCATTTTCGTTTAGCTATTAGCACGACCCGAACTGCTTCGCACCGTCACTTGTTTCCCAGTGGGACGGGCTTGCCGTTTCGGTCGATGATCAGTTGGGAATCAGGTTCGCAAACACCATCCCGGCCAACTCAGGCCGAGTCTACGACACTCTGCCGATCATGGCGGCAAATATCAAACGAGCAGCCGCCGGGCCGAGGCGACCTCGCTCACCGACTCGTCCTCGATCGCGGCTGTGGCTTGGTCTTCCTGGGTGTCGGCGTTGAGTCGGTGACCACTGCCTGTAACCTCTTGGTGTGCTGCGCCAGCTTGCTCCGGGTGGTCTGCCAGTGGGCGCGAACATCCTCAGCCATCTTGCGCGTTGCCGCGTCCCGGCATTGCGTCGGAGCCGTCTCGCAGGTCGCTACCGCAAGCTCGCAGCGGTCCAGCCATCTCGTGCCCTCCCTCAAGACCTGTGCCAGTCCCGACACTGGCGTCGTTGGCTTCGTTAGCGGTCGTCCGGTCCCTGCCGATTCCCCACGGCGCAGTTCGGCTCGGAGTCTCTGCGGCGACCAGTCATTTTGGGCGGCTCGTTGTGCCCAGGCGAACCGGTCGGCTGCTTTGTCGATGCCGATCAAAACAAGAACATAGCCCCAGTGCAGCCCCAACTGTGAGTCCTTGCGCCGAAGGCTGCACAGCTCGTCGAGGCTACTTCGGCCGTGAGTCTGCGGGTCACCTTTGGCGTAATACAGTCTGGCGAACGCTTTCAATTTTCGCAGCGTGTGCGGGTTCACGTCGATCTCCGCAGCGTAGGTGGCGGTTGATTTGTCCTCGCTCGCCTCCGCCTCAATCGCAGCTCGCCCAACCACATACTGCTCGCGGAGCCGTCGTTCCATTCTGTCGGCCTTCGACATGAACGCTGAGGCCGAGACCTTTAGCGCCTTCATCAGGGCCTTCATCGCGGCCGGAGAGGTCTTACGACTTAGGGTACGCATCAAAAACCTCCTTAAAGGCGAAATCTCCCTTATTTATGCACTCAGTGCGCGGTAATTAGAAACCAATTGAATTCGCCGTACACCTCTGGTAGCTCGGTCGCTTGTGGGGAGGAGTCCTCCCTTGCACTATCTTGGTCGGTTGCGAGTCAACTCACCCGCTCTGGAACCTCTACGATGTCAACCGCCTTCACGTCGCCCGCGCCTGCGCCACTCCATATCGAGCGACAGGGACTCTATTTGCTCGATGAACCGGCCTTGGTCGAGGCACTCGGCCCCGTCCAGACCCGCGAAGTCCGGCCAGTTCGCGAAGTTAGTCCAACCTATGGCGTCGAGTGGCAGCGGGAACCGCTCTCCCTATGGGGAGATGGAAATGCACGGCCGAACTATGGACTAGCGACGCTGCTGGTCGAACGAGGGCGGCGGGGTGGTCGCGAGGTCAGGATCATTTCCCACAATATGGACTTCTGCCACCTGGAAATTCCGGACGACTGCCCAGCCCGGAATCGCGGGATGCTCTCGTGGATCGCCGCCAGCGAGTTGGGAGTCATTGAGCACGGTCGTCAGGCAAGCGTTACGGACCTGTTGAGGGAGATCATCCAGTGCTTTCAAGGGCAAGTTCGGATCGCGGTGCTGTTTGGAAGCGAGCGACAGCAAGAACGAGCGACTGCTCCGCTGAGTCCCAACTGGATCGGCGGCACGATTCTCAGGGCGAGATTTTCGTACGAGGAACCGCCGCGCGTCGCAATCGGCACATTTCGCGATGCCGCGCGGGATGATGTCGGCCTACACGACTACGACGTCGTGATCGTGCCGCACGCCACTGACGCTCTCGGCGAATATGCCCAGCGAGCACTGGGCGACCCTGCTCTCCATTGTCGGTTGATCGGCCTGCTGCCTGACAATGCGAGACTGAGTCCAGCTTCGCGGGGCCGCCTTATGGCGACATTCGGACCGAGGCAGTATTTCGTCTCGCAGTTCGGCCATGTACAGCGAACCGTCAATCTTGCCACGCTCCATCTACCACTGCCAGAGGCGGAGAACATCGAGCACGACGTTCGATTTCTGCGGCAGGCGGTGTGGCGCAATGATTCCTTCAACAACCTGCTGGCGGCTGCGGCTAACTCAATCGCGGCTGGCGAGGTACGCGATCGTTGGCTGATTCCGAGATCACCGTCGCAGATTGTGGATCGAAATGAGAACTCCAGCGTCATAGTCGCCTGCGATAATGTGGAGCATGCGTTGGAGCTGGCCAAACGGCTTCCGGACTGGCGGGTCCACATCGGCACGGATTGTTTTTTGGATAATTTGTCTCCGGATGGGCTCGCCGCGCTCCGAAGGCCGGGAGGACTATCAGCCTGGTCATGGCAAGCTAAACGGATCTTCACAGCCGACGTCTTTCGGGTCTGCGACCTCAGCGACGTCAGCGTCATCATCTGGGCCAGCGCGGGCGGTGGTCTACCGCCGATCAAAAGTCAAAGCCTGATCGTGGACTCTCGGATTACCGCGTCCAGCCGACCGTTGCTGGTGGTCGATGTCGAAAACCGATCAAACACGAAACTGGAAAGGGCGACGCAGGAACGGCGCTGGTTGTACGCTGGTCGCGGCTGGCTCCCTGAAGGAACCGATGAGGCGACATCCCGATTGGTGGAGTTCGACGCTGAGAACTCCGAAACAAGTTGGCAGGAACGCGACCTCGTTCGGAGTGCGCGCCGACGGCATTGGTTGGGAGAGATGATGCCGCGCCGGGTGTTGTCCGGCCGCTTTTACCTTGAGCATGGACACCAACAAAGAAGTGCGCCGGCGGCTGGAGCATCGTTGCGTCCCCTCAACGACGTCATCCACCACGAAAACCTTCTGGAAACGTACCACCGAATGCGTGAGTGCAACGGTCCCGGTGCCGGGACTGATGGACTGTCTTACGGTGACTTTTCCGGGGGGGAGATCGCCCGGATCTTGAGACACACCTCGACCGCCATCCGCGAACGCCGGTATCGCCCCCACCCCACTCGACCTGTCCTAATCCCCAAGACGAATGGATGGCGAGAACTCCAAATCATGACCATCGTCGACCGAGTCGTCGCGACGGCGCTCGCAGACGCGCTCCAGCCAGTCATCGACCCCAGATTTCTGAATTGTTCCTACGGTTTTCGGCCTCGCAGGTCGCGCGAGCAAATGCTCGCGCAGGTCTTGAACGACATAACTGCCAATGCCCGATATGTCGTCGCTGTCGATGATGTCACAGATGCGTTCCCGTCCGTGCCGATCCGGCCGCTACTTGCGTTGCTTGGCACCGTTCTTGGAGAGATCCAAACCCTCCAGAGCCAGACTGACTTGTCAGACTGGTTTCCGTTGCTGGAATCCATGATCTGGGGTGCCTATCCTGCCGCCAGAGAAAAAGGATTGGAACAAGGCAACCCGCTGTCGCCGATGTTCTTGAATCTACTTCTCGACGTCGTGCTCGATCGGCCACTCTGCGTCGATCGGGGCGGCACGCCGTGGTTCAGATATGCGGACAATCTCTGCTACCTGGGCCATGACACAGCCGAGTGCCGACAGTCACTTGCACGGGTGGGTGACTTACTGAGGCCGTATGGGATGGATCTGAAGGGATGGCAGCCAATCAACCTACAGGGTGCAGGTAACAGGGTCAGAGACCTTCTGGGATTTGCACTGACGCTGGTTGACGGGATTCCAAGGCTATCCATCAAGGACAACTCATACTCCGATCTCTCCGATAACCTGGTTGACTGCTACGAGACCAGCTACCCGGGGAGGACAGCGATTCTTGTGGTTAGGGGATGGCTCCAGGCACAGGGACCGGCACTTGAGATTCAGGAGGAGGGGTTTCTGGAACGGGTCTACCGGGCTGCAGCCTACTCGGGCTTCCGAGAGCTGGGGTCTACAGGAGACCTACAAACTGCCATCCTAGAGAGCAGGACACGCTGGTTGGAGGTTCGATCACAGGTCGGACAGGCTAACCGGCAGTCCCATATCTAGCTCTAGGACTGGTGGAGCGATTCCTCTCTATGCGTCTGGGGATTTTGGTTCCTGGCGCTCCTCGCCACCGGCCCGCTAATTATGGGCCATCGGGGCCGCTGGGTTTTCCCAGCGGCCCTCTGCTTTTGGGGAGTTTTGACCGCGGTTGTTTCCGCCGCCAACACGATCTGTGCCGGTCCATTTCTTCCCAGGTAGCCAGCCGGTTCGGGGTAGCGACTTGAGCGGGTAACCGCGGTGCCATTCCGAGAGGCTGCCGCGTCCTGACCGCTACGGGACGGAGGCAGCCGGCCTCTATCGGCCGCCTCTGACCGCCGCGTCCGTGGTTCCCTTTTTTGTGCGACCTCGTGCGTTTCGCGACTCGCGTTTCGCGGGTTGTCGGTCTTGGGAGGCTGGTTGCTTGCTATCGGCGACCAAACCCAATTCTCGGCCCAACCACTCGATCGCACTCGCGAGTAAGTCATTTGGGGTGCCGGCGTAGTGCTTGTCGCTCATGCGTCTCGGTGCGTGTCCCAAAAAGAGATCCTCTAACCCAGTGAATTGGGGATTGCCGCGCAGGAGCGTCGCGGAAGTTTTTCTCAAGGATTTGAACGGGCGGCCCTTGATCCCCACACGACGGCACAATCGGAAGTAGCCCGTATGAATGTTGTCGACCTTATGAAGCCGGCCATCCTCTTTGAGCGTGGCAGTGACAAGTGTCCCACCGTTCTCATTCGCGAGTACATGCGGGAGCTTTGGGCGGCGATATTCTTGCAGAAGGCGAAAGGTCTCAGGCCAGAGCTTGTAGGCGACTTCGGGGACGTTCTCAAAGTCCTTGGTTTTCGACCGCTTTCGCCGAATGATGCCGGCTCGCCAATCCACTTCGTCATGCTGCAAGTCGCTGATATCTTTCTGGGTGAACCCCGCGTTAAGCCCGAGCATGACAAACAGCTTCAACTGACCACTCGCGGCGTCGAGCAGGGTCTTGATCTCGGCGGCGGTCAGTGTCTTAATCGTCGGGGTCGCTGGAGTGATGCTGAAGCTCTTGCTTTCGATGACTCGCGGGAGATCAGCCAGTGTCTCCTCTCGCCATAACCAACGCGTGAATTGCGTTGCTGCATCGAGTCGGTCCTTCAAATACGAACCGCTCAATTCGCCACGGCCCTTTCGATCCAATAGATCGGTTCGGAAGTCGGTCATAGTCCGGCTCGTGATCGCAGACACCGGATTGCTCCCACCCACAAAGTCCTGGAACAAACTGAGGTGGAGTTTTAGATTTGCACACCGCCCAGCACTTAGCTCGCCGCCATCAACTTGTGTCCGCTTCTGAGCCAGGAATCGAGCAACATTCCCCTCGATTGAGACGGGGGTGTGAGCAACATCACTTTGGCGAAGTTGCGTGGCGATCCGGTCCCGCCAAATCTCCTTCGCGATTCGCAAACGGCTTCCGTCAGACGCTTCAATGGTCTCCTGCGATGGTTGGAAGCTGCCATCATCGTTTAGAAGTCCTGCAACGCGTGACCAATTGATCCGGTCAAGGTCGTCCTTTCGGCCGATGAAGTCGCCGACATCAATATGCACTGGCGCGAAGCGAGCCTCGAACCGATCATCGGAACCAATCGGTGAGGGTCGCCTGCCGGCGAGTCTCGACTCAAGTTCCTTGATCTTGCGTCGCGACTGGTCCAACGTAGCATCATCATCGTTCGCGGCCGACCAGTCTCGGACTGCTCGCCATTCGCGAAGGGCATCCAGGTAGTCGGACTCGTGGGGCTTCGAGTCATGCTCCGTCAGCTCTCGCTTCAAGTTTTGCCAGTCCTCGATGGCCCGCGCGTATGCCTCCCGATCCGTCTTGCCCCGCCCGCCGTCGAAGTAGTAGGACTTCCCTTGGAACTTTTTCCGCCACCGTCCGGCCCGTCCGCCGATCCCTGCCTGCCATGTCAGTTCCAGTTTCCGCGCCATCG
Organism: Planctomyces sp.; assembly: GCA_005798445.1. Classification (GTDB taxonomy): domain Bacteria; phylum Planctomycetota; class Planctomycetia; order Planctomycetales; family Planctomycetaceae; genus SXKJ01. Next base: position 17,182 of record SYJG01000417.1, read on the forward strand.
CTGCCTCGCCGCTTTAGTTGCCGGAGATACCCCTCGGAGATACCTTTAGTGGCGTCGCGAGGAAAAAGGTATCTCCGAAAGCAGCGAATTCCCCGGAGAATTCGAGGTATCCAAAATCTTTACCACGTTGACCTCGTGGAGGTCGTTGGTTCGAGTCCAATATCGTCCATCTTGGCGGTTTCGTGGTTCGCTGCGAAACCGCCTGTTTTTTTGAATATCGCGACGTTTTTCGACGTTTGTGAAACCATCGGCTTGGACGGATTTTGCTCGGTGATGCTCTGTGACGCCTCTTGGTGCAGCGCCACGAGCAGCGCGCTGCGACTGCCTTTGATGGCTCGCTCGAAATGCTCTCGCGTCGTCTGTCTGTAATGCTCGTTGGCGACCCGCTCCGAGTGACCGAGCCAGCCGTTGACGGCATGCGGCGGGCGATCCGGTTCTCAGCGTGGACACGAAGAAAAAGGAACTCATCGGCGTTCGCGTGCGAGTGACGCCTTCTGCGGCCGCGAAGCGAATGACTCTAGGGTCTGGGCGAGGACGTTGATGCTTTCCGGCGGACCTGCCGATCAATTCTGGCCTCAATGGATTCCGTCCGAATCATCCCAACTGAGCAATGGGTTTGCCGTCCGGCAGAATCGCGAGTGGTCGTCCCGAATGATCTTTGACCATCTCTTGGGGATCGATTCCCAGGTGCTGGTAGATAGTGGCCATCATGTCCTGTGGAGTGAGCGGGTTCTCAACGGGGAATTCCGAACGGGCATTGGTGGCTCCCACAACTTGGCCCATTTGCAGGTTGCCACCCGAAATGAACGCGCTGTACGCACTGGGCCAATGATCGCGACCGACGCCAGGCTGGTCAGAGAAGTTTTTCGGTGCGTAGGTGACCTTCGGAGTACGCCCAAATTCGCCGCAGGCAATCACCAGCACCTGCTTCGCCATGCCCCGATTGTGCAGGTCTTCGATCAAAGCAGTCAGAGCCTGATCCATCTGGGGCAAGCGTTCTCGCTGTGCGTAATCGAGATGGAACGCGCCCGCGTGATCATCCCAACTGAAATGCTTGGTGGTGTCATTGGGAGCCGTGGCGTCGATGTTGACGACGGCCACTCCCGCCTCGGTGAGTCGTCTCGCCAAAAGACAGCTTTGTCCCCAGCGGTGGCGACCATAACGGTCTCGCAATTTCGGGTCCTCGTGACGAATGTCGAAGGCGTCCGCCACCGTGTGGCTCGTGAGAACCTGAAAAGCTGCCGCGCGAAATTCATCGACACCGTCAAGTGCTCGATTCAGATCCAGATCGCGACGAAAGCGATCGAACTGGCCCACAAGAAACTTACGGTCGTCGAGTCGCCCATTATTCAGCCCGGTGGCAAGCGTCAAGTTTTTCGGCGCGTAATCGGGGTGCGACGGATCGCCAGTTTCGAAGGCTTTGTGCGACACTCCCAAGTAATTGGGCATTGTCATAAACGGTGCCCGCTGAGCACCGACGTATTGCGGCAAGCCCCGCGAGTGTCGGCCACGAATGTAGCTGGTCACCATTCCGAAATCGGGATGTTCCGATTTCGCCGTCGATGTCGGATCGGCGATGCGAGGTGTTTTGCCTGTCAGAACTTCGATGCTTCCGTCGTTGTGCGACGACATGTCATGGTGCAGCGAGCGGATGATCGAAAACTTGTCGGCCATCTGGGCCTGGAGCGGAAAATACTCGCAAAGATCGAGGCCCGGGACATTGGTGCGAATGGGATTCAGCGGCCCGCGATACTCCAGCGGAGCATTGGGTTTCATGTCGTACGTTTCGAGCTGACTTGGTCCGCCCCACATCCAAAACAAGATCACGGAAGTGCTTATCGCTGGGCTTGCCGCCTGTGCGCGGAGCCGCAAGACGTCCGACAGGGTCACCCCACCCAAAGCCAACACGCCCGCTCGAAGGAATTCACGTCGTTGAAGCGGACCTCGGCAGAACAGTCTTCGCATGATCGATCCTAGGCATGAAGCCATGCGGCAGAGTCAAAAACTTGTATCGCCAATGATCGTAAAGGTAAATGAGTGATCTTGTTCTACGAGGTCGAAAATGACAGCGGCAGGGCGTCGTGATTGCATGATGCTACGTTCGACGGGCACAATTGCGGCAGTTATTCGGGAGGTCACCGAAGGCAAAAGTGCAATCGTCTGTTTGATCGAGTTAACTTGATGACCACCAACGCGACCGTGGTCGCCACCGGATCGGTCACGATCACCGGCGGCAAGAGCATCAACCACATGATACTCGGCGGAGCGGTTGTTACGAAGAAGCTCTCTGCTGCGCTCAGCGACAGCAACGACGCCGTCGCCGTCAACACTCTGACCGCCGGCCAATTCCTCGTGAATCTCAGAAACGGTGGCAACTCACTCAACCTGACCGACCCGTTCCTGAACACGGTGGGGAATTCGGTCGGCAAGGTGAGCTACACCGGTGGAACCGGAGTCGATCAAGTGTCGGTGTTGGTCGGCGGCGGCCGCTTCAACGTGATCGACGAATTCTTCGCCATCCTCGGAGCGGGTGATGACTCCCTGACGATCACGGTCGGCGTTCCGAAGAAATTCAAAATCGACGGTGGTGCCGATTCCAATGACCATCTCTTGAGCACCGGAGAACGCCCCGCTGTCGGTGCCAACCTATCGATCAAAGACTTTGAGACGACGCCCGACTGAACGATCCGCTTGTTGAGAAAGTGGCCGCGTTGTGGTCACGGTTGTGGACGGTGGTTGTGGCCGGTCTCCTGACCGAGCCACGGCGTTCCGACCGCAGGTCTCCCATTTCGAGATGGGTGCTCAACGGCAGTCGACCAACAGGTTGATGCCGCTTGGAGCGTTCGGGAGACCTTCGGTCGGGCCAAGAGTGGCTCGGTCAGGAGACCGGCCACAACGGCTCGGTCAGGAGACCGGCCACAACCGGGGGGACCGGCCACAACCGGTCGCTGTTCCGACCGGTCTCCTGACCGAGTCGCTCGCACGTTCCGACCGGTCTCCCGACCGAGTCGCTCGCTCTCCTGACCGAGTCGTTCACGTCACCATTCCAACGGCGACAGCACGACGTCGTTCGGGATCGCACAATCCGACACAAAATACGAAGCCGACGAGAAACGCCATTCGCAGCCACGCCGGGTGAGTCCTTTGCGGCAGGGGTTTTCATGCAGGTAGTCGAGCTTTTGTTTCCAGAACTTCTCCGTCTCAATCCCTTCGGGGTGCCACGAGCGTTGCCAAATGCGACGTTCGCGGTCGTCGGGAGCGGCTTCTTTCAAGACGTCTCGAAAGCAGGGGGGAGCCTGTTTGTCACAATAATCCGCCAGCGACCGGCCGGTGAACTTCCGAAATTGAGTCAAGGAATCTCGCAAGCGATCGGATCGACCGTCGGCATCGAAGACGATTGCGTGCAAGTGCGTTGGCATGATGACGTAGGCATTGGTTCGCAGTTGCTTCTGGCGATGACAGAAATTCAAGCTGTCGGTGACGATTCGAAAGGCTTCTTCGTTGACGAAAATGGGCAACCATTCCACCACGGAGAACGTCACGAAATACACCGCCGTATCCGGCCCGATCCGATACCGCTCCATGATGTTGCCCTCAAAGTGTGTGTGTCTCGGTCAGGAGACCGGACACAACGTCGCGTCAGGAGACCGGACTGTTGTGGCCGGTCTCCTGACCGAGCCACAAGCGTTCGACCGTAGGTCTCCGCATTCGCTGCGGACCAAGATATTCAACAGCACCGCCGGTTGGCCATTCGGGAGACCTTCGGTCGAGCGGAAGGTGTGTCGCGGTCGGGAGACCGGACACAACGTGGGAGACCGGACACAACGACGTCTCGGTCGGGAGACCGGACACAGCGTCGGGAGACCGGACACAACGTCGCGTCGAGACCTGGCCCCGGTGCGAGTACGGTATTTTTGAAAAGTCACGAAATTGTGCGACGGTTTGATCTTGGCACGGCGATTGTTTGGGTGGGTGGATGGTGTGGTGGCGGTGAGTGGCCTGGTGGGCGGCTTACCGGGTGACTCGAAAACGAAACGTGTTTTGGGAAAGCGAAAGGGGCGGCATCATGGCGAAGCGTCGGCGTTGGAATCGAGTTTCGGGAGTGGCGGTGGAGCGGTTGGAGCAGCGGTACTGCTTGGCGGGGAACGTCACGGCCGCGCTGAACGGATCGGAGGCCAGTGCCACGCTCAAGATCACGGGGGATGCCGAGGCGAATACAGTCGGGATCAGGTTTTCTTCCGGGCAGCTCGAAGTGTTCGGTGCCGAAACGACGATCAACGGCCAAGTCGGCATAGGCGTCCAAACCTCTGCGTGGGCCGGCGGCACGCTCACGATCGACATGAAGGGGGGAAACGACATCGTCGGCATCGTCGGCATCGACGGCATCGACGGTATCGTCAACCCGCTGATGCTGAAAGCACTGACGGTCAATCTGGGCACCGGCGAAGATCGCCTTGTGATCGGTAGCGTGCAAGTGACCGGCAACGGCGAGACCAAGCTGACGTTGGGGAGCGACGCGGAAACGGACCTTGACGAAGCTCGAATCCTTGGTTCGACGTTCGCCGGCAACGTCACGGTTCTGACCGGCGGCGGCAACGATATCGTGGGGCTTTTTGACAGTTCCTCGGTGGCGAAGAAGCTCACCATCAATTCCGGCCCACAAGACGATCGCATCGAATTCGGAAACGCAAACGGTTCCCCAAAGGTGCAGACGCTGAGCCTGCTGACGGGGGCGGGGAACGACGTCGTGGACATTCGCGATTTCCAAGTCACCAGCACCACCGTCGGCTCCACGATCGACACCGGCGCGGGAGACGATCAAGTGGAGCTGGGCCGAAACGGACTCAGTGATTTCAAAAACGCCCTCACCCTGAAACTGGGAGACGGTGCGAACACTTTGAAGACATTCAACGGCGGCCTGTCGGTCGCCAAAGGTCTGACGATCACCGGCGGCAAAGGCAACGACACCCTGCAACTCGATGGAGCGGTCACGGCGGCGTCGCTCACCGCCACACTCGGAGATGGCACGAACTCGCTGACCGCCAGCGCGGGAGTCACCGCCATCACCTCGGTCACGATCAACGGCGGCAAGAACGACGACAACGTGCAACTCAACGGCGGAGTCCTCACGAAGACGCTCACCGCCAAACTGGCCGACGGCAACGACACGTTCGTCGGCAACAACATCGCCGATGTCCTCGACTTTGAAACCAACCCGGCCGCCAAAGGAACCGTCTTGAACGTCGATCTCGGCAAAGGAGATGACTCGGCCACCGTCACCAACGTCTTCGGCAACAACGTGACCGTCCACCTGGGAGCCGGAACCAACACGTTCGCGCTGGACAACATGAACGCCCTGAAATTCATCCTCAACGGCGGAGCAGACAACGACACCGCCACCGTCGCCACACTGACCGCCGGCCAATTCTTGGTGAACCTGTTCAACGGCAACAACATCCTCAACGTCCCCGCCCCGTTCATGACCAAGCTGGACTACAAAGGGGGCACCGGAACCGATCAAGTGTCACTGACCGTCGGCGGAGGAGGAGTCAGCCTGATCGACCAACTCTTCGCCAACCTGGGAGCGGGCGACGATTCCCTGGAAGTCACCAATTTCAACGTCCCCCAGATCTTCAAAATCGATGGCGGTGACGGCACCGACACGCTCATCAACAGCGGAGGCGACCGCCCCACCGGCAGCAACCTGTCCATCAAAAACTTTGAAGCCTGAACGACGTGCGCGAGGGGTCAGGCCCGGTCCCGTTGTGGCCGGTCTCCTGACCGAGCCACTTCGTTTTGACCGAAGGTCTCCCAGTGTCTCCTTCGTTGCGAGCTACTACCTCCAACTGCAAAGTTGGTTGGCGAACGGGAGACCTCCGGTCGGGCCGAAGTGTCTCGGTCAGGAGACCGGACACAACAGTCACGTTCGGTCGATGGGCGTTTTTTTCACGAATGTCATGGTGGACTGCGAGCCGATCCGATTTAGAATCAGCCACCGTTAGATTTGTCGTTCGGACACTTCCGCCGAGGAACCAAGATGCTCGGAAACCGCCGTCATGGATCGCTGCACTCACAACATGCGTTTGGAAATTTTCAGGGGAGAACCCGTGAGGGGCTGACGCTGACCGACCGTCGAGGCATGTTGAAGGCCGGACTGGCCGGAGTCGCGGGCTTGAGCCTGCCGAACTTGTTGAAGGCTCAAGCAGGCGGCGGGGCGAAGACGGGCAAGAGCGTGATCCTATTGTGGATGGCGGGTGGGCCGAGCCACATCGACACCTGGGATCCGAAGCCCGACCGGCCGTACATCAATCGCGGGCCGTTCGGAGTCACGCAAACGAAACTTCCCGGCACGATCATTTGCGAGCACCTGCCCAAGCAGGCGGCGATGCTCGACAAGTTCACGATCATCCGGTCGGTCGATTGCAAGCACTCGAACCACGAACCGAACATGGTCATGCAGACCGCGAACCTCGCCAATGAGCCGCGCGTCAACAAAGAGGCGGAGAAGTATCCCGCCCTCGCGTCGGTCATCGCGAAGCATCACGGTTCCAATCATCCGTCGATGCCTCCGTACGTCGCGTTCATGAAGTCGCGATCGCACCTGGCGTTTGCGGGCTATCTCGGCAAACAGCACGACCCGTTCCTTGCCAGCCAGGCGACGCGACTGCCGGTCTACGATTCGGTCGGCAAGGACACCGGGACGATGTCGCAGGCCGGAGCGTTTCAATTGCCAACGGGTCTCTCGTTGGATCGGCTGTCCGATCGGCGTTCGCTGGTTGGCTCGTTCGATCGGCTGCGGCGGGACATTGATCAAGGTGGCTCGCTCGCCGCGATGGACTCGTATCAGCAACAGGCGGTCGAGATGGTGATCGGCCGGCGTGCTCAGGCCGCGTTCGACATCGAGCGGGAACCCGCGGAGGCTCGCGACCGATTCGGCAAGCATCTGTGGTGTCAGCAAGCGCTGATCGCTCGGCGACTGGTCGAGTCGGGCGTCGCGTTCGTGACGATCGACCTGAGCTATCACACCGCGTCGGGAACGTGGGACACGCACGGTGACAACATCCCGCCGTACGGCGGGATCAAGAACGGACTCGGCCCGCTGCTGCCGCTGTTCGATCATCTCATCACCACGCTGGTCGGCGATTTGTCCGAGCGGGGGTTGCTCGACAACACACTCGTCATCGCGATGGGCGAGTTCGGCCGCACGCCGCAGATGGGGACTCAGGACAGCACCGACGGCCGCAATCATTGGCCGAACATCATGTCGATGTGCCTCGCTGGCGGCGGCTTCCGTCACGGCCAAGTCATCGGCGCGAGTGAACCCGACGGCGGCATCATCCGCGAACGTCCAGTCACTCCGGGCGATCTGGCCGCGACGATCTTCCACCACTTCGGCGTGCCGCTCGACGTGCAATACCTCGACAACCGAGGCCGTCCCATTTTCGTCTTGGCCAACGGCGGACAGCCGCTGCGAGAATTGGTGTGAAAGAGACCCGCGCGGCGCATCTCGTAGGGTGGGACCAGCTCGCATCGAGCGCCGGCCCACTGCAGATTCACCGTCCAATGATTGGTGGGCCGGTGCTCGATGCAAGCTTGTCCCACCCTACCTCTCCGGGCATTACGCCACTTCGCACGTTTCCGAAAAGATCGGCGAGTCCTCGTCAATCACGCGGCGGCGGCCGGGCAAGTCGTCGTGATACCACTCGGCGAGCACCGCGTCCCATTCGGCCAAGCTGCTGACGACGACGAACGCCTCACGCAACTCCTCGAAGCGCGGATGCAGTTCCGAGTACTTGATGCCGAACTTACGGAGCATGATCGCCGCCCGCTTCTCGTCGTAGACTTCCATTGCGAGGCGGAAGTGTTCGCGCAGAGCGTCGCGTTGTTCGTGCAGCGACGGTGGATCGGGGAGCGGCAAGCCGGCGGCGAGAGCGCGGGCCTCGCGAAAGATCCACGGGTTGCCGATCGCGCCGCGAGCGGCCGTCACGCCATCCACGCCGGTTTGCTGGATCATGTCGAGACAGGCCTGAGCCGTGAACAGGTCGCCGCTGCCGAGCACGACTCGGCTTCCGGCGTGTTGCTTGATCTCACGGAGGATGTCCCAGTTGCTCGGCCCGTTGTACCGCTGCTCGACCGTCCGGCCATGAACGGTGATTGCTGCCGCGCCCCGCTCGTACGCGCCGTCGAAGATCGTGAAGAACTTGTCGCGGCTCTCGGATTCGTCGTTGAGTGCTCGTCGCATCTTGACGGTGACCGGGACGTGCGGCGGTACGGCGTCGCGCACGCGGCTGACGATTTCCAATGCAGTCTCCGGTTGGCTGAGCAGGAAGCCGCCTCGGCAACGGCCGAGCACTTTCTTCACCGGGCAGCCAAAGTTGATGTCGATCACGTCGAAGCCCGCCTCGACCAGCTTCAACGCCGCCGGGCCGAAATCTTCCGGGACCGCGCCCATCAGTTGCCCGCCGACCGGATGCTCTTCGTCGCTGACTTTCAGAAATCGCCGAGTCCGATGCCGATCCTTCAACTCGATCAGAAACTTGTCGAGCAGCACTTCGCACAGCGAGTATGACGCTCCGAACCGCTTGGCGATGACACGCATCGGCCAGTCGCTGTACCCGCTGAGCGCCGCTTGGACAACCGGGAAGTCCAGCTCAATCGGGCCGAGTCGCAGTCGAGGAAGAGTGGTCATGAGGATCTTTCGAGCGGCGTCGAACCAAATACTTGGTGAACGCCCACAAACCGGCGAATCGGAATTCAGGATCGACGTAATGTTCGATGACGTAAAACGCGAAGTAGTAGCAGCGAGCAAAACACCACACGGCCATCGCCAGCAGAAACGCCACTTTGAGCGTCGGTTGTTCCAGCCACAACGCTGCCGATGCCAAACAACCGCCGCAGAGAAACAGAAAACCCTTCAGATAAATCAGTCGCGGGCATTTCAGATCGGGCACGATGCAAGTCTCCGTGTCGAAATCGTAGTGGCTGTTGCAGAACCTAGTGCCGCAGATCGGAATTGATTTTCCATCAGAGAACGAGTTTGGCCAGTGTAGTTTTTGAGGGCCGAGGTTGCCGTCGGTGTGGTGGGCAGAATGGGGGCGGAGAACGAGGCGCGGTCGGTCGGCCGGTGTAGGTCC
>SYJG01000418.1 GCA_005798445.1 Planctomyces sp.
ACACGTTTTCATGGGGTTCGCAGAGTTGTGTAGATACCAATGAGTCAAGCTCGGCGGGGGCCAGCACCGGTTTTCGTCTTCGTTCTAGTGATCAATCATGGCTTCCACCGAGACAAGCTCGGAGGGGAGCGCGCAGAAAAACACGGAGTCATTTTTCCTTGGCCCCTTAGCCTCTCCGTCTTTGCCGGGCTTCGTCTGGTTGTGGCTTCGAGGACTCAGTCTTTGCTACCCCTCGTTGATTCATTCGTAATTGCCGCGAGAGGTTCTTCCATCGCGCGGTCAACCAACGTCGCGGGAAGACGTTTGCTGGGTTGCACACCCAACTCTTTGAGCAACTCCGCCTGACGGATGACGTTTCCCTTGCCCTCGCTGAGTTTCATGCGGGCGTCGTTGTAACAGCCCTGCGCCTGCCTGAGCTTCTCGCCGACATTGAGCAGGTCGGCGGAAAAGCCGACGAGCTTGTCGTACAACTCCGCGCCGCGATTCGAGATTTCCTTCGCGTTACGGCTCAGGTCTTCCTGTCGCCACAGAAAAGCAACCGTGCGGACGACGAACAGCAGCGTGCTGGGGCTGACCAGCAACACATTTTTGTTCCAAGCATCGTGGAACAATTCGCTGTCGTTGGTCACTGCCAGCATGAAGGCTGGCTCCAACGGGACGAACATGACCACGAAGTCCAAAGACTTGAGGCCATACAGCGTTTGGTACTTCTTCTCCGACAGGCCCTTGATGTGCATGCGGATGGAGGTCAGATGTCGTTTGAGAGCTGCGGCGCGCTCATCCTCGTTCGCGGCGTCGGCGAACGCCCTGTAATCCGGCAGGGTCAGCTTCGAGTCCACAACCAGATGGCGGTCGGCGGGCAGATGAATGACGACGTCAGGGATGTCTCGCGACTGCCCGTCCTCGTTCTTGACGCTGCCTTGACGTTCGTAGTGCTGACCCGCCCGCAAGCCGGCTTTCTCCAAGACGTCATCGAGGATGATTTCGCCCCAGTTGCCCTGAGCCTTGCGATCCCCTTTGAGAGCGAGAGTCAAGTTCTGCGCGTCCTGGCTCAATGTGTTGTTGAGTAGCAAGAGTTGCTTCACTTGTTCGGTCAGCGCGCTGCGGTCCTTGCCTTCGTTGACATAGACCTCTTCCACCTTCGTCTTGAATTCGGTGAGCTGTGTCTTGAGTGGGTCGAGCAGCTCGCCGAGTTTGGTCTGATTCTGTTCGGTAAACTTCGTGCTCGTCTTGTCGAGGATTTCGCTGGCGAGCACTTTGAACTGGTTACTCAACTCCTCTCTCGCCGTAGTAAGAAGGGCGATTTTCTCGTGAATCTCGTTCCGCTCGTTCTCCAGTGTCGTGCTGAGTTCGGCGATCTTGACCTTAAATCCCTCCTGCGCATCTCGAAGACTGTCTCGCTCCTGCTCAACGTCGGCCAGCCGTTTGGCACGATCGACAGATTGAGCACACTCTCCGCTGGCTTGATTCAGTTCGCTCTGAAGATTCTGAGCGAGTCCCTCTGCTTCCACCAAGCGCCCCTTGAGGTCCGTGATGTCCTGCGAGGCGGCCTTGAGTTGCTCGGCGAGTGAGGTCCGTTCCACTTCGCCAACGGCGCGGCCATTCGCATCGGCCAGCGCCAATTTGCTCCTCAACAAGAGCCACGCCACGAGACCGCCTGCCAACAAGCCGACAGCCAGAAAGACGAGATGGGCGATCGAGACTTGCATAATGATCTCAATGCCCGACCCGCTCGGCGCTGGCGTTGAATATGGTTGGAGTTGGCGACACAGGCACTTCCGGCATCATCATTGCATCGTCGGATGACGTCAATCACATGCCGAAGACCGTCCTCGCCATTGGTGGCTGGATGGTTCGCAATGCTGTTGAGATTTTACACCAACTCGGTTGTCTCGGTTCCGAAGCAGCCGAAATCGGCGAGAAGGTGGCTGCCGAGTTCGGTGGGGATAGGGACCACGCTCGTGCCGGTGTGATGACTTCGCCGGCACGGAGGCCGAAGTTGTGGGGGCGGAGTTCGTTGGCGATCCAGATCATGCCGAGTCGCGGATCATCCAGCACGTTGGCTCCGGCTCTCTCACGGGTGGTGGTCTCGTTCGAGGGAGTCGCTTTCCGGGATGGCGTCCGGTCAGTCCAATGTCGGCCGCGTTGGAAAGATGATTGCTCGGCAGAATCGAGGTCATAATGCGACAGCCGATTGTGGAAATCTCTGGTGTTCGAGTTCCTCGATTCGTCTACGGGACGGCTTGGAAGGAGAGCGAGACGCGGCGGCTGGTCGAGCTGGCGGTGCAACAGGGGTTTCGGGGAATCGATACCGCGAACCAGCGGAAGCATTACGACGAGGCGGCGGTCGGGCAGGCGGTCTTGGCGGTGATCGCGGCAGGGGTGGTGGCTCGCGAGGATTTGTTTTTGCAAACCAAGTTCACGTTTCGGGGCGGGCAGGATCAGCGGCTCCCTTACGATCCGGAGGCTCCTGTTGCGGTTCAGGTGGAGCAGTCGTTTGCCAGTTCGCTCAAGCATTTGGGGACTGAGTTCATCGACTCGTATGTGTTACACGGCCCGACGCAGCGGGTCGGGCTGGGTGCCGCCGATTGGGCGGCTTGGCGGGCGATGGAGGCCATTCATGACAGCGGCCGAGCGCGGCTGCTCGGAGTCAGCAATGTTTCGCTGGAACAGCTTCAGGCGTTGTGTCAGGAGGCGCGCGTGCGACCCTCTTTCGTTCAGAACCGCTGCTACGCCGTGCGGGGTTGGGATCGTCGCGTCCGGGAGTTTTGCGACGCCAATGAGGTGGCCTATCAAGGCTTCTCGTTGTTGACGGCGAACCGCGATGTGATGGCTCGGCCGGAATTGGCGGCGATGGCCGCACGTTACGGGCGGAGCGTCAGTCAGATGGTTTTCCGATTCGCGCTCGACGTCGGCATGTTGCCGCTGACCGGGACCAGTGACGCCAAGCACATGCGAGCGGACCTCAATGTCGGTGATTTTTGTCTGACGCCCGAAGAGGTGCAGCGCATCGAGCTTCTGGCCTCAGCGTGAGGCAACGCTCGTCGCTGTGGACGAGATCGATCACGGATTCTTCACCGCTTCGCAGGCCAACTGATAGTACTCGGCAATCTTTTCGTGCAAACCTTGCGACGTCGCCCGTGATCGTTGCTGTTTATTCATCGTCAGCACCGTGTTTGCTATGGGCTGTCTCAAAGAGTCGCACCGTATCCAAAACAATGACTCTTGCACCACGATCTTTGGCGAGTGCCACCATGTCGCCTGTTCCACCTGGACCATCGCCGGTCTTTCCATCCCAGAGGGCGATCAACACAACGTCCGAATTCTCCTGAGCAAAGGCCCACTCCAGCATCCAAATGTTACCGCGCTGAAAGATGCCGTATTCGGCGCGATCTCTCATCCAGAGAGGTAACTCGTCAGTCTCTTGGAGTACGATTGAGTTTAGACGCTCATCAAGCTGACGGAACCGAGCCACCCAATCGTGGCCAGAGGCTTGGACCGAACGCATTTCATATTCAGCGCGAGGTATCGCAAGGAATGCCGTCGTTTGAACGCCGAGTTCTTCGCAGATCTCCTGAAAGAGAATGTCATTTCCGCTCGCTAAGCCCGCGATACCGATGACCTTTCCGCGAGTCATTGCGATCTCTGTCTGAACCGCCTTGGTAATCGCAGCCCGCGCCGCTGTTTCATGATCCGCAGGGAATCTCGGGGCAGAACGTCTTGGAGCATCAATTCGGTGCCCAGTTGAAACAATCACAAGGTTTCGCGGGCCAAGCTCTCGATGCTTGTCTCTTATGCCAGTAGAAAAACCCAATTCTGTGAGCGCGGCCTTCGCGTTGTTTTCGAGAATGCCGAGATCCCAAAAGAGCGTTAGCTGCCGAGCCGCCGACTCGGTGGGAAATTCTTTTGCAATCCGAGCCTTCGCATCGGCGTAACCCTGCTTCACTGAGTCGGGGCGATCGCGCTTCGTTAGAAAACGATAATCTGCGAAGCTGACTTCCAGCCAAGGGTCGATGAGACCGTCACGTTTGCAATGTTCTCGTGCCGCCATGAGTGACAGATCGACCGTCGCCACAAGTCGTTCGGATTGCTTCCTGTAGCGGGATAGCTCGCGATCTGCTTCATCGTCTCCTTCGGCAAACCGGGCGGCCCACACATCGGGAAACCGGCAAGCCAAGTCAATAAGGATCGTGTGAATGGCTAGGGCATTGAGTCCAGAGTAGCAGTGATTCAAATCTTCAAGAAACGCCGATTGATACTCGGCCGCCGCATCAATGAGCCGCGTCGACTGGAGCGCGACGCGTTGCCGTTGCTCGGCAACTTCGAGATCCCGCCAACGAGTCACCCATTCGGTTTTGAAATTACGGGCTCTCAGCGAACGTGCCTCGGCGCGATCATAGGAACGCAACGTTCGCGTCTGAAGAACTCGCTCTAACGCCTGCGATGAAAGTGTCAACTCGCCAAGACGCTGATAGATCGTTCCGAGCTTCAGGTTGGCTTCCGTGTCGTCCGGTCGCTCGCTTCTGATCAATACCCAAAGGTTTCGCGCCTGGCTCCATGCTCGCAGATCAAATAGCGCTCGGCCGACAAGTCGAAGACCAGAAATCCGCCATGTGCATCGACCTGACTCGGTCGCAAGGAGACCAAGTTCCACGACGTCTTTTTTAGTGGCTGCCTGCTCAACAGCTTCGAAGAACGAACGCGGAACCGCATGAAAGTTTGAGACATCTTGAGCCTCGATCTCAGGAAGCAACTGGTACACGGGACTGTCAACGACACCCGAATTCAACGTCGCCCTGATTGTGTCGCGGAGCGCTGGGATCGCTTGGGTAGGATCGCTCTTTTCATATTCCAGATAGCGATCGGTTTTCAGATCGAATGGGATATCGTGAGCTTTGCAGCGAATCAGAATCGTCGGGCGTTCTCGCAAAGCGTGTCGCACGCCCAACTCGTAGTAGACGTTGGCGTTCTGGATCGAGATGTCTGCGATGACCAGATCCGCCGTTAGCAACCGTTCCATCATGTCGGCGCGGATGTTGCCGGCTCGAACGATTTCTCCTGTCGTTCCCCCGTCCAGACCAAGCTCCTTCAGGACCGGACGGATTAACACGGCTTCCATGCGATCGAAGTCGATGCCTTCCTTCAGTCCGAAGGGACGCACGATGAAGACATCCACGACTAATTCTCCAGGAACAGAGATCCGTCGATGAACTTTCCGAAATGCTCAAGCTGGATTTGCTTTCCCACCTCAATACCGATTGCTTCGAGCTCTGGCATGGCATCCACGGAATCAAGCTTCGAGACGAAATGCGGATCGATGCGCGGCAGATTCAGAGCCGTCAATCCTGCCTGAGTCAATTCGGCGTTGTAGCGTGCATAGAGGAACGCACGACCCAAATCCTGTTTGAGCGGAACGACGCCCGAATTTGGATCACTCGGTTCTTGCCGGGGAACGAGATCCAAGACCTCACGATCAAGTTGATGCCCGAATGTGCATCGTCCGACGGTGCGACAATTGATGTCCTGGTCGAACGAGGCCTGTGAACTCAACGCGGAGAGGGCATTCACTGCATTTGCGGCAAGATTGCTTTCGGGATCCTCAGCGGCATTGCCCAGTGAAGGAGCGAGTCCCGTTCCCAGCGAAACAATGAGCAAGTTGCTTTCACCACGATCCCAATTGAGTTGGTAAGCCGGCTCCGTGGCCATGCGTGCCAGGCAGAATGCCGGGTTGTTATACGCCGTCGTCCCACCATCCACGAAAACAAATGACTTGTTGGGATCATCTCGATCCCACTGGATCACTTCAGGGGGAAAATAGACCGGTGCGGCGGTACTCGCACGAACGAGTTGCCAGAGGGGAATCTTGAGATTGCAGTCAGGCCGAATCGCGGCGTTGTACTTCGCATCGGGATTACTGGTAATCGGCCAAGCCGAATCGCTGGTAGCGTTTCGCGTGACGACGAGCAGCAACGTCTTCAAGTGTTGCGGCTCCAACGTCGCCTTTGTTGAGTAGACTTCTTTGAGTTTCGAGGCCAGAGGCCCATCTCCATAAAGGCTCTTCCAACGGTCATACCATGGGCGTTTGGTAAAGGCCGCTGTTCCAAATTCGCGATAAAAATCGAGTATCTCCTTAGCCGATAATCCGCGCGCGATGGCAGCAGCAATGATCGCCCCCGTACTCGTGCCAGCCACATAGTCGAAGAACTGACAAAGCCGGAAGCTGCCCGGCTTAATCTGTGCCTGCTTCTCGTAATGTTTAGCGAGAAGCTCCTCAAGCCGAACGAGTACCTGGGCCGTCATCAACCCGCGAATGCCACCACCATCGAGCGCAAGCATCCGGCGCGGGCGCTTTGTCTGATACCGAGCTGCCAATTGCTTCCAGTGATCCCAAGTCTTTTGAGTTTGGCTCATCGTATGACCTCCGGTGAGAAAGTTGGAATTGAGACATCTGTTGTCACCGTCGGCGATCGAAACAGACCGACGGCCAGTAACGTGCAATACATCAAGGCCGTCCAAAAGGCTGGCAGCACTGTTAAGAAAAGAACGACGGCTAAAATACCATGACCTGTGTAGGTTCTCGGCCGATACGATTCCGCTCCTGCCTGACCTCGATCAACGAATCTCGCCAGCGTATGACGCAGGTCGGTAACCTCGCCGAGTGATAGCCAGCGAAGCGGAGAACGGTAAGACACCGCATGTGTAATCGGGGTACGGTCGGCGTTGAAAAACACGAACTGAGGTTCATCTTGGTTGCCGACTGAGCGAGGAAACTTCCAGCCCGCCACGGCCTCTGCTTTCAGTCGGAAGTCTTCGTAATCATTCTGCCGTCCCAAAAAGTTCGAGAGGCAGAAGAGTATCTTCTCCGGTGGAAGCCGTTCGAGTGACGTCCGCAACTCCCAAAGAAACCCATCAGTCCCGGCGGCCTGCAGAACGACGAACCGCGATCGATCCATGAAATCGAGCACGACCTGTTGCCACTCTTCGTTCTTGACGTAGACACGATCTGCGCCAATGGTCGCGAATCGTTCGCCGGGCTTACCAATGGCGATAAATGGTCCACTCGAACTGAAATAATTCGCCAACTGTTGTTCCGTGGTTTGGGTGATTCGCCCGGTGAGCGAACGGAGCAACCGATAAGGATGATTCTCGAAGAGCACCCGCATTGACAGCGGGAGCCGTCTGATATCTTTCGGCATTGCGATCCCGAATATCGCGGCGAGAACGCTGTGCGGCGTTAATGAGTCGTCGACATCGTCCTCGAACGACCTCAAGTAAAGAACAGGCGGCCGATGATCCTCAGCCATCGCCGTTCGCGCGTTGCGCGACAGCAGCGAGCGACCGACATGAATAAGCCAAAGTCCCAAAAAGGGACTGGCGACAGCCAGAAGCAGATAAAATTGTTGAACACTCGGAGCCAACAATAGACTGAGCGATGCCAATCCACAGGTAAGGACCGCACCAATCAACACCAGAGCGATGGACAGCTTCCCGAAGGTTCGCGACGAGAAAACCACGCAAGGGATGACAAATATCGCAAACCCATATCCAAAAAATGGGACGAGGTCCACGATCCGAGATGGACTCTCGGCCACGCCGGCTGAGAATCGGTTGGCCAATTCCTGAAAGACGCTCGCCCCGTAAAAATACAAGACCAATCCAGTACCCGTTACGAGGATCACTCTCCCGGCAATGCGATATCGCAGGGGCTCTTTCCCAGAAAGATCTTTTTGAACCTTCGACTTGGTCTTTCCCTCTGAGCGTCTTCGACCGGGAATGATTGAAAAGATGCCGAATATCAGCGCAAAGAGATTGAGCGTCACGATCGCAGGAGCGAGAGCGCTCCACAACGATTGACCCACCGGAACTCCAAACATGCAGTGCCACGCGATGGGCAGCAGCCCAAAGAAAAGAGCCAGTCGAGCAATAACGCCTACGAAGGTCGGCCAGTTTCTGTACTCGAATTGAGCACCAAGCAGCAGCCCTAATGCGCGATAAAAATTTGAACTCTCATCGCCATTGATGCAGAAACGAGTCGTTCTGCCATTCGTCACTGCACGCAGCCGATCATTTTCCGAAAGCAAAGAATGCCGCAACCCAGCGAGTTTCTTGATTTTGTCAAAAGGGACGATCGTGGCCCGCCCAAACTTCTGGCCCAGCGTTGCGAGAACTTCAGCTCCATCGAGTTCATAGGCTTTTTCAGGGATCTCAACGGACTTTGGAATCCGCGCGATCAAGAGTTGGTCGGAGTAAACTCCGACAACCTCTTGATACCGGCGGCCGATCATAAATCGCCGATACTTGCGGATCCTGATCACCGGCAGGAGACGATTCAAATCCACTGATGCCGCTATTTGATCAGCGTGAGGCACCTTCGGTGCATCGTCCATTTTGTCCGCTCCTCATCACAACGTCTCATTTGACTGCCTAATGTGGTGATAGATTCCATCACCGATCTACAAAAAAATCAATTTAATCCTGGCCAGCAGTTCTCTCATGACGAGTGGCCGATCGAGCGCAAAACCACTGCGAGCATTCCACCAAACACGTACTTGAGCGACTCGCTCAAAACATGAGCGTGAAATTTGCTCGATGAGTCCCTTGTTCACACTTCGGACGGAGACGCCATCTGTCAGCCGTTGTGGCCGAAGTTCGTCACGGCCTCTTCACCGCGTCGCAGACCAACTGATAGTACTCGGCGATTTTGTGGTCTTTGCCAGGGGCCAAGTCGGATTGGCGGATGACGATCAGGTCGAGGCTCGGAGCCACGAAGATGTTGTTGTCCCACTTGCCGAGTGCGGCGTAGGCATCCTTCGGAACGTTCGGCCAACGGGCGGTGGTGTTGTTCCACCACAGGTAGCCGTAAGCCTTGTTGAGGTCCTGCGACGCGGCGATCGATTCGCTCAGCCACGTGGCGGGGACGATTTGTTTGTCGTTCCACTTGCCGTGATGCAAGACCATCAAGCCGATGCGGCCCAGCGATCGCGCTGTCGTGTGACAGCCGGAGTACGGGATCGCGAGTCCTTCGCGGCGTTCCCAAGTCAGGTCTTCGGCCGCGATGCCGATGGGGCGGAAGAGACGCTCGTTGAGGAACTCGTCGATCTGTTTGCCGGTCGCTTTGTGAAAGACCGGACTGAGCAGCGCGAGTCCCGTGTTGTTGTAGTCCCACTTCGCACCCGGTTGGTGATCCATCGGAGCCATCTTCACGGCGTAGGTGAAGAGGTCTTCGCGTTGTGGCACGTTCGGGTCATTGTGGACTCCCGATGTCATGCTCAGTAATTGTTTGACCGTCACGGATTTCTTTCCTTCGGGAGCCGCCTCCGAAACATACTTGCCGACGGTGTGATCGAGAGCCAGCTTGCCATCGGCGATGGCCAATCCAGTTGCCATGCTGGAGAGCGACTTGCTGGTGGAGTACGCCGCGAACTTCGACTTGGCGGTCGCGTCACCGAAGTACCACTCGGCGACGATCCGGCCGTGACGAATCACGACGCCTGATTTGCTGTTGTGCGATTCCAACCAAGTTTTCGCTTTCTCAAGACCCTCGGCATTCATGCCCTGGCTGGCCGGAGTGGCCGTCTCCCAATTGTCGCCAGGAAAGACGGATTGAGCGGATGCTCCGCGAACGGACAGCACGACAACCAACAACGACCAAATGAGCTGACGGGGCATCTTGATCTCTCCAAGTGATGGTGATGCAGGCGAGCCGGTGGGCGTCAGCCCCCGGACGAAATCAGCGGAGTCCGGGGGCTGACGCCCACCGGCCCGCCAAGAATGGACTGGAATTACTTTGCTTCCCACAGATTCTTCAGCGGCACGACGGCACCGTTCTTGGTTTTACTTTCCTCGGCGGCTTGCATCAGCGCGAAGATTTCGAGCGTTTCGGCGGGTTGCACCGGGACTTGGCCCGTCTTGAAGAACTTGGCGATCTCGGTGGCGAGCGGTTTGTAGCCGACGTATTCGTCGTTCGTGGGGACGACTCCTTTGACGGGGACGCCGTGCCCGTAGATGCCGGAGGTCGAGACTCCTTTGTCGCCGAAGACGGTCGCGCTGTATTTGACCGCTCCCTCTTTGATGCCTCGGTAGGTACCGACTCGGCCGTCCTTCCAAGTGGCGGTGATCAGCTCAGTCGTCGGCGTTGAGGCACAGGTCACCGAGACAACTCCAGCCCCGCCCATGATCGTGTAGAGCGTTTCGATGCTGTGCAGTGGACGCCAGAACTGGTCGGCCAGCGGAGCTTTCGGGTCCCAGCCGCCGTAGACGTCGCAGCCGATGACCTTGCCGACTTCGGGATGATTGACCATCCCCGCGAAGCCCGTGCTGAAACGATGCTGCGAACTGCTCCAGCATGGAGTCTTCGTCTCTGCGGCAAGCTTCATGATCGCGACGGCATCCTCTGGCGACGACGCCAGCGGGCGGCCGATGAAGAGTTTCTTGCCGGCTCGCAAGACTGGTTCCGCCTGCTTGCGATGCAGCCGAGCGTCCAGGCTGAAGATCATCACGCAATCGACTTTCGACAGCAGCGCTTCGAGCGAATCGACCCACTCGATCGGCGGCACCGCGTCCTTCGGGTCTTTCGGACTCTGGTACATCTTCGAGAGCTGATCTTTCCACATCCCGCCGAGCTTCGCGCTGTCCGGGTAGTCATCACTGCCGACCGGATACGCGGCGACGACACGCATTCCCTCGAAGACTCCCTCGGCGTGCGGCTTGTTGAGGAACTCCGTGTACGCCACCGAGCCGTAGTTATCGATGCCCAGGATGCCGATGCGGATCAGGTCCGCGGCACGAACGCTCGTGTCAGAGCAGAACATTCCCAAAGCGGCCAAGATCACCAACGAAAAGAGCTGTCGAATCATGAGAATCTCCGGTTGTGGAAAGCGGAAGGATTGGGTCAGTCGATGTCGCGGAACATCGTAGTTCAGAGAGCGTTGGGAGTCAGGCGGCAGCCAGCACCGACATCGCGTGCTACAGCTTCAGCTCGGCCGGCAACTCCTTCAACGAAGTCAGTTCCAGGATGTCGGTTTGATACCACTGCTTCTCGTTGACAGTCCCTTTCGCTCGATCGGTGAAGCGGTGGCCGACCACCTTCGAGGGGTAGCTGTGCCCTTCGTCGGTCTTCTTCCACTCGCTGAAGAGGTGCCGCGTGTCCGTGTAGTCGATGGCGACCAAACGCTTCGTCTCCTTGTCGAAGAAGAGGTCGATCGGTTCCTTGATGGACTCGGACACTCGCAGACCGAAGGCCGGCTTCTCGTTGATGGTCGTTTCGGGAATCGTGGCGATCTTCGACTTCGGTTCGAGCAGAATCCGCAGACTCCAGGCCCAGCACAGCACGCGCACCTTGTCTTTGTCACGCTTATTTTTTCCGACCCACCAATCTCCACCGATCTGCACGACGGAGGTGCGATTCTCCTTTTCATCTGCGTTGACGGGTGCCGCCGGCTTGTCGGTGATGAGCACCCGCTCGCGGAAGCGAAACAACTTCAACAGTCTTTCCTCGCCACCGGCGGTCGCCACGACCTGCTCGACGAGCGGCTTCGAGTCGGCTTCATCCGCGCGGGAAATTGGAATCAATGAGAGCATCGCAATCAGACTCAGGCCAATCATTCGCAGCATCATTGCATCCTTCCGAGCTAAGATTGAACGAGACAAAACCAAGGTGGCCGTTAAGTAGAGCCGCAAACAGAGAGGTTTTCAAATTTGGAAAGCTCCGTCAGGTCGAAGCACTCCAAATGATTAGGACGCCGCGCGCGGAGGTGGCGGAGTTCCCTTCGCGAAGGGCCAGTCGGCGGGTTGGTAGGTCACGGCGAGTTGCGGAGTTTCCAACCGTCGATTCTTGTCGGCGAGGCTGTGCAGCGCGGCATCCAGAATGCCCGTCGTCAGCAGCGTTCGTTCGACGGGGTACGCGGGTTGGCCGGAGTGAATCATGTGTTCGGCGGCTCGCAGCAGGTGCTCGAAGTGTCCGAACGGCGGGCCGTCTTGCGGGAGAAAATTGACGACGAACGGTTTCTCGTGGCCGCGAATCGAGACTGCGGAAGCGAACTCGTGCGAGAAGCCGGTTCCCATGGCGATCGTCGCCTTCGTGCCGTCGCGGTAATCGATGAGATAAAAGACAGCGTCCTTCGCCATCTCTTTCGGACGAGGTTGCTTTCCGTTGTACGGCGTCGGCGAGAACTCAACGAGCGCGTCGAACAGCGACTTTGACCAGCGGCCATCTTTCTCCGCTTGCCAGATGCCGTCACCCGTCACCGACTGCACTGACTTGACGCCGGACTCGCCCCCTTTGCGACGCTCCATCAGGCATTGCATTCCTTCGAGCGAATGAAATCCGTAGTGCTCCAACCCGCCGTATCCCAGCGCGATCGCTTCCGTGATTTCCGAACCGATCGGAATTGTCGCCTGCGGATTGCGCCACATGACTGGCACGGACGAACCGGCCATGAACGGGATACGCAATTCGCGAGCCGTGTCGAACATGTGCTTCGCATCGCTCCAGGCATACGACAGGTGCTTGTCGCTGAACACCGGGACGACCTTCTTGCACCTCTTGAATGTGGCCGCGATCTCGTCAAAGAACCGACGACGCGGGAACATCACCTGATCGGTCCCCGGCACGGTCGGATAATTGCCGTGCTCGCCGATGGACAGCACACCGGCGACGGCCAGCGAGTCGGTCCCCAGGGTGAGCGCTTCGTCGATCGTCTTCGCGATCCGAAATCCATGCGTCTTCGCGAGCGGCACGCTGAGATCGTTCTCGCCCACTTGATCGACGAACATCGACACCAGCTTCAAGTCCGGGCCGAGTCCTCCATCCTGCGCCCATCCTTCGAGCACCTTGCCGACGATGACGTCCGCGTGCGAGTTCCTGTAATAGACAGTGACCACGGCAGCGACCGGCAGCTTCGCTCGCGGCTTGTCGTCTGCGAAAAGATGGCGAGCGAGTGGATTGGCAGTCAGCGCGAGTCCAGCCGATCCGAGTGACGTCTGCAAGAAGCGGCGGCGAGTGAATGCGTTCGTCATTGGCGGTCTCCGAAATTCGTAATTTATTAGCCGAATGGCGGGACATCCCGTAGCGACGGCCTTTCCAGGCCGTCGTGGCGCGAACCCCATGTTCGACGGCCTGGAAAGGCCGTCACTACTCCAGGCCGCTAACGTGTTACCGAAATTCAAGCGAACAATTCGTCGATCACTTGTCCGTCGGGCAACAATGGGATCGGGCGGCCTTGCAGGTTGACGGCGTTCTGGCTTGGGTCGATGCCAAGATGCTTGTAGAGCGTCGCGAGCACATCGCTGGGGTTGATCGGCCGATCGATGGGGAGGCCGCCATCGTGACTCGACTCGCCGATGATCTGCCCCATCTTCAGACCTCCACCGGCGAGCAGCACGCTGCCGAGACGCGGCCAGTGATCACGGCCGCCGGTCACATTGATCTTCGGAGTCCGGCCGAACTCGCCCCACACGACCAGCAGGACGTTGCGGCAGAGTTCTCGTTCGCTGAGATCGGTGATCAGCGCGGAGAGTGCTCGGTCGAGCGGCGGACAGCTCCAATCTGCACCGACGTTTGGGCCGCCAGGATCAGGTTGTGCTCGATTCTCGCGAGTGATGCTGACGTGCCAGTCCCAGCGCAGACAGTCGGGAGCCGTGTTGAGCGTCACGAAGGTGACTCCCGATTCCACCAGCCTCCGAGCCAGCAGCGCCATCTGCCCCCAGCGATGCGAACCGTATCGCTCGCGCGTCGCGGCCGATTCGGCGTTGAGGTCGAAGGCCTGGCGAGCCTTCGCGCTGGTGATCATTTCCAGCGCGAGCTTCGCGAACGGATCAAGCCCCTCTTGCACCCGATTCGAATCGAGTTGCCGAGGCAATTGATCCAGCACCGCGAGCAGCGACTTGCGATCGTTGATTCGGTCGAGCGTCGCGTCGTTGGCAAGTTCGAGGCTGCTGGTCGCGCTCTTCAAGCGATCGAACTGGAAGTCGGACGGATACGGATCCTGCAAGACGGCGAACGGCGAATGCGACACGCCGAGATACCCAGGCCCCATCGCGTCGAACAAGTGATGGTGCATCACCGGCTCTTCCGCGAGCATGACATACGCCGGCATGCCGGGCTGTCGTGGCCCGCGAAATTTTGACGCGATCGAACCGACTGACGGATAGCCTTCGCGCTTGTCCGGCTCCTTGCGACCTTCGATGCACCAGCGCATGACTCCGAAGTGGTCGTCGTAGGGATGCGTGAAGCTCTTGATGATCGCGGTCTTGTCGAGCACTCCGGCCGTCAGCGGCATCGTCTCGCAGACGAGCGCGCCGGGAATCTTGGACTGGATCGGGCGATACGGCCCGCGAATCTCCACCGGCGCAAGCGGCTTCGGATCGAACGTCTCGAATTGGCTCGGTCCGCCACCGAGCCAGATTTGAATGACTGAAGTATCCGGCGCGATCTGCCCCTGCTCCGCCGCGAGCGATCGCAGACGTAGAACGTCTCCGAGTCCGAGGCCCGCTCCGCCGGCACACAAACTGGCCGACAGAAATCGTCGGCGCGAAACGTTGTGCTGGTTCTGCTGTGGCATTGCGATCCTCCTTGGCTCGCGAGCGCCCGTCGCTGCGCGAACCACTCACCTGCAAGCTCACCGGATCGATCACGCGGCGAGTGTATCGGCCATCGGCAATTGCCGGAACCGGTCGCCACTCAATCCGTTGTCGCAGCGCGAGTGATTGCAAGCACCTGATCCAACCCGTAACTTCGTCGGCGTCCCATCAAATTGGCACTTCGGCGAGACTCACGACCACTTGGCGAGCCGCCCGTCCCCACACTGGCGAGAGGACTTTTCCTTCGATGTCGAAATCCGTGGAAATCGGTGGCGTGCGATTGTTTCTGTCCGAGCCTGATCCGACCGCCGGACAGTGGATCGGGCAAGGCGAAGTGCTCAAGCAATTGCTGGCCTGCTGGCTGGTCGTCGATGACGTGGACTTGCCGCTGACGCCACGATTGGTCGGGGCTCCCGGAATCGGCAAGACGACGCTGGGCATCGCCGGAGCACACACGCGAAAGCAGTCGCTCTACATCTATCAATGCACGTCGGACACCCGGCCGGAGGATTTGCTGGTCACTCCCGTTCTGGCCGAGAGCGGCAAGATCATCTACCACGCTTCGCCGCTCGTCACGGCCATGATCACTGGAGGCATCTGCATTCTCGACGAAGGCAACCGCATGAACGAGAAGTCGTGGGCCAGCCTCGCCGCGCTGCTCGATCATCGCCGCTACGTCGAGTCGATCGTTGCCGGCATCACGATTCCGGCCCACCGCGACTTCCGCTGCGCGGTCACGATGAACGACGACGAATCGACATTCGAGATCCCCGACTACATCCTCAGCCGTTTACAACCGACTCTGGAGTTGAGTCATCCGGCTCGCGAGGACGAACTGGCGATCCTGAAATATCACCTGCCGTTCGCCGATGACGAGATGCTCAATCTGACCGTCGAGTTCTTGCAGCAGGCGCACGAGTTGAAGCTGGACTTCTCGACCCGCGACGGCATCAACGTGCTGCGGTACGCGATCAAGCGAGTCGCTCAGGACTCGTCGCACCCGCTGAGCAAGGATGCCGCTTGGCGAGAGAGTTTGCATCGTTGCCTCGGCGAAGAGGCACTCGATTTGAAAGACTTGGCCGAGCGCAAGCAGTCCACGCTGGGAGGCAATGTCGTCCCGATGGGGCTGGGCGATTTCTTCTTCTCCCCCGACGACCCGCTGCACCCGGACTACGAAGACGATGAGGACGACGACGAGTAGCGGGAGTTCGTGATGCCAATCAAATCCGATGTGCTGGTCAGTGCCGATGGATGCGCCGGATGAGATGCGACATTGGACACGTCGCATGAGGCAGCGCGTTCGGCACGCGTAACGGCAGTGGCACACCGGCAAGCCTCTTGAACGTCCGCAACAATGTCTGTTGAACGCGGCATGAGTCCGAATGAGCTGAATGGCCGCGATGTGCTCGAAAAGCGGCATCGGCAACCTGCTGATCCGATTCTGCCGGATTGATCGGGACTGAAGTCGGCCTACGACCGCTGCGAGATTTGTGATCCGCATGGATTGCCTGACCGCTTTCTGAGGCTTGCTGAGAGAAAACATTGAGGCTGTTTTCCGCTTTCGATTTGCCTCGGACAATGCGCGAAATTGCCGAAAACTTCACATTGCCACCGGTCGATTGCTGACTAGGCTCCTTCCACCGACCCGCGGCGCGACTAGCAACACGTGGGGCGGAGTTCGCATTCAAAGCCCCAGCTTTCCCTCGGAGTATGAACATGTTGTTCCGCAACTGGTCTCGATTGATGCAGCCCGATCGGATTCGGCGGTCGCGCCGTTCGCTGAGCGTCACTGCGGCAGAAGTCTTGGAACGCCGAGTCGTTCCGACCGTCCCTGCCCCATCCGGAACGTCGTTTTTGACGATTCAGATCACCGGCACCGAAAGCGTCGCGGTCGGCGACGACGGTGGCGGACACTTGGTCGTTACGGTTGACAGTGTGGATCGAGTCTACGACGGACTCACCGACAACGACGGAGATGGAAAAGTCGACAAAAAAATCAACCTAAACGCTGTGCAGACGCTGACGATCAAGGCCACCAGCAGCAGTAGCACGGCGAACAACGAAATCGACCTGCGCGGCATCGCGGTTGATGGTCCCTGGCTGCTCCTGTCAGGCGCGACAGTCCAGGCGGGTGGCGGCAATGACACTGTTTTCGGATCGGATCTGACGACGATCAATCAAGTTGTCTATGGCGGCCGGGGAAATGATGTCCTCATCGGCGGTGCCAGCAACGACGTCCTTAATGGCGAAGACGGCAACGATTCGATTGTTGGCCAAGGCGGCGATGATGCACTGCTGGGGGGGGCCGGGGACGATGTCTTGGGTGCGCAAACCATCGAAGACGGGTCGGCCGCGGGGAGTTACACTGAGGAAGGTAACGACAACGTCAAAGGCCAGATTGGCAACGACAGCGTCGATGCCGGTTCGGGCAATGACCGTCTGGATGGAAGCGACGGCAACGACACATTGACCGGCGGTGACGGAAACGACTTTGTCACGGCGGGCAAGGGGGACGATGTCGTGCAAGGAGATAACGAGTCGCCAGGCAGCGACGACGGCAACGACACACTGAATGGCGACGCCGGTAACGATCTCATCGCTGGCTCTTATGGAGACGATTCGATCAACGGGGGAGATGGAGACGACATCATCGGCGGCGGGCCGGAGGACGACGACACAACGAATTTTCTTTCCGATAACGACACCATCGACGGTGGCAATGGCCACGATAAGCTGTTCGGCGGCTCTGGAGACGATTTCATCAACGGGAACGCGGGCAAAGACACCGTGCTAGGCGGCAATGGCGACGACTATCTGCTGGGGGGATCCGGAAATGACACGGTCGCTGGCCAAGCTGGCATCGATACCGTGAATGGCCAGGGTGGCTCGGACGTCGTGCTCGGCGGCGATGGCAGCGGCGTGAATCCCGGCGACTTGGTCATCGGAGCCCCGAGCGAAATCAACGAAGAGTTCTCGCTGTTTGACGGCTGGAAGGCTTTGGTCAGCTAGTTTCGCGAGTGACCATGTAAAACAACTCAGGGACAGGCGGCTTCGCCTGTCCCTTTTTCGTTTTTCGTAGCGGACCAGCGATCCGCAAAACTGACACGATTGACAGAATCCGAACCGCAAAGTTCATTCGTTCGCACCGTCCTGCTGGATGGATGACGTCAGTTGACTTCACCTCGAATCGGCATAGCCTCATCTGCTCGTTCCTGGTGGCCGCCTTGAGAGTTTTTTGGCGACCACCACCTACCGCAGTGCGAGGGAGAATCATGCTGATTTCGAGTTGGCTTCGTGGTTGGTCTTCGTCCTCGCGTCGAGTTCGCCCGTTGGCGAGCTCGTCCGAAATCCTTGAGCAACGTACCGTTCTCTCCGTCGAAGTGACCGACGAAGTGGATTTCGTCGTCTCCTTGTCCGCGGCCGATAACGTGACAATCGGTGTCGATGACGACGGCTATGTGACGATCAATGGCGTCTCCCAGGAAACGCTCGCAGAAGAAGTCACCACGCTGGAGGTCAACGCCACAGGCCTCTTCAAGAACAAGATCAACCTCAGCGGTGTGGACGGCAGATTTTCGCAGTTGCCGGGAGTGTCGGTTTCAGCGGGAAGCGGCAATGACAACGTCTTGGGAAGCCAATTGAATGACACGCTGATCGGTGACGACGGCAACGACACGCTCGATGGCGGACTTGGGAATGACGAGGTTGATGGTTCAGTCGGCAACGATGTTGTGAACGGCAGCGCTGGCAAAGATACGCTCGAAGGGGGACTTGGAGTTGACAACCTCAACGGCATGGCCGGCGACGATGTCCTCAGCGGCGGAGACAACAACGATGTGCTGTACGGTGGCGGCGGCCATGACACTTTGGACGGCGGTGCAGGCAATGATCGCTTACGCGGACAAGATGGCCATGACTCGATGACGGGTGGCGCTGACAACGACACACTCGAAGGCTCCGTCGGAAACGACACGTTGGCGGGTGGGATCGGCAACGACAGCATAATGGCCGGCGACGGCAAAGACTCCATCGATGGCGAAGATGGCAATGACACCATCTACGGCGATGCGGGAGACGACGTGATCAGCGGCGGCATCGGCGACGACTACGTCAACGCCGGAGCCGGCAATGACATCGTCGGTGGCAACAACGGCAATGACACGCTCTACGGTCTCGCTGGAAAAGATTCGATCACTGGACAGTCTGGCGATGACTGGATCTACGGCGGAAATGACAACGATTACCTCCTCGGCGACATCGGCAACGACAACATTCAAGGCGGCCTCGGCAACGACACGCTGGTCGGCCAAGCCGGGCTCGATACGCTGGATGGACAGACGGGCGCTGACACTGTGGTTCTCGGGGACGGTGATGGCACCGACCAGGGGGAATCCATCATCGGATCCTCCAGCGAGATCGAGGACTTCTTCGGCGTCGATGACAGTTGGACCCGCGATATCAGCTAGGCCCGCCGTAAATGGGCCTTTTCGCTGACAGGTCTCGCTGAAGCCAACTCCATTTGTTGGCTTCAGCGAGAACTGTCGAAAATGGTCGTTGGTCATTTTGGGTTCTCCGCCATTTGTGTTGATTTGACGGAGTTCTCACGCAAAGACGCAAAGTCGCAAAGAGGAAGAATTCCAAGGATTTCAAAGCTTTGCGTCTTCGCGCCTTTGCGTGAGTTCTCTTCAACAAAACGTTTTTTCAACAGGAATGACGGAGAGCCTCATTTTGCTTACCGGATAACCAATGACCAACGACCAATAACCAACGATCAATTCTGCCCTTCAATCTCGTTGCCGTCTCCTGTTGCCGCTGACGACGGAGCGTGGCAGAATCGTCGGCCATGAGACGTGGCGTGCGCGACCTGCTGGCTTGGATGTTCGCGGTAATCGCGCCGTCGTTGACGTTCGCGGATGACTCGCCGACGAGGGCCGAGCCGGAGCAGTTTCCGCAGTCCGCAAAATTGGCTCGCGATCGGCGAGCGGATGCGGTGTTGGAAACGGCGCGAGCACAGTTGCGACAGAAGGACTTCGCGGCAGCAATCGTGGCGTTGCAGGAGTTGCTCGACGGGCCGAACGCTTTTGCGGGTGGCGGAGCGAGCGTGCCGAGCTTTGTCGAAGAGGCGAATCGACTACTGCGTGAGATGCCGGCTGCTGGACGGGAAGCGTACGAGCGGTCGCACGGAACCGAAGCGAATCGGCTGTGGCAAGCCGCTTTGCAAAGCGGGCGACTCGATGCGTTGCGAGCAGTCGTCTCGCGATTCGGTGCGACGACGGCCGGCTGGTCCGCGCTGCGGGACTTGGCGGCGAGACATGTCGATCGTGGAGAATGGTCGCTGGCAGCGTCCACATCAATGCAGTTGTCATGGCATCCGCATTCCAACGTCAACCGCGAGAGCAGTTGGATCGCACGCTGGGTGTTGGCGGAATCTCGCCGGCCGAATCACGACCGAACGGCTCGCGAGATTTGGCTGCGATTTCGGAATTTGTTGGAGGCATCTCCGGTGCCGGCTGGAGCGACGGGCAAGAACTTGGCCGAGTGGCTGGAACGGCAGTTGCCCCCAGCGAGCGGCAAGAGCCCGACACCCGACGAATGGCGAACTTCGCTCGGTTTGGCTCCGTCCGGCCACAACGTATTTCAATTTGCCGCGGAGTTGGATGGTGATCCGGCGTCGTGGTTGAAAGAGATCGTCGCCGAGTGGGAGCGCTACGACGTGCCAACATTGCCGAGTGTCCATCCGATGGTGGTCGGCGATGTCGTGGTCGCGCGGTTCGCGCATCCGGCGAAAGTGGTTGCGGTCGATGTGCGGAGTGGGAAGTTGGTGTGGGAGCAGTCGCTCACAGGGTCGCTCGGTTCGACCACATCGGATTTGCAACGGCATCCGGGAATTCGCACGCCGCTGGTTGAGGAACTGCAGCGGCGATGGTTCGGTGATTCGGTACGAGGCCGCCTGACGAGCGACGGACGGCGGTTGTTTCTCGTGCGCGACTTGGATGATCTCGATTTGAAACCAGGAGCGGGATCACGGGTACGGAATCATCTCGAAGCCTGGGACATGGCGACGGGCGAGCGGCGTTGGCGCATCGGCAGCTCTGTCAATGAGCCGCCGACGGGATTCGAGGGGCTGTATTTTCTCGGCCCACCGCTCGCAAGTGACGGATTGTTGTACGTCGTCGCGCAGCGCGAGTTGCAGGTCGCGTTGTGGGTGTTGCGCGCGAGCGACGGGCAGCTCGAATGGACGCTGCCTCTGGCCGAGACCGACCGACAGCAATTCAAAGATCCGGGTTGGCGTCATGTCGCGTGTCCGGTCGCCTGGGCCAGCGGCCGCTTGATTTGTCCGACGGGGGCCGGCTGTTTCGTGGCCGTCGATCCGATCACCCGAGCGCTGGCCTGGAGCGTTCGTTTTGAGCGAGATGACATTTCCTCGGCAATCGGATTCCTCGCGACCGATCGCGACCGACCCTTTGCGTCGCGTTGGTGGGAATCGTGGCGGGAGGTAACTCTGGTTGAGAGTTCTGCGTTGAAAGTTGAGGGGCTACCGCAGCAACCCTCGCCCCTCGCCCCTCGCCCCTCAACCCTGCTCCTGGCTTCTCCCGAATCGAGATCGCTCCGTGCAGTCCAAGTCGAAACGGGGGAAGTGCTGTGGCGAGCGAGATTCGACGAGCCGTTGTTCGTGGCGACAAACGATTCGAGCGTCATGGTCTTCGAGAGGACTCGTGTGACCGGGATTGATCCTGCCGACGGAAGCGTGCGCTGGCAGACGGCTCTGCTCGTCCCGGACGGACCAGGCGATTGGATCGGAGCCAATTATGTTTGTCCGACGCTCGGCGGATGGTCGCTCATCGACTCTGCGACGGGACAAGTTCGGCGCTCCGAGGCCGGATTTCGGTGGAACGTGGACTTGGATCGCAACAACACAATTCCGCCAAAACCGCTGGTCCTGAACACCGGGCGTCTGGTGCGAGTCGGTTCGCGCTGGGCGGTCTTGTCTCCGAGCCAGCTTGGTTTGTTTGAGAATATCACCGATCGGCAATCGGCCACCGCCGAACGCCTGCGGAACAAGCCGGAAGATCCGGCGGCGCGCATCGAGGCATCGGAAATCGCTCGGCAGTTCAATGACCTGGAGAGTGCCGAGCAATTCCTTCGGCCCGAGTTGGATGAGCCCAAGGCGGCGCCGATGATGCGAGAACTCTTGCTGCGACGACTCTTCGCCCAGCCGGAAGAGCATGCGCGCTTGACCGAGGAATTGCTCCGTCTCTCGCCGAGAGAGACGATCGAAATCGAAACTCGACACGCACTCATTGAGGCCGCGCGAAAGAGCGGCGACCTCGTGGCGAGTCTGCGCGGAGTGCTCGACGTACTGGGAAAGAACCCCGACGAAGAGGTGACGGCGGGGCGAGCGTCATCGCTGCCGGGCCTCGAAGAACAAGTGGAAAGAGGGCTGACGGTTCGCCGCGATCGCTGGGCGCAGGGAGTGATCGCGGATCTGTTGTCTGAAGCGGACGAGGCGACTCGGCCAAAGTTGATCGCCTTGTTGGAGGAGCGCCGTCAGCGCGCCTCTGACAGCCTGGATGCGTTCGCGCTGCAATCGTTTGCGGAGCAATTGAGCTGCTTGTCGATCGGTCGCGAACAGCGATTGCAATTGTCAGGGCGAACGAGCAGTGGTGTCGGCTATTTGAAGACAAGTCTCGCGCTTCGCGAGATCGCTCACGGGACCGACCGTGTGGCGGCGGCTCAGGCGTGGTATCGGCTCGCGCTGCTGCATGATTTTCGCAGCGAACCGCTCGACGCGGCGGACTGTTATCGCGAGCTTCGCGATCGCTTTTCGGACGTGAAGTTGCCGGGCGGGCACACCTCGGCCGAGTGGTTGGCCGATGTGATGCCCGATTCGTTGATTGGCCGAGCATTAACTGACGGGCCACGCGATCCGTGGCCGAATCGTTTGCCGAAGGTCACTTCGCAAGACGAACAACACGATGACGTCCACTGCCATCCGATCCCGGTAGAAAGAGGCGATGCGTTTTGGCGGCGAATGTCCGTGTCCGTCGAACGGCAAGGCAAGAAGGTCCGGTTCACCGGCGGCGGACAACGCGGACTGTGGGAGTTGCCGTTGCCAGCATCAAACTCACCGTTTCGACACGATTGGAGCACGCATCGCGGTTGGGGACTCGGTCCACTGCTGGTGCTGCAAGTCGGCGAGGTCTTGTACGGCATTCAGCCGCTCGATGAACGTGGCGAAACCAACGCCAAGCTACTGTGGACAATCTCGGCCGGGCCGTATGAAGAAACCGGGGCGCATCAGATGTTGCCGGGGCAACTCGGCCTCCGACTGGATGCGTTTCGACATCTTGATCGGTACGAGCAGCCGGTGCTGGACGTCGTCCATGCCAGTCCGGGATTGCTGGGTTATCGCACTCGCAATCGTTTGATCGCGATCGACCCCGCCAACGGCGAGCGGCTGTGGACGCGACACCATTTGCCTCCGCTGGTTTCGGTCACCGGCGATGGCGAGCGAATCGTGCTGCGACTGGTGGCGACTCGCGAGATCGAAGTGCGGCGCGGCTTCGACGGGAAATTGCTGTCGCGACGCAACGAGGAATCTGATCCCAACGCCATCGTCATCGAGCAAGGCAGACTGCGACTCTCATCGCACTCAGGAAAATCGGACGAAGCCGCCTCGGCGACAACACTGCTCTGCCAGGACTCCGTGACTGGCGAGACCGTGTGGCAGCGCGAGCATCCCGCCGGCAGTGTCGTGCTGCGAGTGGACGAGTCTCGGTTCGGCGTGGTCGAGCCGGCCGGGAGATTGCGATTCCTGTCGCTGGCCGATGGGCGGGAGTTGTCAAACCAAGACGTCTCGTTGCCGAAGACGCTTTCGACGGCGCATGTGTTCGGAGACGACCAACGGCTTTTCGTGATTTTGTCCGGCCCGGTGACGGAAGTCAGTTGGCTGAACACTCAGCAAGATCGAGGCAACTACCGTCGGCCGTTGCTCAACGGTTGGCTGCATGCGTTCGACCGCCGGTCGCTCAAGCCGCTGTGGACGATTCCCACCAAGAATCTGCCGTTCGCGGTGGACCAACCCAATGACTCGCCGTTCTTTGTGCTGCCGTACAAACGTCCGAGCGATGATTCGGCCGACGGTCAGCACTCGGACGGCGTGCTGCATCTGATTGACAAACGCACGGGGCAAGAGGTTTTGTTCGACGCCGGAAGCCTGCTCAACGTCTATTTCGCGCTGGAGCCGGACCCGCTGCAACAGCGTGTCGATGTGCTGATGCAGAAACGCCGCCTGCGGCTGGACTACCGTGTCGAATAGCATCCCAATGTGAGTTCTTTTGGCAGCATCCCGTTCCTGAGGTCGGGTGCTGTCAGCACCGCTGTCCGAAGCGTCAATCGATCGGAAGAGACGATCTCTGAGGATTTTCTGATCGACGGGAGATTCTGCGGTTCAAGGTTGTTCAGATTCCGTTTAGGAAGGTGGGACTGAATGTCGAACGCAGCAAACCCGACCGGCGGCCGTTTGGAGCGATTCCGCAATTACTTGCGGTTGTTGGTGCGGCAACAGCTTGATCCGCAGTTGGCGAACAAGCTTGATCCGTCGGATGCGGTGCAGGAGACGTTGCTCAGGGCCTACCAGAACTTAGCGGACATCGACGGCCGCAACGATGCGGAGATTGCCGCGTGGCTGCGGCAGATTTTGGTGAATTCGTTGACCGATGCCGTGCGGCACTTTCACGCCGGACGGCGGTCGATTGATCTCGAAGTTTCGATCGAGAACTCATCGGGACGATTGGAGTCGCTGCTGGCGGGATCGGGTGCCACTCCCTCGGAGGCACTCCATCGTCAGGAGCAGTTGATCGCACTCGCGAATGCACTCTTCGAGTTACCCGACGATCAGCGAGTGGTTGTGGAGTTGAAACATTTGCAAGGACTGACGGTTTCCGAGATCGGAACTGAGGTGGGCCGAAGTCGCGCCTCGGTGGCTGGACTGCTGCGTCGCGGATTGGAACGGTTGCGGGAGTTGCTCGAAGAAGTCGAAGACCGGGAGACGGCTCCATGAATGATGCACGGCCCAGCCAGGTGGATGCGGATCTTGATTCCTGGGTCGTGGATTTCTTGGAAGCGGAAGAGAGCGGAAACTCGCTGGACGAGACGACGTGCCTGGATGTACGGCCGGAGCTGCTCGAGCGTACGAATCTTCGGACCTGCCACGCATGAACGAGTTGCTCGACCGGCAAGTTTTGAAATCCGATCAGACAGACTTTCGCGGCTTTGAATGGCGTCACCTGCTCTGCAAACGTTGAAAGTCTTGTTTTCATGGGCCAAGTGTCAGTCAAA
Organism: Planctomyces sp.; assembly: GCA_005798445.1. Classification (GTDB taxonomy): domain Bacteria; phylum Planctomycetota; class Planctomycetia; order Planctomycetales; family Planctomycetaceae; genus SXKJ01. The sequence continues at coordinate 24,922 of SYJG01000418.1, forward strand.
GGTAGTCACCCGCGTGTCAGTCAACGGTAGTCAGTGGTAGAAGGAGATTCTTTCAAGGGCAATGGAGATGGTTCAAAAAGTCGGTGGAGAATGTTCGTCGCGGAATGGTGTCGCAGGT
>SYJG01000419.1 GCA_005798445.1 Planctomyces sp.
CCGTTGCAATCACAGCCTCTGTCAGTTCTGCATTCATCGTCTCGTCCCTGAGACCTGGATGTTTCTCCCAAACCCTTTCGCGGTCTATAACTCAGCAAGCCAAACTGCCGGTAGATCAATTTCAACTGGCTGCCTAAGACGCAAAGGAAGGCAAGCGGACGGGACAAGGGCGAGAGGGAACGAGTGGGCCAGAAACACATCTGGCGATCGCCGAATCGTTCCTCTCCAGAATCTCGTTTTCAATTTCTCCTCTCCTGTCCCCCTTTGCGTCTTAGCGCCTTTGCGTGAGACCTCTTCAAACCCAAGTACGCACCCCCGTCATGCGACCTGTCGTGAATCCTCAGAATTCCACCAACCCCGCCAGTTCTTGCTTCAACCGCCGGAGCACCCGCGCCTTGGCGAGGTACACCGCGTTCTCCGTCAGCCCCAATTCGCGAGCCACTTCCGCCGCCGGACGTTCGGCCACGACAAATTCCCAGCACGCTTGCCAAGTCTGCGGCTGAAACTCCGACTTCATCAATTCCAACGCTCGCCCGACCAGCCAATCGCGGTACTCGGCTTCCGTGAACAGCGAATCGGCACGGGAATCTTCGATCTCCGCCAGCACGGCTCGGTTCCCATCGGCCGCCACCGGCATTCGCACCGCCTGACGTCGGAGACGATCACGCCATTTATTCTGCAAGACGGTTCGCAACCAACCGCGAAAGGTCTGCCCCGCGTCGTACCGAAACTCCGGCAGCTTTTCGACAAGCGTGACAAACACGTCTTGAACCAAATCCGCCGCGTCATCGGACGACAACCCCATCCGCCGCGTCCAATGAAACAACAGCGGCGTGTACAGCCGAGCGAACCGTCGCCAAGCCTCCTGCTCCGACGGAAACCGCAACCGCTCTAACAACGTCAGCGAAGTGTGAAACCGACTCGACATCATGCCCGACAGCATAATCGCTCGACCGCCGCAGACACTCGAACAAGCAAGCCGAAGTCGCCAATGTTCACGATCCGTGGAAGACTCCCAACGCCACGATCGCCAAATCACCCAACCCAAGGTTGGAGTGTGATTCAGATCAACTCAGAGATCGGCTGTCCGCCTTCGGTCACAATCGGAATTGGCCGGCCCTGCGGATTGACCCAGTGCGACGCGAGGTCGATTCCCGCGTACTTGAAGACCGTCGCCGCGAGGTCTTGCGGGCGCACGGGGCGGTCCTTGATGTCGTAGCCGCGTGAGTCGGTGCTGCCGATGACTTGGCCGTGCTTCAGACCGCCGCCGGCGAGGATCATGCTCATGCAATTGAGCCAGTGATCGCGACCGGCATCTTTCGTCATGATCGGGCCGCGGCCGAACTCGCCCATCATCAAGACCAGTGTCTTGTCGAGCATCCCGCGCTGCTCAAGATCGGTGACGAGGTGGTAAACCGTGCGATCGACCGTCGGCAAAATCGGAGCGAGCCCCTTCTCGATGCCACCCCACGGCGGAACGTTGTCGCCGTGATTATCGAAGTAGCCCCACCGCGCGCTGACCAACACGAACGTCACGCCCGCTTCGACGAGCCGACGTGCAAGCAACGCCTTCTCGCCAATCGAATCGCGGCCGTAGGCGTCTCGCAGCGAATCCTTTTCCTGGCTGAGATCAAACGCTTTCGCGGCGTGCCCCGAGGTGACGAGGTCCATCGCCTGAGCCGTGTAGCGATCGGCGTTCGCCATCGTTTCGGTGCGATCGCGGTCTCGCAGGAGTTGATCGAACTGCCGCCGCAACTCGTCACGATTGCCGAGGCGATCCAACTGAATCCCTTGCGGCAGCGCTATCCGGCCGGCGAGTTCGCCACCATCGACCGGAGCGTACTTTGACCCCATGTGACCGGACTCCCACACGTCCGCTTTCCAACTGGGAGCTAACCCGACAAACGCCGGCATCCGCGGATCGTTCGAGCCGCGAAACTTCGCGACCACCGAACCCATCGACGGATATCCGTCGCCGTCCTTGATCTTGTCCAACCGCCGAGCCAACGGGTTCCCCGCCTGCATCGTGATCGGCGTGTGATTGCTTGCCTTGCAATCGACCGAGCGGATGATCGTCAACTTGTCCATGATCGAGGCTTGCTTCGGCAGGTGCTCGCCAAAGCGAACTCCCGGCACGCTCGACTCGATCGACGAAAACGGTCCGCGAATCTCGCGCGGTGCATCCGGCTTCGGATCCCACATGTCCAAGTGACTTGGACCACCAGAGAGCCAGAAGAGGATGATCGCCTTTCGATCGGATGTCTTGGCGGCTTCATTCGCTCGCAGCAACGCCGGAAGCGTCATACCCCCAACGCCCGCCAAACCTGTTTGGAGAAACCAACGGCGGGAACCGACGCGAATGAAATCGAACATCACTGCCTCCAGAGTCAAATTCAGATCAACTCGGCAATTGGCACACCTTCATCGAGCATCGGCACCGGACGGCCAGCGAAGTCTTTGAACGACGTCGCGGGATCAATCCCCATGACGTGGTAAACGGTCGCGAGGATATCGGCGGGCTTGAGCGCTCGTTCGATGGGGAATTCGGCTTTCGAGTTGGTGGCTCCGACGACGACTCCACCTTTCAGACCACCGCCGGCCATCATCACGGAGATCGCGTTGCCCCAGTGGTCTCGACCGGGGATCGGGATGCCCGGTTGGCCGTTGTTGATCTTCGGCGTGCGGCCGAATTCCCCCATCACGATGACCAGCGTGCGGTCGAGAATGCCGCGCACGTCGAGGTCATCGATCAGCGCGGCGACGGCGCGGTCGACCGCTTCCAGTTTGCCTCCGTGACCTTTTTCGATACTCGAATGATCGTCCCAGTGCGGCATGTCGACGGTGGCGAACGTCGTCCCCGCCTCGACCAGTCGCCGAGCCATCAGCGTGTAGCGGCCCCACGGATTGTTGCCGTACTTGTCGATCGCTTTCGGGTCTTCGAGGTTGAGGTTGAACGCCTCTCGAGCCTTTCCACCCAACACCATCGAGAAGGCATCTTGCTGATACCGATCGACCGTCTTCATCAAGCCCGACTGGTCGGCTTGCCGTTCGATTTGATCCAGGCCGCTGAGCAACGACTGGCGGTCACCCGCACGAGCCGACTCCACCTTGCCGAAACTGTCGAGGCACTTCGGACGACCGACGGTCACCTGCGACGTGTAGTGCAAGTATTTCTGCTCGGTGTCCACGTCGAACGGGTTGTACGCCGCTCCGAGATACGCGGCCCCCTGATAGCCGGGGAAGAGGTAAACGCTTTGGGCGGCAGGCAGGCCAACGTACGCTGGCATTCCGGCGACATTTGGACCACGCAGCTTCGAGATGTACGCACCGACTCCCGGATACTTCTGTGGCAAGCTGGCGGCGTTTGAGCCGAACCGCCCCGTCAGCATCCAGTGAGCTCCCGCAAAGTGATCGCCGTTGTCGTGATGCACCGAGCGGACGAACGCCATCTTGTCCGCCAACTTTGCGTGCAGCGGCAACGTTTCCGAGACGATCATGCCCGGCACATTGGTCTGCAACGCACCGAACGGGCCACGATAGTCGGAGGGCGCATGCGGTTTCGGGTCATAGGTTTCGAGCTGACTCGGACCACCATCGAGCCAAATCAAGATCACCGACTTGTCGTTCTTTTCGGCCGCACCGTCTGCTCGCAGCCGTAGCAAGTCGCCAAGCGTCAGGCCAGACAAGCCAAGGAAACCAGCCTTGATTGCCGTGCGACGTGACATCTTTTCGCAGTTGACGGTTGCACGGACGTGTTCGACGGTCAGCATCAATGATCTCCTTGAGCCACGAGAGGCTTGCGTGTGGAAAACACACGAGCCGCGTGCTCGACCAATCCAAAAACCCTGATGTGAGAATCGGACGATATCGTCCCATCCTTGAGACAGTCAACGAGGCGTTCAAAACTCCAGCGTTTGCAAAAACGCGAGAGTTGGTTCGAACCCCGGATATCCATCGAGCCCGATTGCGCCTCTTCAAGCGGGAGTCCCGGCTTTAGTCGGTTGCACCACCGCCAAAAGGCGGAACTCCAACAAAAATGCGTTTTTTTTACCTCGCAGGTCCAGATTTGGGACTTCTGAGCGGCAAGGCGCTAGCCGCAGGTCTCGGCCGAACTGATGGACCGGCGGCTAGCGCCGTACCGCTCAGAAACATCTCATCAATGGCCGTGCGAGGTAGATACTTCGCACGGGGAGTCATGAGAGATTCGGCGAGCGGCAGGGCGTCAGCCCTCCGAGGCAGAGCAAATGGAATCACTCGGAGGGCTGACGCCCTGC
>SYJG01000420.1 GCA_005798445.1 Planctomyces sp.
CCTCCGAGTCAAAACAGATGGAATCACTCGGAGGGCTGACGCCCTGCCGCTCGCCATAAACATCTCATTTGAGGCCGCGTCGGGCTAATTTTTCAAAACAGGAATCCGGTGTCCGAATCGTCCTCGGTTTTCTCTGGCTCCGGAGTTGTTTCGGGCTTTGCGTTTCGAGATCGACGTCGGCCGGCGGTCGGAGTTTCTGCATCGGCGGTTGCGGAGGCATCGAATGGCTGCGTGACCGGCGTCCCGTCTGAGCGTGCGCCGACGAGCAACTCAATCCGTTGCTCGGCATGTTCGAGCGTCGCGTAGCAGGTCTTGAGCAGCGCGACTCCACGCTCGAACCGAACCAGTGATTCTTCCAGACCGACGCTGCCGTTTTCGAGGTCGGCGACGATCCGCTGAAGTTCAGCAAGCGCGGCCTCGAAAATCGGTTGTTCGGTATTGGAAGTGTTGGGCATGACGTCGCGTCCATCTCTCTGAGGCTGTGACTGATTGGAGCCGCGCCCGTCAGGAAGCGGTGTCTGCTAACCGCTTCCTGACAGGCGCGGCTCCCAAAACTCACAGCCTCAATGCGTCCGCCCTCGCTGACGCGTCGGGTTACGAGTCGAAAGACTCGATGCGGCTGGTGAGTTGGCCGGCGGCGAGGATTGTCGTGATTCGGTCGCCGATTGCCAGTTGCTCTGACGCGGTCACGAGTTCTCCGGTCACGGCACGGCGGGTGATCGAGTATCCTCGGCCAAGCACCTTCAATGGGCTGAGCGCATCGAGCGTCGCGGCCGCGAGATCGAGTTGCTGCTTGGAGGCGACCGCTCGCTGCCGAATCGCGCGCTGCAACCGGACGTCGAGTTCATCAACCCGGATCAGTTCATCATGCACGCGCTGGAACGGTCGAGTGAAAACGCGGCGCGACGCGAGACCGTCCAGTTGCAGCCGAGCTTTGCCGGCTCGGTTTTGCAAACCGCTGACCAATCGCCGTTGCAGGTTGTCGAGAGCACGCGACACTTCTTCGTGATCGGGGACCACTCGCTCGCCCGCTTCGCTGGGAGTGAGTGCTCGAACATCGGCGACGAGGTCGGCGATCGTGACGTCGATTTCGTGACCGACCGCGCTGATGACCGGCAGCCGGCACGCGGCAATCGCGCGAGCGACCACTTCCTCGTTGAACGCCCACAAGTCTTCGAGGCTTCCGCCGCCTCGGCCGCAGATCACGACATCGACATCCGGCAGGCGATGCACGTTTCGCAGCGCGGTCGCGATCTCTTGCGCGGCTCCTTCGCCTTGAACTTTGACCGGCACGACAACGATGTCGGCCGCCTGCCAGCGGCGTGTGATGACTTGAATCATGTCGCGCACGGCCGCTCCGGATGGGCTGGTCACGAGCGCGATCCGTTTCGGAAATCGTGGGATTGGCCGTTTACGAGCTGGGTTGAACAGCCCTTCGGCTTCCAGCTTCGCGTGCATCTGCCGAAACGCGAGTTCGAGTGCGCCGACTCCCTGCGGGATGAGCTTCCGCACGATGACCTGATACGAGCCGCGCGGCTTGTAGACCTCGACCCCGCCGTTGACAACCACCTGCAAGCCATCGTGCATGTCGAAACGAAACCGCGCCGCCGTGTTCCGCCACATGACCGCCGCGATTTGTGCGCCCTCGTCCTTGAGCGTGAAGTAAACGTGTCCCGAGTTGGCCTTCAGGCAGTTGGAAACCTCCCCGCGCACCCAGACCTCCGGCAAGTTCCCTTCGATCAGGTCTTTGATTTCGCCGGTCAGCTCGGAAACAGTTTGAACTTGCGGTGGCATGAATCCGTCTCTCCGTTGCTGATCGTCACGGAAAATTAACCCGAAGCGTCAGCGAGTGCGAACTCTCAGCCGACGTACGACGCACGCACGACGCGCAAGCGAGTGGTTGTTGGGCAAAGACCACTCGCTTGCGCGTCGTGCTGGTGTGTCAGCGCACTTGTCCCAGATTGAAACGACGGTCAAAAACGCGACTCACGGCAGGCCGTTCCACTTTCGCAGAATCCATTCCGCCGTGAGCAGCCCAAACAAAACAGTCAGCAGTAACCAGTGGTCCCAAAGGGTGTACTCGTGCGACTCGCGGATGGCGAGGTCTTCGGGTTGGATCAGTTTCGGCAGCTCGATGAGTTGATGCGGCATCAGTAACTTGCCGCTTGAGGCTTGGGCCATCTGATCGAGCAACGTTCGCGATGCGGAAACGTCGGCCAGTTCTTTGGTGAGAGGGCCTCGCACGAGAAAATCGGCGGAGATTTCTTGATCTCCGGGACCACCGAGCGGCGCGCCGTCGATTTTCAGGATCGCGCGATACTCACCGGCCATTGGTGCGAGCCAGCGGCCTTGATGGACCGAGGGCCGAGCTTGATCCGGCGTGAGATCGACCGTGGCGATTGGCTGATCAGGCTTGGCATCGTGTCGCGGAAAGAGGGCGACCTTGGCTTTCACATCGGGACGACGTGCCAGCAGTGGCGGCGTCCAGCGTGCTCGGAAGACGACATCTTGGCCGGCCTGCACGTCGGTCGATTCAAGCCCGAACTTCACGAACTCGTTGCCGGCCGATGCCTTGTTCTGCGCGGCCGTGCGAGCTATCTGCCCCCAGAAGCGGTGATGGTGCTGATCGCCGACTCGATGACGCCAGCGCCAGGTGCTGTCGAAACCCAGCCAGAAGACTTGGCCGAGTCCGTAGTACTGCTCGACGATCAGCGCTCGTGAGCGTTCCATCTCCGGCGGCAACGGCTGACCGTCATCGGCGGTCGCGAGGACAGTGGCTCCGGGCTTGAGGTCACCGATCAAAGCCCACGGATGTCCGGGGAGTGACTTCCACGTCGAGCGATTCGTCTCAGCATCGCCGCCGAGTTGCAGTCCGCCTTCGCGTTCACCATCCGGAGTCAGCCGCAGATGAAAACCGCGCAGGTGCGGCGGTGTTGTTGGTGGGTCAAGCGAATTCGCCGCGAGAAGTCTTGTCACCGGCAACAGCTTGTCGAGCGTCGGTGAGCGGTATCGCATCGGCATGTGTCGCTTGCCGGCCGTGAAGACGACCGTGCCACCGATGTCCGATACGAACTTTTCCAACTGTGCGAGCAGCAGTTCCGGCAAGTCCAGCGGCGCGACGTCGCCGATCACGATGAGATCGAACTCGGCCAACGGCGATTTCTCGATGGGTGTTTCCGGCCCGGGCCAATTGAGCTGACGCGGGAAGAACGTCTCCGGCAACACGCCGAGGTGTGGCTGCTGGAACAAGACTCGTTCGAGCCTGATCCGCTCATCGCGTGCGAACGCCGCTTCGAGAAAGCGAAACTCCCAACGGGCCTCCCCTTCGACGAGCAGCACTTTCGCCTTGTCATCGACGACCAGCAGTGAGAAGTCCCGCGCGTTGTTGTCGTCGCGAGTCTCACCAGGAAGCACATCGGTGCGGACGGTGAATCGCTGTCGGCCAACCGTTGTCGCGTCGAGCAAGTACTCGGCGACGACGACTGGTGGCAGGCCGGAGTCGGACTTCGGTACGACGAGCGTTCGAGTTTGCGTTTCACCGTCCTCCTGTTCGAGCACGACGTTGAGCATCTCTCCCTCGAAGCCCGCCGCTTGCAGCGTGACACGCACAATCGGTTTGTCATTGAGGTACGCGACCGATGGAACGTCGAGCGTGTCCAGCACGATGTCTTTCGGACGTCGCTCGGAGCCAATCAGGACCGGATACACGGCGACGTTCAAATCTCGCCAGCGCCGCGAGACCGACACGGGATCGCTGCCCGATGTCTCGCGACCGTCCGAAAGCACGACGAACGCCTTGATTGGCGATTGCTCGGCCGATGAAGTTTCCAATGCCGAGACCAGATTGGTCATCGACTTGGCCAGTGTGTCTGGCGGCTTCTGCACCAACTCCGCGAGCGTCTCCAATTCGCTCGGCACCGACTTGCCGCCGAAGATGCGCAGTTCGACGTTGAATGACTTCTGCAACTCGGCCAGCCAACCGTCTGGATTGTCTTTGTCGCCGATCAGTTTCTGGGCGATCTCGGCACGCGGCAGTTTGTCGAGCTTCTGAAAGGTTTCGTTGACGAGCTCCTTGCGGGTCTTTGCCAGCGTCGCCCGCTGTTCGGCGTCCGCAGCCTCATCGTCATCTACCCATTTCGGTTCGCGTTCCACCTCGAAGTCGGCGAGCACTCGCAGCCAGCGGTCGCGATTCCGATCGTTGCCGATCATGCCGAGTCCGATCGCGTTTCGCAGCTTCTCGGCCTTCGTCGCAATCCGATCCGACGTTGTCATGCTCTCGGAGAGGTCGAGCGCGACGACGACTCGGCTCGTCCGTTCGCGGTCAATGTTCCAAGTCAGCACCGGCTGCAACAACGCGAGCCAGATCACGGAAATCACGGCCAGACGCAAAACCAGCAGCCCATAGCCGACGTGAGTTGGCACGAGTTTCCGCTCGTACTTCGATAGCAAGACGACCAGCGCGGCCGCAGCGACGACCAAAGCCAACACCACCAGACTTGCCCAAGAGGCGTCCAGAGCTTGGAAGACCAGTCGTCGTTGCAGCATGGCAATTCACCCGCCGGCCTGCGCTTGGCGCGGGTCTCCTGACCCCGCCACACGCCCGACCGAAGGTCTCTGCATCGGATGGCGACGACGGAGACCTACGGTCCACTCTCCGCGGCAGGGTCAGGAGACCCGCGCCGAGCGCATCCCAGTTTGCAAATCCTAGTACTCGCGACGGGTGTTGATGCCGGGATTCGGGATCGGGTATTTGCCGTTGGCGTCGGCCATCAACGGCGAAGGGCCATCGAGCGTCAGCTTGTCGGCGTTCGGGGCGAATTCGTGCTCGTGGTTGAGCATGTCTTCGTAGGTCACAACCTGTCCCGTGTGGCAGGCCATGCGGCCCATTGCAGTGACGAGGCTCGACTTCGCGCCGCGCTCCCCTTCGTTGTACGGCTTGTCGTTGCGGATCGCCGTCATTAGGTCTTCCCATTCGAGCTGGTACGGGTCGGCCTCCGGCTTCGAGCATTCCCAGACCAAGTCCTCTTTGACCATCCGATGGCTCTTGTACATGCGAGCCTTTGACGGATGGTGTCCGGCCTGTGAGACAACCGCCGAACCCTTCGTGCCGTGGACGTAGGTCGCGAATTCCTGATGGCAGCCGGGCATCGTGCGGCCGGCCATGAACATCTTCGTGCCGTCGGCGAACGTGTACTCAATGTTGTAGGTGTCAAAGTTCTGATCGACTTGGTCGCCGCGATAATGCCGACCGCCGTGTCCCTTGGCCTCGACGGGGAAGGCGTCCTTCATCCAGCAGCACTCATCGATGTTGTGGATCAGGAAGTCGCTGAAGCCACCGCCGCTGAGCCAAAGGAAGCCGTGGAAGTTCTTGATCTGGTAGGCCAGCTCGCTCATTCCTTCGGGCTTCGGACCGACGGATGCCGAGCCAGTTGGACCGGCAATGCGGTAGGCCCGCAGCAGCGTCAGGTCACCCAGTTCGCCCCCCTTGATCCGTTGAGCCAACTCCATGCGTGAGCGGCAATGACGGCACATCAGACCGACGCCGACCTTGAGGTTCTTTTTCACCGACTCGGCGGAGAGTTCCAGCATCTTGCGACTGGTCGGGCCATCGATCGTCGTCGGCTTCTCCATGAAGACGTTCAGGCCCTTCGAGATCGCATAGCCGAAATGCACCCAGCGAAACACGACCGGCGTCGTGAGGATCACCACATCCCCCGGCTTGAGCAGGTCCATTGCCTTCTTGTAGCCGTCGAAGCCGATGAATTTGTGGTCCTCGGGGACATCAACTTGATCAGGGAACCGAGTCTTCGTGTTTTGGTACGCGGTGTTGAGCTTTTCCGGGAAAACATCAACCATCGCGATCAGCTTCGTCGGCCCTTGCTTGGTCGCGAGGGCATTCGCGATCGCTCCGCCGCCCCGTCCTCCGCAACCGATGAGCACGATTTGAATCGTGTTGTTTTCGGCGGCGTGAGCTCCCGGTAAAGCGGATGCCGCCAAGACAGAAGCGGCGGCCACTTGGCCAGAGGTTTTCAACAGCTCACGACGTGACACGAGGGTGGACGAAGTTTCGCTCATGACGAGTCTCCTGGTGGGATTGAGGTTCCGATTCGCGGAAGACAACACAGATGGTGGTGAGACAGCAACGGCACGTTAGCCAAACACTGAGACGTTTGCAAAAGTCGGACAGGTCAGGAATTGGGGCGTCTCGACAGCCGTTTATTTTGGCGAATTCGTGATTTCCGACGACAACCCAGAGTCACGCTGCGGTTCAAGTTGGGGACATCCGCCGCGCCGTCAAACTCTTCCCAATCGTTCAAGTTGCTAGTGCCGGTCGCCGATACGAAAGAGGACACATTGCGCGGGGCGTCCCGCGTGAGTTTGCGCAAAGCACATCGGTTCGAGCGACGCGACTTTCTGGGGCACAGACCGATCGCCAAGGAGTTTGGGCATGTCGAAGCAAGTTCGTGGCGCATTGCTGCTGGCGGTGTGGGGTCTGATTCCGATCGGTTTTTCGGCGACTCCAGCGTCGGCTCAGCTTTTTTCTCGCGGCTGCAAGAACTGCCAGCGGCCAGTCAATCATTGCAATTGCCAAACACATCAGCACGTCGTCGAGACCGAAATGGTCCCGCAGCAAGTAACGACCTATCGCAACGAAGTGATCACTCAGTATCGCCAAGAGGCGGTCGCACAGACCGTACCGATCACGACGTATCGAGATGTCGTGGTTGACGAAGGGAGCTACCAAACGGTCTACGTTCCCAAGCAAGTCACGAAGCGGATTCCTCAAGTTTCCTATCAGCAGCAGATCGCGTATCACAGTGTGCCGTTTCAGGTGACTCGCCAAGTGCCGCAGGTCTCGACGCTGATGGTTCCGCGGCAGGTCGTGCGGAATCAGACGTACTCGTATCAAACAACTCAGGTGGCTCCGATCACTGCGGCTCCGGTGGCTCAGACGAGCGTGCCGGTCTTCAGAGGATCTACTCAGATGGCGATGGCACCTTGCGGACCGTGTGGTGGAATGGCGTTTGCGCCCGTTCCGGTTTATCAGAGCGTGCCGACGATCGGACAGTCGATCACTGGCTCGCCCTTCATCGCGACACCGATCGTCGCCAACCCGGTCACGATGCTGCCGCCAACGTCGGCCGCCGCGGCGTCGTTGGCATCGGAAACGGATTCGCATTCGAGTCCGGTGCCGGACCCGAAATTTCTCGACAGTCCCGGTGCGGCGCGCGACTCTTGGTCCACGGTCGGCTCCAAGACCGGCAAGATGAACGAGTCTGCAAACTCGATTGCAGCCGGTTCGAAGTCTGGTGGCGTGCGATTCACCCCGGCCCGGACGGTGTATCGTTCGTGGGAGTCTCAGTCACGCTTCGCGGCCGGGAATGGGCCGGAACGCCGGTGAAGTTTGCCCAGCCAACCAATCTTTGCTGTTCGCGGCGGAACCGCAACAGTTCGCTTCAACCACTCCAACGTGGCATGTCTGCTCGACGTGATCCGCGTGACCGGTACGTCGTGTCCGATTCTTACCACCGGAATTCGGCAATCAGTCGCTTCACGCAAAACCGTGGGTTATGCTCACCCCACATTTCGTGGCGAAAGTTCGTCCGCTTCGGGAGCTGTTTGACATGCCCTCCGTCTTGGTGCCCATCGAGCAAGGCAAGCCGATCGTGCTGGATAAGCCGATCGTGCTCGTCGGTCGGCACCCCGATTGCGACGCGGTCATCCTCAACAGCCGCAAAATTTCGCGCAAGCATTGTGCAGTCGCGCTGGTCAACAACCGCTTTGTCGTCCGCGATCTGGGCAGCATGAACGGAGTCTGGGTCAACGGCACTCGCGTTGAGAATCAAGCTTCCGTCGGCTTCGGCGATGAGCTGATGATTGGTGATGTTCGCTTCCTGCTCGAAGTGGACAAGGCAGCAACCGGCAAACCGAAGTCTCCGTTGAAGGCTCAAATTGCGGAAGCTCCGCCGCGCAGGAAGGCTCTGGTCACTCCGCCTCAGTCGGAACTGAGCATGGAGTTTCCGGTGCCGATCGACGATGACGATGGCTTCTCTGTCCCGCCACCTTCCGACAATTCGGGCGGCATGGATACCAATGGCGGTGACGATGAGTTCATTCCGCTCAAAGAAGATTGAGCCGTCCGCATTGGAGACGATAGCACACAGCTTCTATCATCTTGCCCGCTCACGAACCGCGCGGGAGGCCGAGTTCACCGTGCGTGAGTGGTGCCGACTTGGACGGATCAACGCAGACAAGCGGCAATGCGGCCGTGGTAATAGTCAGGAATGGATTGTGTCGCATCAGGAAAAGACACGAATTCAAAACCACGGTTTGTTGCCCGACTGAGTTTTGTCACGGCGACGTTCCGAAGTCGAAGATCGCCCCAGAAATTCTTTCCCGGGGCTTTTTTTGCTCGCGGAAGTGATGAACTTGTTCGCGTGTCGTGTCGAGTCGCACGGCGATCCAAGATTATCTAAAATCGATTTGCTACGGCCGCTTGGTGAAATGGCAGACACGCAAGATTTAGGATCTTGTGCCGCAAGGCGTCGGGGTTCAAGTCCCCGAGCGGCCACTGTGAGAGTAGAATTCAAGCCGTCGGACTCGAAGGGGGCTTGGTTTTTCCAATTCGAGAAGTTGGGGATGTGGTCTTCGCGGAGTTCGACGGCAAGATCTTTGCCAGTGTCGGCGTCGAAGCAGCTCCAGTCGCGGATGCGGTCGATGCTGGCCAGTCGGATGCGAAAGAGCTTCTGGCGCGCTGTGCGAGGATCCGTGATGCCCAGCGCGTCGCCGAAGCCGGCGTTGAGTTCCTAATCACGTCTCTGAACGCCCGCAGCTCCACCGCCAAATCACCCGGCGAGGCGACAAAGACGTGAATCGTGCGGACGTCGAACAAGGGCCGCGACAATTCACCGGTGTTGCTGCATCAAATCACCAGGATGATTCAGCTGACTGCTAAGGATCTTGTTCAAGCCGCGCTTTGAATACGAACACTGCGACTCAACTTAAGACTGCGACTGGCTCGCCGGTCTGCCACTTCGCACCCTCGCGATGGACTCGCCGATACAGCGTATCACGCTCGATGGGGTCGCGGCCGGCTTCGCGGATGAGGTGGTGGAGTTGCGTGACGGTCAGGCCCTCTGGCGTCTTGGCTCCGGCGTCGTGGTAGATCAGTTCGTGGACCACAGTGCCATCGAGATCGTCGGCTCCGAAGTTGAGTGCGATTTGGGCGGTCTTCTCCCCCAGCATGATCCAGTAGGCTTTGATGTGATCGAAGTTGTCGAGCATCAGTCGCGAGATCGCCATCACCTTCAGGTCCATCATGCCGCTCGGCTTCTGGATGTAGTCGAGCTTCGTGTTCTCCGGATGGAACGCCAGCGGGATGAAGGTTTGGAAGCCGTGCGTCTCGTCTTGCAGTTCGCGCAGCTTGCAGAGATGGTCGATGCGATGCTCGGCCTGTTCGACGTGGCCGTAGAGCATCGTCGCGTTGGAGCGCAAGCCCAGCTCGTGAGCGGTGCGGTGGATTTCGAGCCAGTTGCTGCCGTCCGCTTTGTGCTCGCAGATTTGGGCGCGGACGTCGGGATGGAATATCTCCGCGCCGCCGCCGGGCATGGAGCCGAGTCCCGCGTCGATCAACTGCTGCAAGACCCAGCGATACGGCTGCTTGGTGATGTGCCCGAACCAGTTGATTTCGACTCCGGTCCATGCCTTGATGTGGATCTCCGGGTACGTTTCGTGGATGACTCGGACGACGTTGACGTACCAGTCGAAATCTTTTTGGTGATGCAGGCCGCCAACGACGTGAATCTCAGTCGCACCGGCGGCTTTCGCTTCGAGCGTTCGTTCGCGAATCATGTCGTCCGTGAACGTGTAGCCGCGCTCGGCTTTCAGGTCGGAACGGAACGCGCAGAACACACAGCGGTAAACGCAAACGTTCGTCGGGTTGAGATGGATGTTGGTGTTGTAGAACGCGAGGTTGCCGTTCTTCCGCTCGCGCACGATGTTCGCTAAACGGCCGAGCGTCAGGACATCGACTTGCTGATCGAGGAAGACGCCTTCATCGAAGGTCAGGCGTTCGCCGACTTCGACTTTGTCGGTGATTTGGCGGAGGCGGGTGTTGAGAGTCGGTGCGATCATGTTGTGAGGGGTTGGGGATTAGGGGTTAGTGAAACCGAAATTCTGCAGTCGGTTTAACGGAATTCATTCACCGAGTTGAGAACTTTAGCTGCGGACGTCTGAAAGGTGGCGCGCACCGTCGGGTAGCCAAACGAAATCTTGTTGTTCTGCATCAAATGCCATCGCGCGTGTGGGGCCGTCTTCCGTTGACCATCCGCGGTGGACTGCCCACTGGATCGCGGTAGCCACCGACTTTGGCGTAAGCGCAAAATCATGCGGCAGCGGATCGATATACAACACGAAAGGCTGGCTGGGTTGACCAATCGTGTAGCAGTGAGCTGCGCTGCAAATGGGACAATGACCGGTGGTGTGCCAAAGATACGACACTCCATCAACAACGAGCTTGCGAGTGCCTTTGCGCGGCCAAGCCATTTCTTTTGGGTGCCTAACCGGGGGTTTGAGGAGATTTCGTCAGATACCGCTTCTCGACCTTTGCCGCGATCGTGCCGATGCCGTAGTAGCCGACCGACAGGCGAGCGACGTGAGTCAGCAGGTCGTAGGCTTGCCAGCGGTTCCAGCCGTAATCCTCTTCCATCCACAGAATCAACCGCGCGAAGGCTTCAGCGGCGGAGCGTTCCATTGGACTGCCACTGACGACGGCCATGATTTCGGTGGGTGATTCGATGCGCGGGGACAGCAGCTTCTTGCCTTTGACTAGCTTCACGGTGATTGTCGATTCGGCGGGCATTTCGAGTCCGGTGGCAGACAGCTCGCCGTGACCCATCGCGGCGTGAGCGTCGCCGAGGTAGAGGTATCCGCCCGGCATGAACACCGGCAAATAAATCGTGTTGCCAGGGCAGACTTCGATGATGTCCATGTTGCCGCCGTGCGGGCCGGCTGGCAGCGTTGTCGGCGAGCCCCAATCGGGGGCGGTGCCAATGCAGCCGAGCATCGGGGCGTACGGAATCGTGATCTCGTCGCTGAAGTGAATCACGCCGTCGCGGATCGGCATGATGTGAGCTTGATGCGGGCAGTCGCTCCCCAGCCATTCGCAGAGTTGCTTGGGGTTACCAGTGTAGGTCGCGCATTGGCCAATGCTCGGCTTGATCTCGTGGATCGTCACGGCCAGTGAGTCGCCCGGTTCGGCCTCCTCGATGCCGATCGGTCCCGTCAGAGGATTGCTGTACGGGACGGTCGTGCGGTCACGGCGATCACCTGGCTTGCGGAGTTGACCGGAAAGAGCGTCTTCCGATTCGACGACGATGGTCTCGCCGGACCGGATGCGGACTCGCGGCTCGCGATAGCGGCTGAATTCATACGACAACGGTTGAGCGGTCAGGCGTTGCATGGGGAACCTCTGTGATGGGGCTGAATGCCGGGGACGTTATGAGTTGTCTGGGTGAACTTCAACCGCCCAGTTAGCTGACCTTGCCGGGATGTTGTCGAACGGCAACAGCGAATTGCGTTGCCAGACGGTCGAGCAGATTGCGTTGGGGTCAGTCGTGCGTAGACTGTGCCCGACATGAACTCCCGCCACACGGCTTGTCCCAGCGGTTCAACGGCTTTTGCACTACTCAATTTGGGCCATTCTAACCGCAGTAGAGCAGAAGCCGTTGAACCACCGGGGCAGGCCCGGTGACGACAATTTCAAAGCGACCGAAACACATGCCACTTTCCCGCCGAGCTGTTGATCCGCGTCATTTGATGGTGATGCAGCAAGCCAGACGTCGCGAGCAGATCCAGGCGGTGACGGCGGGTTTGGAGAAGGCTCGCGTAATCCTTGAAGGGATGCGGCCGGCGACGTGGGTTTTCACGGGCGACACGGTCGTGCAGGGTGCCGGAAAAACTGGTGCGGGGAGGACGTTCTCCGAACACTTCGGCGATCATCTGCGGAATAAGTTGCGGCGACTGCTGGACGTCGTCGTCAACACCGGCGTGCCGAATTCACGCGCCGAAAACTTTTTCAAGACGCTCGATTGGCGAGTCACTCGGTTCGCGCCGGAGGTCGTTTTTCTGATGCTCGGTTCCGCCGATGCCGCAGCCGGGCCAACTGGACGAACTCGCTTTCGGAAAGTGCTCAACGAGATCGTGGATGCGCTGGCGTCGACGAAAACGGCTCTCATTTTGCAAACGCCGCCGACCGCTCGACCAGATCGCTGGACGGACACGAGTGACCTTCCGGCCTACATCGAGATCGTTCGCGAAGTTGCTGACGATCGGGACATCGCCGGGATCGACCATTGGTCGTTGTTCGAAGACCGACTTGCTCAGGCGGAAGCGGAGCCGGATTGGTGGTCGTCGGGAGGACAACTTCCGAATGTCCGCGGGCATGTGGAACTGGCGCGTCAGATCGTCGAAGCGTTGTCGAGATGATCGGCGAGCGGTAGGGCGTCAGCCCTCCGAGTTGCTGCGTGAGAACGACGAATTCTCGGTGGGCTGACGCCCAGCCGCTCGCCTATGACGGACGGCTTTATTTCTTCTCGAGTGAGGTCGCCAGCGTCAGTTCGTTGCGGACTTTCTTCACGCCCGGTTCCAGCCGCACCATGTTGGCGGCGAGCTGTTTCTGTGAAGGAGTCGCCACTTCGCCGCTCAGCACGACGACTCCGTCGGCATCGAGATCGACCGTCACGCCTCGCAAGGCGGGCTGCCGAGTCACTCGTTCGAAGCGCGAGTTCAGAGTCGTGTTGAGTTCCTCGTACGGAATCTTCGGCACCTCAAACGAAACCTTTTGCTGTGGGCGGATCGAACGGCGCGAATCTTGTTCCTGTCCCTGTTGGTTGAAGCCGTTGGGGTCGTTCGGGTCCATGCCTTGATTCTGTCGGCCGCGATTGTTGCGGTTACCGAATTGCTGTTGTTGCTGTTGCTGATTCTGCTGGCCAGCGCGTTGGTTGCCCCCAACAAACGTCTGCGGATTTCGTCCGCCGATAAAACCATTCTGAGTGGCCGTGTTTTGCATGCC
The DNA here is from genome assembly GCA_005798445.1 of Planctomyces sp. Classification (GTDB taxonomy): domain Bacteria; phylum Planctomycetota; class Planctomycetia; order Planctomycetales; family Planctomycetaceae; genus SXKJ01. The sequence continues at coordinate 13,073 of SYJG01000420.1, forward strand.
GAAACTGGACTGCTGATTCATGAAGACACTTTGGTTCATTCCGGCCGTGTTGGCGTTCGTGGTGCTGAATCGGTTCTGTCCCCCGCCGAACGAATTCGATCCAGACAAGCCACCGGTGCGGCCGCCCGTTGCACCGAAGCCAGATGAGCCAGTGCCTCCGGTGGTGTTGCGCTGCTGAGTTTGCGCGGCGGCTGGTTGAATGGCGATCAAGCCGCTGAGGGCGGCGATCAACCACGCGGATCGTTGCAGAGTTTCCACGATCAACCTCCCTTGGTCACTCAGCGGCTCACGAACGTGGGACATGATACTTGCCAATCCGGGAATTGCACTAGGAGCTGTTTCAAATCTAACCCTCGCGAGCGAGGGCATATTTCACACGGGTTCTACCGACGCCACGCTTGCGCTTCGGGTTACTTTTCGATTCAATCTTCGGTTCTTGTGGTCCCACGGATCGTGGCGATGGTCTGCGAATTCGGACGGTCGGTGGCCTTGGTACGAGCATCGACGAGCGGCTTGTCGGTTCTGGAGTTGGAGGTTTCGCCACCGTTCAATTGGTCGCGAAGTGCCTGTTCAACCTTCGTCGCGAGGGGAGATTCGTCGGCGTTCTCCGACTTCTCGGACTTGTGACCGCCCAAATTGATGGTCGAGAGGTCCGAGTACACGACCGGGCCGCTGTCTGGCGTCATCCGCAAACGCAGGGCGAGTTCGGCCTGATTTCGCCCCGGCCGCGTGTACGGCACGAACAGCCGATAGGCCGGGCCGAACTGCGTGCGAATCAGTTGCGAGTTCCAAGTTTGGCGGTCGATGTCGAATTGACTCAGCGGTTTGGATCGGTCGGCCTCAGAGCCTTGGTCGTCGAACACGAAGACATGTACATCGCCATCGACCGTCACCGGAATTGCACTGTCTCGGTTGAAAAAGAAGACTTGCCCCGCGACGCCACGACAAGACTTTCCTTCGGAGTCGAAACCATCAGCCGTCTGCCAAACGCACAAGCATTTCAAGGCGGGGTTTTGCGGAGTCGCTTTGACGAATTTCTTTTGCGGAGTTGCGTTCGAGACCAGCCCCGACGTCGCGCAGCCGGTCAGCATTCCGATCAAAGCCACGAGTGACAAAGCAAGACCGTGACGATTGCAAATTGCAAATTGCAAATTGCAAATTGCGAATTGGCAAAACACGACCGCAGTCTCAATTTGAGATTTGCAATTTGCAATTTGCAATTTGCAATAACTCTTCAAAAGCCAAGTCGTCATCGCTGGGCCTCCTTGCGGCGGAAGGTGTCGAGAATCGTGGGCTTCTTCGTGGTGGGCTTGGAGGTCTTGGTCGCTCCGACCTGTTGAATTCGCGAATTTGCCGACCCGCGATTGCTGAACTCTTGGTAGACCGCCCCCTTGACGTCGCCCGACGGATCGTCCGACATCGGCGGAGCGGGCGGGGGATTGGTGCTGTTCGGCATGGGTGCCGGTGGCAGCGGAATGGATTTCTGATTCGGATTCGACCACATGCCTCCGGGTGCATAAACCGGCGGAATGGAGCCGTCGGTCGGCGGCGCGGGAACCGCGAACAGTGGGCCGTGCAGTGCCTCAGCTTCGCATTCTGTGTAGTGCAGTCGTTCGGCTTCGACTTGCTTGAGCATCTCATTCGTACCGTCGTTCTTGATGATTCGCGGCGTCAAGAAGATCAGCAGTTCGGTGCGTTTCGAGGCGTGCGAGTCAAATCGGAACGCGTGCCCAATGACCGGGACATCTCCCAACCACGGCACTTTTCGTTCGCTCGTGGTTTCGGTCTTTTGGATCAGTCCGCCGAGCACAATCGTTTGCTCATCGGCAACGGCGATCGTCGAGACGGCGCGAGAGATGTTCTTAATCGGGGAGGTAATCACCCCACCAACACCACTTGTCAGAGTCACGCCATTTTGCAAATCAAAGTCGCTCCGTTCGGCTCCGATCTGCATCACGATCCGTCCGTCGGGTGTGATCCGAGGCGTGACTTCGAGGATGATGCCGGAATCTTGTCGGTCAACCGTCGGAACGATCTGTCCTAAAGCTCCGTTGTTCGTGAAGCCGTTGACGACGGGCACGTTGCGGCCGACGTTGATGCGGCCCAGTTGGTTGTCAAGTGTCCGAATTTGCGGCCGGCTCAGAATCTCCAGCCGGCGATTGGCCGAAAGCGCTCGCAGCAGCACGTTGACTGACTCCGAACCGGCGGAAAGTACCAAGCCGCCATAGCCCAATTCACTGTTGGATCGGGTCAGTGAGAAATTGCTCAGTCCCTGACCTCCCACTTGGTTGGGATTGGCTGCCGTCGAATTGGCGGTCTGTGAGCTGTTGAAATTGAAGCCAGGCACCAAAGAGGTGAGTCCGTTGGCGACCGAGGAACCGCCACGGTCGAACAGCACCGAGTCTTGAATTCCCAGTTCCACACCGAACTCGTCGTTGCTGGTCAGTTCGACTTCGACCAGCAGGGCTTGAATCACGACTTGTTGCTGGTCCATGTCGATCTTCTCGACGATCTTCAGAATCTCTTCGTAGTACTGCGGGGTCGCACTGATGAGCAGGCTATTGGTGGTCGTTTCCGCAACGACGATCACTTCCCTCTCGAACTGCTCGAAGTTGCTGACCAACCCTTGATTGCCTTGGGTCGCCAAATTGCTCTGAGTTTGAAGGAAGTTGGCCATCGCCGCCGCGACCAGCGAAGCGTCGCCGTTCTTCAAGCGGTAGGCCGCCATCTTGCGCTGGCGAGCATTGTCCGCGTCGAGCCGCAGAATGATCGCTTCGACCACGCTGAGTGCCTCGCCTCCGCCGACCGCGATGATGCTGTTGGTCCGCACGTCGGTTGAGAGTCGCAACGGAATCAACTGACTGCTGGCATCCTCGGCCCCGGCCAGTTGAATCCCAAGCTGTTGGTTCTGCTGATTGGCTCCGCCCCCTTGCCGTCCACCCTGTCCCTGCTGCTGATTGTTGAAGAGCTGATTGAGCATCGTCGTCACCGACTGAGCGTCGGCGTTCGTCAGCGTGAAGTGCTTGATCTCCGCGACCAGCGAGGCCGGCTGATCGAACCGTTTCACAAGAGCTTGAATCAGCGCGAGGCTTTCCGTCGGAGCGGTCACGACCAAGCTGTTGGTCCGCAGATCGGCATTGATGCGGATGTCCGACAAGATTCCCGATTCCAGCATTTGCTCGCCGTCTTCGGTGTCGAGCAGTTGCAGCACCGCGCTCTTTGCATCGCGAAGCTTCTGATCGACTTGACCTTGGCCACCGCCGAACCCGCCGCCGAACCCACCACCGAATCCGCCGCCACCTTGCTGAGTCCGCACCTGCTGGGGCGGGCTGATGACGCTCTGGATCGCGAGGTTCAGCAACTCGGCCATCTCGTCCGCGACGGCGTTTTTCAACGGGATCAACTTGATTTGGTTGACCGCTTGCGAGCCGACTTGATCCAGCTCGTCGATCAGCCGCCGAACCTCTTCGAGATCGCGCGGCCGAGCCTGCACGATTACCGAGTTTGTTCGCGAATCGGAGATCGTCTTCACGCGGCCTCGTAAACCGCCACTCGTCGAGCGGTTGGTGGTCGTCGTACCCTGCGTTGTGGCTTGTCCGCCGGTGCCGCCCGTCGTGCCGCTACCGAAGAAGTTGTCGATTGCGGTCAAGATTTGGCTGGCGACCGCGTATCGCAACCGGAAGACCTCGAACTCTTTGGTCGCATCGATCGGCTGGTCGAGATCGTCGATCAGCTTGTCCACAACGGGCATGTCCTTTTCCGCGGCGAGCACCATCACGGAGTTCGGCTTGCCAATCGCGATGACCACGATCTGCTGGGTCTGATCATTCGCCGACCGGCCTCGTGAGCGATTCAGTCGCTCGTAAACGGTCGTCAGAAGATCGGCCAGCGACTCGCTATCGACGTACTTCAACGGCCGCACATTCACATCGGGGACCGAGCCGGCCAGCATTCTTCCGATCTCAGCAATCAGCTTCTCGACCATTTGGACGTCTTGTTCGTTGCCTTTGATGATCAGCACGTCGCCCAGTTCTTCGATGCTGACATCCCCCTTGAGCGGCCCAGTGATCGACGGTGTTTTGGACTTGTCCTCCGTCGCTTCCATTTCGCCACCTTCAGCCGGCTGTTTGGGATCGGCGGGATTCGTCGGCTTGGATTCGGGCTGTTTCTTGGCCTTCTTTTTCGCCTTGGGCTTGGATGAAGTCTCGGCCTGCGCGAGTTCTGTGTCGTCCGGTGATTCCGCCACACGAGCTTGAGCCAATTGCTTGACCGCCGAGTTCAGCGTTTGGGCGACTTGTTTCGCATCACGTTTCGTCGAGACCAATCGCGTCGTGCGATCAGCGGCGTTGGAAACAACGTCGAGTTTTGAAATCAACGCCTTGATCGCCGAGACTTCCGATTGAGGACCGTCGATCACCAGACGCTCCGCTTTCGTGTCAACGCCAACCGCGAACCGCGCGATCCGTCTCGGAGTCGCTTCTTGAGTTTTCGCCGGTCCACGCGACACCTCGGGGAGGTCTTTCCAAACGACAAACCCCGGCAAACCATTCGGTCCTTGGTCGATCAGCTCGGCGTCCTGCTCGAACGCCAGAAACAGCGATCGCGACACATTCCGCGCGGTCTGACGCTTCAACGGAACTTCGATCCAACGACGAGTGACTTCCGGAAGATCGAGCACTTCCTCGTCGTCTGCATCAGCCGTCTCCTCAAAGGTGGCCTGCTGAATCAACCCATCGCGTCGCGGACGGTTGCTGGATGAAGTCGCTGGCTTCGAGCTGGCCGACTTCCGGGCAGAGTCTTCCGTCACACCGGTTGTCTTGGACTTCGCGGGGAGCGGGCTGTCTTCGACGCCAGAGTTCGCAGTCGTGTCTTGTCCCGCGAGTTCCGCGTTTCCGACGACCGGCCGCGAGTATTCACTGCGCGCGTCACGCAGGAAAACCAGATCGAGATATTGTCCGCGTTCAAGCAGTCGGAAGCCCTTCGGTTCCAGTTCACGGTTGAGAATCCGCATCGCTTCTGCGAGCGAATAGCGACTCCAATCGTTGCGCGAGAATCTACCCGTCGGCACTTTGTCGAGGATCAATTGCCGGCCGCTTTGTTTGGCGATGTCGTTTAGCACGTCCTCCCAGGACCGACTGAAGTAATTCATCTTGATCGTCTTGTCGGTGGGAACGGTGACCGCTCGCTGAGACGACTTCGAATTCTCGACGTCCGATTGTTGGAGTGCTTGTTCCAGGGCTGTGTTTGAGGCCGCCGCCACCGCCGGCTTCCCCGCCTTCTTGCCGAAGAGCTTGACCTCGGCTGCAAGCTGTTCCGCATGCCACGACCCAAACACACATGCCGTCGCGGTCAGTCCCACTCCGAAGAGTCGTATTCGTTGCGGATTCAAGGCGGCCTCCTAGCCGTGGTTGGATTTACAGACGAATTGTCTGCAAAGTGGCGTTCTCCGGCGGCACGCTCGGCGCTCGCTGGGATCGACACACCCCGTCATCTCTTCGTTATCGGCAAAGCTTGACCGACCGGTGAACCAAACCTGATCAGAACTGTCGGCGATAACATTCGCAGATTGTGCAACTTACCAGTCCTGCCATACGAGAGATCGAGCACGACGCGAAAGCGAGTGGTTGTTCGAGAAAAACCACTCGCTTTCGCGTCGTGCTGGTGTTTCAGCTCGGTTTCTTGGGAGTCACAGGTGCGGCAACCGGCTCCAGCTTGCGCAGTTTCTTCAGAGTGTCACCCAAATCCAGCCGCCAAAGCTCATCGCCTTTCTTCATCAGAACCGTTTTCTTGTCGATCCGAAAGACGGTCGCTTCGATGTCGGCATAGCGGAGTACTTCTCCCTCCTTCAAAACAATCAATCGATTGGTGGACTTGTCGGAGAGCCAGAGTTCTCGCTTGCCATTCTTGTCGAAGATGCCTGTCAATTCGGTGAACTGAGCGAGGTCGTCGCCGACCGTGATCGTGACCTCTTGTTTGACGGTGTTGGGCGGGTTGCCGTTGTCGGCGACTTGCACGGTGAGTTTGACCGGGCCCGGAACCATCGTGGCGGGCGGAGTCCATTTGAACTCACCGGACTCGGCATCGATCTTGGCCCCTTCCGGCGCACCGGGGGCCAATGAGAACGAGAGCTTTGTGTCCGGATCCTCGTCGGTCACCTTGACCGGCATTGAGAACTCTTTGCCAAGCACTGCGTGTCGTTCACTGATCGACTCGAACTTCGGCGGCTTGTTGGATTGCTTGAGAGACACGATCAACTCTTGCTTGAGTTGTTCTTTCAAGCCCGCCGCCTTGACGATCACGTTGAGTTTGAAATCGCCAAGCGCCTGCGCATCGTCCGGCTTCCAACTCAGCTTCCCGGAGCGGCCGTCGAGTGCCATTCCGCTCGGCGCGTCACCTTCCAGCGCGAAGATCGGTTCGCCTTGCGAGAGATCGAAGCCAATCGCACGACACGTCAAGTCAAGCGTTCCGCCTCGCGAGAACGACTTCGATCCCACAAAATCCAACTTCGGGGCATACGGCACCGGTTTGACAAACAGGTTCCGTTTCAGGATCGGGTCAAAGTGTGCAATCGCTCGTTTGGAGAATTCGGGATGAACCGGTGCGAACTCGACCGTTTCGTCCGCCAGCAGCGAAACAGGTCGGCCAACGGCACTCTGCGGCGAGTTTGGATCGGGTGCCAGAGTCCAACGATGATCGGCCGCCTCTTTGACCTCGAAGTAATGTTTGCCAACGCGAACCAGGAACGGAGTCTTCGTCGGAAAGCCTTCGGCATGACGTACGACCAACGGCTGAGTCGGGTCCTGCCAATCCTCGGCAACCTCCGTGCGAGCGAAGACCGTCGTCCCGCGCGGCTGAGCGTCCTTCAGTGACAACGCCTCGAACGACATGTTGACCGTCAGTTTTGGATTGCCCGTCACTGCGGGGCTTTCCAAATTCAACTGCGTGATGCTGTGCAGCAAGTCGGCCTGGAAGAAGCGGAACAAGAACAGCCGCACCTGAGCCATCGTGGCTTCCGCCTTCAGTTTGAATCGCACCGTTGAGAACGGCTGATTCGCCGCCACAGTGACCGGGTCGGGAGTCACCTGCACGTTCGAGAACTCGCCCACATCTTCCGCCAGTTCGGTCAGCCACTGCTGATAGTTGCGTGCCGCGTCTTGCGGCTTGGGGGACAGACTGCGGCCTTTCCATTCGCTGAACAATTTTTGTTTCGCTTCGATGTTCTGTTTTTCGAGTTTGCGATCACCGTGGATCTTCGTCGCAGATTCCAGAGTTCGTTCGGCGTCTTGTATCGGCGCGATGAACCCCTCCCAAACAGTCGGACCAAAATAGAACACGACCGCCACCAACAAACCACCCGCCAAGACTTTTTCACGCAGTTGCATCGGATCACCAAATAGGGGCAAGGGATTAGGGGCTGGGGGCTAGGGAAAGAATTCAAATGCGAGTGACGCCATCATTTCTTGGGCTGAGTCGTCGGAGCTTTTTCCCCTTGCCCCTGTCCCCCAGCCCCTAGCCCCTTCTTTTTCACCGGCTTCCAAGAGACGTCTAAATCGAACTTCCACGGGTAATCGCCGTCCGTGCCGGGGCGAGCCACTTGGTGTGGCGTGACGGTGACCCCTTCGTGGCTGGCCAATTTTGCCGAGAGATCGTCGATGTCGTCGCGATCTTTCGCAAAGCCGTCGCCGCGCACCACGCCAACGATCCCAGCGGCACCCGGTTGTCCGTTCAACTTCGTGAGGTACCGCCGATCGGTCCCCTCCATGGCTTCGGACAACTCGAAGAGCCGATCCAACCACGCCACTCGCTGATCGGTCCACTTGCCGATCGCGTTGACGTTTTTGACCATCGCCGCCGAACCTTCATTTTCCTTTTTGAGCGAGTCGGTCTCGACTCTGTGCTCTGCCGTTTCTTTCTCCATCAAACGGACTTCGTTCCATCGCCAGCCGAAGGCTCCGACGATCAACAGCACCGCCGCCGCGCTGCTGGCGGTCCCGTACAACCGCTTCAAGTCGCGAGGCACAACCGGCTGCCGTGGGTGCAGAAAATCGAGCGACTCGGAGCGCCGGCCAGTCTGTCCGAACAACAACCCGACGGGGCCGGTGACCAGCGCATGCGAAGCTACGGAACCGTCCCCTTCGAACGTCAGCCCTGGTAGCACGAGCGGGTCTTCCACATTCACGTCACAGGAAAATCGTTTGCGAAGCACTCCGGCCAAACCATGCAAGCTGCTGGGATCACCCCACAACCAAGTCCGTGACAGCGCCAGTTCGGGATGTTGCCGCTTGAGCGCGACCAGACTGCGGTTCACCTCGGCGACGATCGCTTGTTGCTCTCGCTCCGGAGTTGTGGCATCGTCTGGCAATCGCGCAGCGTGCGTCAAAAGCAAGGCTCGGTCCCGCAGCAGCGTGATCTCGACCAACTTCTCATGTGCGATGATTGCCAACTCGACGGACTGCGGTGGTGGTGGATCGCTCCGCTCCAGGCGAGCAATCAGTTCGGCCATCGCCGTGGCGGTCAGACTGACTCCGGCCAACTCGCAACCGGTGCGCAACAGGACCAACTTCAGCGGGTCGAGCACTTCGCGGCCAATCGTGGCCACCAGCACTTCACGGCCGGTAACTCCATCGCGGCGTGGCAACGGCAGGAAGTCCAGCAGCATGCTGTCGAGTGGTCGAGTCGATTTCGCCGCCGCTTGAAAGCGGACGACATTGGGCAACTCGGCATCGGTCACATTCGAGACTTCGAGCACTCGCACGACGGCATCTTCGCGGGGGACAGTGACCAGCACGCTCTTGGCGGTCACTCCCAGCGATTTGAATTGCTCGTTCAACCATCCGCCGGCTGCCGGAGCGTCTTCCCAGGGTGACTTTCCCTCCGGCCATTTGAGCGTGAACGCTTTGCGGACACGCACTCCCGAAGGCGTGACCTCCGCATCCAGGCCACAAACTTGGCTGTGTTCCCAATCCAGAGCGAGGAAATCAGGCATGGCAGTTCCGTCGAGACGAGGCGCAAGATCGTGTGTATTTCTAGTTGCGCGGTCTAGGCATCATCCGCCGGAGCGACCGAGAAAAACAAGCGGGGAACAGCCGGAACAGAGACGTTACTTCCGACTTGTGCCGACAAAAACGATTCGAGGGTCCGCTGCGGCGGATCGTCCGGATGCGGTACCGGTAAAGACCAGCGATTTCCGATTCTGTAGCCCAGGCCCTTGTGGCCTGGAGGATTCGCCTGAAAAGGCATCATTCGACCCACAAGGGGTCGGGCTACCTGCATTCACGCCGCACCGACCACCCGATCACTCGACCGTGACGCTCTTGGCCAGATTCCGGGGCCGGTCGACGTTGCAGCCGCGAAGCACGGCGATCTCATACGCCAGCAGTTGCAGCGGGATCGAACAGACCAGCGGCTGCAAATACTCCTCGACGAACGGGAGAAAAATCACATCGTCGGCCAGTTGATCGATCTTGGTGTCTCCCTCACCCGCCAGAGCGATGATTGGGCCGCGACGAGCTTTGATCTCTTCCAGATTGCTCATCACTTTCGGATAAATGTGCCCGCGCGGAGCGATGAACAGGCTCGGCGTCCGCTCATCGACCAGAGCGATCGGGCCGTGCTTCATCTCGGCGGCGGGTTAGCCTTCGGCGTGGATAGAGCTGTTCTCTTTGAGCTTCAACGCTCCTTCCTGAGCGACCGGGTAGTTGTACTGCCGGCCCTGGTACAGGAAGTTTTCGTTGTCGCAG
>SYJG01000421.1 GCA_005798445.1 Planctomyces sp.
CTACGAACGCGGCGTGACACTCACCAAGACCGCCCTCCAAAAATACGCTCCTCACATCCAACGCTCCGACACCTTGCCCAAATGGAGCCTGACAATCCGCCCGCAATAACCGGTAGAACATTTCAGACCGGCTGCCTAAGGCGGCCTGATTGTCCGACATTGGCGTCTTTGCGAGGTTTCGTGTGCTCGGTTTGCCATTGGCTCCGTCATTCTCCTGTCGATCGATTTCCGTCAGAAGTTGTTCCGGGTGTTCATCGAAGACGGAGTAGGCAACGTCGATGTCGGCGGCTTGCTCAGTCTTGTCACGAGCCGAGGCGAGGTCTCCCTTTTCGAGGTCGTGCCGAGCCTGCCGCATCAATGACTTGGCCATCGTCATTTTGTCGACGGAAGTCGAATCGGCCGAGCGCTTCGTCGCCGATGCCGGTGATGCGGAGTCCAGCTCTTTCGCGGCGGTCATTGCCTTCGCGGTCGTCTGGTTGTGCGAGTCTCGATCGACTTGAGCCAACACTTGCTCCGGACGAAGTTCGAAGAGGTCGTAGGCGACATTGAGCTCGTTGGCTTTCAACGCGAGCAACCGCGCGTGCTCCAACTCACCGTTGCTGGCGGCGATCTGAGCCTGCTTCAGTAGACGCTGAGCGGTTTGCTTGTCGTTGTTGACAGACGACGGCAGTTTCGCCGTCTCGGCCAGTTGTTTCGTTTCGGGAACGTCCTCGTCCGTTGGAACTTCCTCGGCGAATGGAGAGACGGCTTGAGTCTTCGTGGTCGCGGCAGGCTTGGTCGGCTTGTGAGACTGTGCAAGGCCCGGAGCATCCAGTGTCTCTTCGCCGGAGTTGTTTGCTCGACGGTCGATTTCCGTCAACAGTTGCTCCGGGCGTTCATCGAAGACGGAATAGGCAACATCGACGCCGACGGCTTGCTCAGCCTTTTCACGAGCCGCAGTGACATCGCCCCTCGCCAGGTCTTGGCGAGCTTGCCGCATCAGCGACTTGGCCAGCGCCATCTTTTCGGCAGGAGTCGAACCGGCCGAACGCTCCGTCACCGAACCAGGTTCGACAGTCGAATTCACGTCGGGAATCCGATTGGCACCCTCGGTTTGAGGCGTCGGCATTTCATCGTTGACTGCCGGTTCCGGTGCGGGAGGCACCCGATTCGGCAGTGTCATCGGCTGGTATCCGCTGGCCGACGAATCAACCCCATCGATGATCCAGAGGTCATTCTCACCAGCCAGGGCACCCCGTTCCAGTTGCACGTTCTTTTGAGAAACGGCGTACTCGGTTCGCGACTGGTAATAACGAATCTCGGCCTCAACAACGCGTCGTTGCGTATCCAGGATGCGGTCGATGTCGATGGGCAGGCCGTTCTTCTCTTCGGCTTCCAGCGACAGCATGACTTCTCGGGACGCGATGTAACGATTGAGGCTGCTTTGGCACGACTCATAAGCCCGGACTGCGTCGGACAGCGCGTTGCTGAGGTCGTGGACAACCTCGCGCTCTTGTTCACGATGAATGGCCCGTTCGTGACAGAGCGCGAGTTCGGCGTTTGCCACGGCCGCATGACCTTGGCGGAAACCGATCGGCATCGAGAACTCGAGGCCCAGCATCCATTCTTGATGTTCAAAGGTGGCGAGATTGCCCAACGCAGAGGCCGGTTTGCCACCACCTTGATTACCGCTGTGTTGGATCAGTTTGTCGCCGAAGCCTCGGAAACGATAACGACCGACGGCATCCAATTGCGGAATGATGAAGTTCTGCGCGGCCAACAATTCCATCTCGCGACGTTTGACCTTGAGCTGTTGACGTCGCAACTCTGGCCGGCGAGCCAACGACTCTTGCATGAGGATTTCCCAGTCGTAGACGACCTCGGCTTCGTCCGGTTCTTGCGACGGCCGCAGCAGGGTACCGTCCGTGATCGGCAGTCCGATCATCAGCCGCAATCTCCGCTCGTTGACTTGCACGCCGCCGTTCGCTCGAAGTGTTCCACCGGTGCTGCCGTTGCGCGACTGAGTGCCTTGCAGCAGCCGGCCCGAAAGCGAGTCATCCACTTCTTGTTTGAAGCGGTAGTATTGCTCGCGAGCCTGAGCCTCTTTCGAGGCCGAGAGGCCCTCGGCTTCCACCTGTGCCTTCACCTTTCGCCACGATTCCAACGCGGCATGCATGGCTCGACGACGAGCGTCCAAGTCGCGGTACGAGTAGTACAAATCCCAGTACAAGTTGACCACGTTGCTGACGTAGTCTCGTACGGAGATCTCAAAATCCGTCTGCGTGATATCCGTGTTGACGCGGGCAATCAGGATCCCGTTGTAAAGGCCCGGCGCGCTGCCAGGGCCAGCGATACGATTGAACTGCAACCCACCACCTTGCAGCAGTGGTTGCCGAGCTTCGCCCTCCGTGTAGTGGCTCCACGCTCCGATGAACAAGTTGCCGGGAGCGTTGTTTCGATCGGATTCGGTCACATTCCGGAAGACCAACAGCGCGCCCGTGGCCGCGCGTTTGGAAAGCTCGGCCTTGTACTCGTCCAGGTTCTGTAGGTAGGAGTTAATGCCGCCGGCGAAGAACGAGTTGTTGTAGATGCGGTCATTGTTGTTGATCATCGCCGATCCCTTGAACTGTGCGTCGAACGCACTCAAGGCGGCATGCGTACCGAATCTCGGATCGGTCTGCTGCAAGCCAGCCGTGTAGCGTGTCCGGATGGATTCCGGAGTTCTAAGAATCGTGCCACCTAGCTCACGCAGAACTTCCGAGTGTTCCAGAGCGATCCGCAAGACTTCGCCGACAGAGACGTCGCGATATTGAATTTCTTGGCCGTCCCGCAGCGATTTTGAGGTGATGGGCGCGGAGGAGTACGCGGCCTGGTAGACCTCTGGGATGGGGTTTTCGGCGTCCGCTGTGAGGGCGTCGATCTCGCTGGTGTTGTTGCCAGCCGTCTTTGTGTAGGTTTCGTACGACGCGCAACCCAAGAATCCCGACAGCGTCGCTGAAAGAATCAACAACGATGCCGCACGCCGAACCGCAAATCGGCACGGCATCGTTGTCAATCGACTACTTCGGAGGCGGACGCTCATCCGTGTCATTTCCGGGACTTGAAGGGGGATTACCTCATCGAATCTTTCGACCGCGGAAACTGCGCACACGCTCGCGCGCAATCACCGCGACTATCTCACCGTCTAAGAATCGGCGGTTGACTTTGACGATTGGAGAAAATATTCCGATTCTGCGGATTAAAACTGACAGGGAAACCTTGCAGCGGAAGAACACCGTTAGTCCGGGGGATGCGGCGAAGTTACGGAGACTGGGAAGATCCACCAATCACGAGAACTCCGGCAGAAACAGCCGGCAGTCTGGAATTCCTCACGACCGCTCGCATCCGTTCTGACAACGGTTTACCGTTCTCCGCCACTGAGGAGAGACCTTGAAATCGAGCATTCGGCAGCCGTGATGAATAGTCCCAGTCAACCCGAGCCTGTCGTCCGTTCCGCTTCGCTGATCTTGCGCGTCGATGGCCTGTTGGTGCACGCCGAATCGTTGGGGCGAACCCTGGTGGCACCCTCCGAGTACTACGGTCAGGTGCTGGGTGAGTTGGCCGACATTCTGGAAGCGCACAGTGTCGCTGCGTGGTCTATTCGCGAGGAGAGTGTGTCACTGCTCTTCGACACACAAGGGGACTCGGACCGGGATCGCATCGCGACGTTTGTCGAACCGGTCGGGCGATTGGAAACGGATCGAACAGTGATCGTCCCGCCCGGCGTCGGTGGCCGCTGGCCGAACGCGACGGAGTTTGCTCGGTGCATCGCCTGCGTGTCGGTCGCGCCGTCATTGCGATTGGCGCTCGATGTGCGGTTGCAGGCGGCGGTTCAACGAGGCGAAAATATCGCCGACGTCGTCGCGGCAGTGGCAGCAGTCATTGTGGAATTTCATCGAGGTCGTCAGCTCACGCGAATGTTTTTGGTGTCGGCGGAGCGGGATCGCGTTGCTGGGTTGTGTCAGACGTTGCACTCGACGTTGGATCGCCGGCGCATCGCGCTCGATCTGGCCAATGACGGGGCGACGGCGCTGCGGCTCGATCGGGTCAGTGTGATGTTGGCCGACGAGTCCGGCTTTCGATTGGAGTCCGCGACCTCTGTCCGAGACTTGAATCGCCGTGCGAACGCGAGTCGCGCGATCGAACAGCTTGTGTCCGAAGTCCGTCGTCAGGGAACATCGTTGCCGTGGAATTCCGCCGATCAGATGCATGACGCCGCGCGGGTGTACTTGCAGGAGTCGGGGGCAACTCGTGTGCGTGTCGAGCCGCTCGGCCCGAAGCCCGGCTCGTGGGAGGGTGCTTGCGGTGCAGTCGTGTTGGAGTCCTTCGGCACCGAATCGCTCAATTCGGATTTCGACGGAGTCACGGAAGTTTGCCGACATGCGGCGATCGCACTCGCAAATGCTGCAGCCCTCGAGGCTCATGGTCTGAGTGGCCGCTTGCTGCGATGGAAAGCGCTGGCTCGGTCGCGCCGAGTACGAACGATCGCGGTTTCGATCGCCGGAGCCGTGCTCGCGCTCGCTCTCATTCCCGCCACTTTGGAATTGGAAGCGCACGGCCAAGTGCAACCGAGTCGACGCCGGTCGGTGTATGCTCCGGACGATGGGATCATCACCCAGGTCGCCGTCAGCAACGCGGCGAAGGTTGCGAAAGGCGAGTCACTCGCCGTGATGCGAAATCCCGAACTGGATCTCGAAGAGCAGCGTGTTCGTGGAGAAATCGCGACGACGAACGCGCGATTGGCCGCCATCCGGGCCTCGCGTGGCGATCCCGAACGTCGCGGTTCCAACTCGTCGAGTGCCGGGCAACTCGCGGCAGACGAAGAAGAACTCAAGCAGGCGATTGCGAGCCTCAATCGCCAACTTGAAATCGTGAATCGCCGCGTCGCCGAATTGACGCTGCGGTCTCCGCTCGCCGGGCAGGTCGTCCGCTGGGATTTGATCCGCTCACTGGAGTCACGGCCGGTGCGGCAAGGTCAATTGCTGATGCATGTCGTCGATCCCACGGGTCCGTGGGAGATTGAACTGCGCATCCCCGACCGGCATGTGCGGCATGTCCTCGCCGCTCAAGCCGCCGCCAAAGAGGCGAACGGTTTGCCGGTACGATTTCTGTTTCGCATGTCGCCGAAGACGACATATTCCGCGACGCTCGACACGGTGAACCTCGCGACCGATCTGGATCAAGACGGAGAACTTTCCACCTTCGCGAGGGTCACATTGAACCCGAAAGAAATCCCCGATCTGCGCCCCGGTTCCAGCGTGATCGCCAAACTGGATTGCGGCCGCCGCTCGATAGGTTACGTTTGGCTGCGCGAGTTGCTCGAATTCCTGCAAACCCGCGTCCTGTTCTGACCGGCCGACCACCGTGAGCCGATGGCCGACAGCCGTAGTACCGTTTTTTGTCGCGACAGCCGAAAACACGATGACCAACACCAAGACCACCATCCTCTCCGCCATTCGTCGGCATCACCTGCCCGATGCTCCGTTGCCAAGCCTCGATCAATCGTGGATTCAGTTCAGCGATGTGCGAGCACAATTCGCCTCGGTCCTGGAATCGGTCGGCGGCCGAGCGGTCATGGTGGCCGATACGGCGGCCCTGAACTCTGAGTTGTCCGCTTTGCCCGAATGGCGGGACGCGAAGAAGACGGTCTCGCTGGTCGAAGGAGTTCACGGCAACACGGACCTCGCGCAGATCGAAGACCCTCACGCAACGGAAGACATCGACTTCGCGATCCTGCCCGGTCAATTCGCCGTCGCCGAAAACGGAGCCGTGTGGGTCACCGACGACGGCGTGAAGCAGCGGGCGATCTACTTCATCGCCCAGCATCTCGCGCTGGTAGTCTCGGCGAAGGACATCGTGCCGAACATGCACGAAGCCTATCGTCGCCTCTCGTTCGATAAGCCGTGCTTCGGTGCGTTCATCTCCGGCCCCTCGAAGACCGCTGACATCGAGCAATCGCTTGTGATCGGCGCTCACGGCCCGCGTTCGATGACCGTGTTCGTCATCGGCTGAATCAACCGAAGTTCAAACGATCAATGTCCAGTCGTCGCTGAGGGCGAAGGCTTCGTCGATTTCGTTGACGTGATTGAAGCGGAGCACGTCGTCGCCGGCATCGGGGCCGCCGCCGCTTCCGCCGGACACGCGGTCGGTGCCGGAGTCTCCTTTGACCGTGTCCGCGCCGAGACCACCGGAGAGGATGTCGTTGCCGGAACCGCCACGAAGCGAATCGTTATCACCATCGCCACGCATTCGATCAACGCCCTCGTTGCCGAACAGTCGGTCGTTGCCGCCACCGCCGCTGAGGCTATCGTCGCCGAAACCGCCGGTGAGGAAATCGTTGTCCGCACCGCCGAACACGAGATCGGCATCCGCGTTACCACGCAGCGTGTCACGGCCGGCATCGCCGAAGAGTTGGTCCGAGCCGGCGTCACCGCGAATCGAATCGTGGTCCGCGCCGCCGGACAGAGAATCGTCGCCGATTCCACCGCGCAGGTAATCGTTGCCGGCGTCCCCCGACAGCGTGTCGTGGCCGCGATTGCCATACAGCAAATCCCGGGCGTTGCCCCCTTCCAGCACGTCGTTCGCCGAACCTCCGAACAGCACGTCACGGCCCGAACCACCGCGAAGAGTCACCGCCTTGGAAACTCGCGAGGCATCCAGCGAGTCGTTGCCGCCGCTTCCTTCAATGATCAGCGTCGCGTTCGATTTGACAAACAGGTTGTCGAGACTGCGCACGGTGACGCGGTCGTTGCCGACACCGCTGCGGATCGTCAGCGACCCGGTGGGTGAGGCGAATTCGACTGTTTCGCTGGATCGGGTGCTGCTCAGCTTCAACCGTCCGTTCACGGCGCTCGCCGCATCGGCCAGTGTGATTGAATCGTTCGTCACCGCGAACTCGAAGACACGATCCACGGCCGTGAGGTTGTCCGTGATCGGTTCCAGCCCTGTGTAGGTGATCGTCGAGCCGTCGATCGTAACGGCCCCGTCGTGCCGATTTGCAAACGTGTGAGTGACCGAATCGAACGAGCCGCCGATAAGCACGAGGTTGTCTCGCCGACGCTGCCAACCGCCGTTGAAGAACAGTCCGTCAGTCGGCAGCGGATTGCCATTCGTGAAATCGAGCGTCAGCCGATTGTCCTCGCGTCCGCCGTTAAGCGTCAGTTGCGTGACAGCATCGACAGTCAGATCAAGCAGCACAGCGTTCGTCGTCGCATGGACCAGTTCGACGTGCGAGTTCGCCGCGTTGACGCGCAGACGTGTGTTCGCGTTCGCGGCGGTGAGCGTGATTGTGACGGGATGGAATTCCGGCTTCGGCAGATCGTTGACGGTGATCGTGAAGGATTGAAACTCGCTGACATTGACGCCGCCGTTCTCCGTGCCACCGTTGTCCATCAGCCGGACGAACACCGTCGCCGTACCGGTCGCATCCTCGGCCGGAGTGAACGTCAGCGTGCCGGTTGGCGAGACGGCTGGCTGGACGGAGAACAAGGCGTTGTTGTTGTTCGTCACGACGAAGCTGACCGTCTGAGCGAATTCGTTCGCGGGGCCTTTCGAGATCGCAGTCGCCCAGTTCGCGACGGTGTGCAGCCCCGTGTCCTCAGCGACGATTTCGTTGGGGCCTTTCGTGAAGCTCGGCTCGTCGTTGACCGAGTTGACGGTCACTGTGACCATCGCCGTGTCCGCACCGCCGTGGCCGTCGCTGAGCGTGTAGCTGAACGATGTCTCGCCAAAGAAGTTGTCGGCGGGGGTGAAGGTGATCGTGCCGTTGCCATTGATGGCCGCCATGCCGTTCGCCGGTTGTGTGACGGTGGCGACGCTGAGCGTGTGGTTGTCGGCATCGGTGTCGCCGACGAGGACGCTGATGATGACCGCGCTGCCCTCGTTCGTTTCGGCCGTTTCGTCATCGGCCACCGGAGCCGTGTTGACGAAGGTCGTGGCCTCGGTGACGCCGGGATCGTCTTCGCGGTGTCCGACGTTGTCGGTCGCGACCGAGAAGAATCGGTAGGTGTGTCCGAACTCGCCGGCGAACGTGGCCGAAGTTCCTGGCGTCGCGGCCTGGAACAACTGGAACGAGCCTCCGTTGTCCGAGACGAACACGTCGAACAGTCCGATGCCGGAACCGGGCGTGCCGCTGGCATCGTCGTTCCCGGTCCAGGCGACGGTGAAGCTCCCGTCCGCGCTGATCGTTTCGGCCGGCAAGGCCGTCACAAGCGACGTCGGCGCGCCGGCATCGATCGTGTTGAAGATGGCGGCCGTGGCGAGTGGCGCTTCGGTGTCGAAGACGATGGTCGCGAGCGCGTCGATGCGCGTGCCGGTCAGCAGTCCCGACTGGCCGCGCACGGAGTACGTCACGAAGGCTTCGCCTTGTGGGCCGGTGACATTCGGCGGCAGGAAGCCGGCTTCCGGGTCTTCCGGCAAATCGCCGGTGTCGGGGTCGAGGGACGTGAAGGTCCAAGTCACCAATCCGGTCGCCAGGTTGAGATCGGCCGTGATGTTCACCAACAGCCCCGATACCGCGGTGTCGTCGAACTGCGTGCTGAACGAGTTCAATCCCTCTGGCACGTCAATGATCGAGTTCGCAATGGTGATGTCACCGAATTCAAACGTCGTCAGGTCGAGGTCTGCGTCAAGCTGCTGAGTGATGACCACTTCCTGCGCGGCAGCGGTCGCCGCGGCGAGATTCTCGAAGTGGATCGTGTAGCCGAGCGATTGGTTCTCACGGACGAACGCCTCAGCACCGACTCCGGCCGGACCGACGATTTCGTTGGGATCGGTCGGACGGACAACGCGAATCCGCGATTCGACGGCCTCGTAAAATGTGTCAAGGCAATCATCGTGGTCGCCCCCTGCCACGATACAGTCAACTAATTGAGAATAGAGGCGCTCCAGGTAGCCTCTGCCCAGATCAATATTTGCCGCATCAAGAGTGTAGTAGTAGTGCTCGTAGTAACTGAAGTAGCGGTCGCGTACTCGGTCCTCGATGCTCCGCGAATCGCCCTCGTTCAGGACGGAGTCCGCGAACTCGGTCATTTCCTCAATGCTGGGGGGATCTTCATCGTCTTCGTTTGGGAAGAAATATTCAAACGCGCTCAGTGGCCCTGGGGTGTTATCACCGTACTGCGTGTCCTCGTCGAAAAGTTCGCCGAAAACCCTTCGGAAGTCTTCTTCTGAACCAATTCGGTCGTCGATGTCGGGATCATCTCCAGCATCGTCGCCGTCGTCTCGCTCCGGCTCATTTTGAGGTGGCTTCTTACCAGGCTCCTCAGGTCCAGCACCGGCTCCCTCGTCCCCCGGGTCGGTGATGATGGTGGCTCCGCCAGCGGGCACAAGGCCGGCGTCGAAGAGGCCGCACTCCATGTTCATCGGGCGGTTGTCTTGGAACAGGTAGTTCACCGACAGATGCCGGCCCAAGTTGGAGTCGTAGAAGCGTGCCTCGTCGTAATACATGCCGTTGGGTTCGGTGGTGGCCCCGCAATAGCCGTTGTAGGTGAAGGGATTCTCGGCCGAGCCGGTCATGCCGAGCACCTCGCCGAACGGCAAGTAGCTATAGCTGTTCAACACCGCTCCGTTGGTGTCAGTGAGTTGCGTGACGTTGCTGAAGCCATCGACGCCGAAGTACGACTCATTGCCCGCCGCATCAATGCGTCCTTCAAATCCAAAGTACGCGATGTTGCGAGTCCGCACGCTGCCGTCGGCGGCATACTCGACGAGTTCCGTGCCGTGATAGGCGGTCGAATCGTTCAAGAAGTTGGTCTGCACGCCGTTGCGTGTGGCCGAAACGCGACTGCCAAGTCCGTCGTAAACGTACTGGGCGGTGCCAGCCGGGCCGCTCATCGCGAGCAGTCGGTTTTCGGCATCGTAGGTGAAGGTCGTCGTGCCCGAGGCGTCGGTGCGGGACGTGAGATTGCCGTCGGCGTCGTAAGCGAACGTCGCGGCACCGACGCTCGTGTATTCGTTGACGTTGTTGGACGCATAGGCCGTCGGCACGCCGCTGTCGATGACCTGCGTGCGGTTGCCGTTGTTGTCGTAGCGATAGGCCAAAGTCCGACCATTGGAGAGCGACACACCGATCAAACTTCCCGCCGCATCGTAGGTGTAGCTCGTCAGGCCGTCCGGTCTCGATTGGGACGTCCGCAAGCCACGCTCGTCGTAGGTGTATTCGTAGCGGGATTGCACGGAACTGTTCGGCGCGAGATTGGTCACGGAGGTCAGTTGACCGGCAAGATCGAAGCCAAAGGTCGTCTTGGTGCCGTTGCCACGAGTGATTTCTTGCAACCGGCCACGCGGAGTGTAGTCGTAGCTCACCAGCGTGTTTCCGCCGCCATCGGTGATCTGTGTCATCAGGCCAGTCGGGCTGAATTCGTAGTTGAGTTCGAATCCCGTGTCGTCGCGCAGGCGAGTCTGCTGGTTGCGGTTGTTCCAGTTGTATTCCACGAACCGTCCTGAGGGTGCGGTCACCTTGATGAGTCGATCGCGAACGTCGTAATTGAACGTGGTCGTCCCAGTCGTGTCGGTCATCGAGGTCAGGTTGCCGCGCGGGTCGTAGCTGAAATTGACTTCGGTGCTGTCCGGGAACTGTTTGCGAGTGATCCGGCCATCGGGGTCGTAGGTGAAGTCGATCGCCTCGTTGCGGCGGTTGACACTGCGAGTGACTCGGCCGGCTGCATCGTACTCAAACTGCAATTGCGAATTGTCGGGCGCGGTCACGGTCGTCGTGTTGCCGTTGGCATCGAGGGTGGCCTGATAAAGGTTGCCATTGGCATCGAGGACTTGAGTGACTTCGCCGTTGCTGGCGTTGGAGGTGAACCGCACCGTGGCTCCCAGCGGATTCGTCACGCTGGCGATGTGGCCGCGCGCGTCGCGCGTCAGCGACAACCGCAACTGCCCCGGCAGAATGACCTGCGAGGCTCGGCCAAGAGAGTCAAACACCGTTTGCGTGACTCGACCCAACGCATCAACTGTCTGAGCAATGTCGCCGAGGGGATTTCGCAGTTGCGTCACTGTCGCGCCGTCCGGATCGGTGACGAACACCTCTCCGGTCGAGCCGTAACTGAACGTGGTTGTCCCCAGAGCGTCCGGCGGATTGATGCTGGTCAGTCGGCCTCGGTTGTCATACCCGAAGAGCGTTTGCGTCCCGTCCCGTTCCGTGATCGAGGCAATGGAATGTTCGCGCGGTCCGCCGATCCCGGTGTTGTAGGTCAATGCACGCGTTCCCAAGATCGGATCGGTGATCGTCAGCAGGTGCTCGCCGGATGCGTCGTAGGCCAACGTCGTCACGTCGCCGTTGGGGTTGGTGACCTGCGTGATGCGGCCTTGTGCGTTGTAGACGAAGCTGGTGGTGACACCGGTCGCGGGATCGACAAACGAGGTGAGTCGGTTGCCGGTGTAGTTCGCGTTCAAGCGGTTGCCGTTGCGGTCGAGGACGTGATCGAATTTGCCATCGACTCGGAAGAAGAGCTTCGAGCCGTCCGCTTCGGTCAGTTCGAGCGAGTTATCACCGAGCTTCCGCAACGTGCCGTTGTCAGCCCCGATGGATGTGAACGTGGTCGCGGTGAGTGGCACAAACGATCGCAGACGGGAGCCGCTGCGAATTTCGACTTCCCCGCCGGGCTGCGTGACCGCCGAGAACGCTGTCGGATCTTCGCTGCCACGGCCAAACGCTCCGAGGAAAAACCGATCGGTGAGGCGGCCGAAATTGTCGGCCTGCGACAGTTCAAACAGCAAGAGTTGGTTGTAATCGAAGACTGTCTCGCCCAGCCGCCCGAGGTAGGTGGCGTTTTCGGCGAGCACATTCTGAACGTCACCAATCGTGTCGCCGACATTGGCGAGGAAGTTGGCGAAGATCGCGTCCCAAGCGTCGTCGGCAATGCCGGGCGGACGGAGTCCCACCTTCGCGGCAGCGGGATCGAAGAGAGCTTCCGGCTGCACAACCGACAGAGTCAGGGTGGGATCAGCGGACGCCATGAATTTGATCTGAATGCTGCCGCGTGCTCCGGGAGGCAGAATCCCGGCAGGTCCGCCGTCGCGGTTGATGCCCACGACTCGAATGGCGTTCCCTGCGAATAGCGTTCGCTCGGGGAACCGAAACTCCGCGCGATCAGACGTCAGATCGATCAACGGAGCCACGGCATCTGTGTCACCGACGTTGACGTAATTGACGGTCAGCGTTCCCTCGCGATTCGGCCGAATGCTGCTGGGTGAGTCGAGCGTCACTTCGACTCGGCCGGGTTTCGTGCTGGCGAAAACGGTGAAGGAGTTGTCCAGCGTCTGCGTCGTCCCGTTGAACGTGACTCGCACGTCATAGGCTCCGGGACTGAGTCCGGTCAGGTCGCATGTGGCCGAGACCGTGTTGTCGTCTTTGAACAGGACTCGGCTGGCAGTGCGGGTGGAGTTGTCCGGCGCGACGAGTTCCACGACCGCATCGGGCGTGAAGCCACCGCCGTTCAAAGTGATCGTCGTCGAACCGTTGTTGCCGCCACGCACCGGCGAGATCGAACGGAAGAACAAGTCTTGGGCTTGCAGCGTGAAGGGAACTCCGGCACCCGCGTTCTCGCGGCCGTGAATCAGCAGGAAGTATGTGCCTGCCTGCGGCTCCCTCAGCAACAGTTCTTGTCGAGCGACGTTCGCCTTGGACGCCGCCAAGTCGAAGAGGCTGCGGGTTGGCAACGCGCCGCGCCGCAGAAACAGCTCACTGCGACCCGCACCGCCGAAGTCCGCCAACAGCAACAAATCGCCACCCGACGCCACGTTGACGCGGAAATAGCGATCCTGACCGGAAGCGATCGTTCCGTTGAAGACCGCGTCCAAGTCCAATGTGGGAATGGTGACCGGGAAGGCTGTGGAGGCCGCGCGATTGTTCGCTCGGTCGATGTCCGGCGTGAAGCCGCGACTATCCGCGATCACCAAGAATCGAAAGTTGCCGTCGAGCACACCGGGAACCGCCGCCGTCAGGTTCTCGGTGTAGCTGGTCAAGCTCCCCAAGCCGCCGGTGTGCGTGACGCGAGTCACCAGCAAATCGGACGCGTCGTAGGTGTCGTCCTGCGACAAGTAGATCGAATCGACCCACGAGCCGCTGGCCACGTTGTCGCTCCCATTCTGCACGGTGTAGCTGATGTTGACGACCTGCCCCGGCTCAGCCGACGCCGGACCCGTCACCGAGCTTACCAGCAGATCCACGACATCGCTGACCGTCCGCAAATCGACTCGCCCGGTCTGATAGTCCGTCACCAATGCCGCCCCGTTGCGGCTGCTCGGCACATCGACCACATCAAACTGCCCGTTGCGAGTCGTTGCCGTCAGGATCGTGAACGTGTCGGGAACATTGGGAAACACGCCATTCACAAAGGACACGTCGAGCCGTCCCGCAATCGTCGCCGTGCCGTTCACGACCAACTGATCGTGCTCGGTCGCCGGAGTCAGCCCACCGAGTTCCATGGCCAACGATCCGTTCGCTCCCTGAGTGTAATTGCCGGTGACCGTCAGCCGCCCGGGCGAATTCCCCGCCGAGACCGTCCCCGACGTGTTCGTCACCGTGCCGCTGACGGTGCCTGTGCCGCTCAGAGTCCCACCCGTCAGAGTCACGCTGCCGTTGAGCGTTCCATCCACAACTGTGTTGCCCGACGTCTGCGCGATGACGTCGCCACCACCCAGGGCCAGAGTGCGAGTCGGATCGACGTCCACGGTGCCTTCATTCGTGAATCCGCCCGTCCCATCAATCGTCAGCGTTCCCGCCTGGTCGGTGCGGATGGTGCCTTTGTTTGTGAACGCCATGAAGTTGCTGCCGAAATTCCCCACTCCGCGGATCGTGTTGTCCACGTTCGTCAGCCGATTGGTGGCGGCCGTCCCTTGGACGAAGTTGTTGCCGTTGCTCGACAGCGTCAACGTGCCGCCACCCGTTAGGCTCACGTCTCCATTGATCCGCAGGACCGACGAGTTCCCCGTCGAATTCACGCCGATGTTCCCGGCGTTCGAGTAGCTGTTACCCGCCCCGCCGTTGAGCACGAGCGTATCGTTGCTACCCACCACAATCTGCCCACCCGCCGGATTGCTCACCGTGCCGCCCAGAGTGCCGGTGCCGAAACTGCGGATCGTCCCCGTGCTGCTGTTGGACAATGTGCCGCCGCTAACCGCTGCGTTCGTAACGTTCAGGGTTCCCAAACCGGCTCCGATCAGTTCCACCGTGCCCCCCGTCACCGTGGCACCCGTCACATTCAGTGTGCTGGCCGCGACACTAGAGTCCGCTCGCACCAGCCCTCCCGTGTTGTCGAACGAGCCACCTTCCAACGTCAATGTGCCGCCATTGCTGACCCGCAGCGTGCCGCTGTTGACGACGCCCGTGTTGCTGGGGTCAATCTTCAGAGCGCCGGTGGTACTGATGATCGACTGGTTGGTCAACGCCATGAAGTTGCTGCCGATATTCCCCGCTCCGGAGATCGTGTTGTCCACGTTGGTCAGCCGATTGGTCGCGGCCGTCCCTTGGATGAAGTTGTTGCCGTTGCTCGACAGCGTCAGCGTGCCGCCCCCCGTCAGGCTCACGTCGCCATTGATCCGCAGGACCGACGAGTTCCCCGTCGAATTCACGCCGATGTTTCCGGCGTTCGAGTAGCTGTTCCCCGCCCCGCCGTTGAGCACCAGCGTGTCGTTGCTACCCACCAGAATCTGCCCACCGGCCGGATTGCTCACAGTGCCGCCCAGAGTGCCGGTGCCGAAACCGCGGATCGTCCCCGTGCTGCTGTTGGTCAACGTCCCGCCGCTTACCGCTGCGTTCGTAACGTTCAGGGTCGAGGCACCGACCAGCGACACCGTGCCGCCAGTGATCGCGGCCGCGGTCACATTCAAGGTTCCGGCATTGATCGAGATCGTGCCGGCATTCGTGGCGCTCGTGGTCACGTTGAATGTGCCGCTGGAATTGACGACGGTCTCGATGTTACCGCTCGGCGTGGCGACGTTGCCGCTGCCGGCATCGACGACGAACGTGCCGGCGTTCAGTGTCGCCGTGACGCCGGTGAAGTTCATTGTGTCGTTGCCGCTGGCGGCGGCTTCGGTGATCGTGTCGGTGCCGTAGCCGGCGGCGAACTGGTAGGTGTCGTTCCCTGCGCCACCCGCGAGGCTATCGTTGCCCGAACCGCCGATCAGCGTTTCGCCGAACTCGGAACCGGTCAGCGTGTCGGCACCGCCCGCTCCGTCGAGCGTCACGTTGGTCAAGGCCGTGAACACAGCGGCGGTGACTCCGCTGACGTTGATGGCGTTGCTGCCGGAACCGCCCGTCGCGCTCAAGCTGGTCACGGCCGAGGCGAGCACGTTGCCGCTGCCGGGATTGAACGTGTTGCCGTTGATCGTGACCTCGTTCGAGCCATTCGCGGCGACCGCGATCGCGTCGGCTCCGTCGGAGGAGATCGTCAACGCTCCCGCCGCGAAGTTGATCGTCAGCGTCGGCAGAGTGCGGGACTCCAGCCGCTCGACCGGCGAGCCAGCGCGTCGCGTTGAGCGGCGGTTCGAAACGAAACCGGATCGCAGCAGTCGATTCCAAGCAGTCAGCAACATGATTGAGCCTTTCAGAGGGCTGTGAAGTCTCCGTTGAGCACTTCGTTACGCAGCCTCGGGCGGCAACCTGTCGCGGATTTTCGGGAATTTTTTTCACGCAAAGTCGCTAAGACGCAAAGGAAGGCGGGAGAGGGGCGGGCAGGGGGAGAAAGAGACACATCAGGCGAGCGCTGACTCGTTTCCAATCCCAGTAGCGTTGTCTTTCAATGTTCCCTTTGTCCCCCCTTTGCGTCTTAGCGCCTTTGCGTGACACCCTCTTCTCTGCCCCAAAAGGAACCCCACCATGACCGAAAATGACGTCGCCAAAATCATCGTGAACTGTGCCTACCGCGTTCACACGAAGCTCGGCCCCGGCTTGCTCGAATCGGTCTATGAAACGGTCCTGGCCTACGAACTGAAAAAGGCTGGGTTGCAGGTCGCTCGGCAGGTGGCGGTGCCGGTCGTGTACGACGACATGATCTTCGAGGAAGGTTTTCGCGCGGATTTGATCGTCGCGAGCTTGGTGACCATCGAACTGAAGTCGGTCGAGGTCGTCGCGCCGGTACACAAGAAGCAACTGCTGACCTATCTGCGACTGGGCGACAAGCGGCTGGGGTTGCTGATTAACTTCGGGGCGGCACTCATCAAGGATGGGATTACTCGCGTGGTGAATGGGTTGCCGGATTGAGGGGGACGAAGGCAAGGGTCACGCAAAGGCGCTAAGACGCAAAGGAAGGCAGGAGGGGGCGGAAGACGGTGTGATATGCGTCCCTTTGTCCCCCCTTTGCGGCTTTGCGGCTTTGCGTGACACCGCTGCCTTCATTTCCCCAACAACCCCGCCGCGGCTTCGAGAAACTTCGCCGCCGGCTGCCCGTTGATCGTTTCCAGTGTCGGATGGGCTTTGAGCGCATCGAGGCTGGATTGGTTCTTGATGTCGCACCACAGCTCTTTGAGCGGCAGGTCGCGCAGCGGCGTGAGGTCGGTCAGGCCCTCATTGTTTTCGCAACGCAATTGTTTGAGCGGCATTCCGCGCAGTGGCGTCAGGTCATTGATCTGGCAGTAATTGCACTCCAGCCGCTCGAGCGGCATTCCGGCCAGCGGGCCAAGGTCTTGGATCGGCGAGTGGCTACAAATCAGATTGGTCAGCTTCAAGCCGACCAGCGGTTTCAGGTCCGTCAGTGGCGTGGAGATCAGCTCCAAGTTCGTCAAACTCTTCAGGCCCGTCAGCGGGCGGATGTCGCGCACGGGAGCATTGATGATTTCCAGCACCGTGAGTTTCGGGAGTTCCGCCAACGGCGAGAGATCGTCCACGAGCGTCCGGTCCAGGCTCACCGAATGAAGCTGCTGCTTCCCGCGCAGCGCCGACAGATCGCGCACCGGTTGAAACGAAACGTGGAAGGTCGTCAGACGTGAGAGGTCTTGCAGCGGAGCTAGATCGCGTAGCCGGCCGGGCGTCACTGATTCGCGGTCTGAGAACCCGTCTTTGGGAATTCCGGCGATCGAGAGGTTGGTCAAATCCGACAACGCACGCAGCGGCGAGAGGTCCACGATGTCGTTCGAGTGAAAGCGGATGGCCGAGACCGGATGTGTGGGGTCGTCGTCCCAGAACGCAAAGCCCGGAAGTTTGACAAAGGATTTCGGCACGCCGTCCCAGTCCGGATTGAGTTCTTTGAGTTTGCTCACCACAGCGTCAAGCTGCGGCATTCCCTGGAGCGGCTTGGTCGCGGCGAGCCAGTCCTCCAGCGAGGACTCCGGTTGCTGCGTCGCTCCGACGATACGGGCCACGGCAGTCTGCCCGCGGACGATCGTCACCGTGTCCTGCTCGAGTCGAACGTGCTCCTTGTCCGACACGAGCCGCAGCGAGTACGTCCCGGATCGCAGCCGGAACTCGAAGTTGTTTTTCTTGTCGAGGACTTGCACCTGCTTGCCGTTCTGCTCGACGTGTACTTGCACGTCCTCATCGAGCGTCTCGATCTGAACTTTGCCACGATCCGTCACGATGACGATGACGCCCAACGCGACCAGCAGGCCAAGAAAGACAGGTTTCACGCCAAGGCGCAAAGACGCAAAGAAGAGCGACCTCTTGCCTTCCTTTGCGTCTTTGCGACTTTGCGTGAGACTTGCTGTTCCTGTCTTCTCGGAAGAGCACTCGGCCAGAGCCTGCAGGACATCACCCGCCGATGCCGGCCGGTCTTCGGGCCGTTTCGCCAAAAGTTGCATCACGATCTTGGCCAGTTCCGCCGACACCGCCGGGTTCCGCTCGCGCAGAGGAACAGGCTGCTCGGTCGCGATGGCCAGCAGCGTCGAAACCGCATCGGAGCCAGAGAACGGCAGCTCCCCCGTGCAGAGCCGATACAGCACACAGCCCAACGCGAACAAATCCGTTCGCGCATCGACCGCTCCGCCGCGAGCTTGCTCCGGAGCCATGTACGCCGCCGTCCCCACAATCATTCCCGCTTGGGTCATCTGCTGGCTCGCCAAGGGGCGAGCCAGACCGAAGTCGAGAATCTTGATGCGAGCTAAGGGCCGAGGGCTGAGGGGCAAGGGCTGGACAGGAGTGTCTTTGCCTTCGCCCTCGCCCCTCAGCCCTTGGCCCTCAGCCTCTTCCAACCACACATTCGCGGGCTTGATATCGCGATGGATCAAGCCCCGACGATGCGCGACCGCCAGTCCTGCGGCAATTCCGCGTCCGACCGCGACGACAAACTCCGGCGGTGCAGGTGTGCGGCCGAAGCGAGTCATCCACGCTTGCAGCGTCTCGCCGCGCAGCAGCGGCATCGCCAGAAACGGAATGTCACGCTCATCGCCGACTTGGTGGATCGACACGATGTTGGGGTGCTCAATCGAGGCCATCGCTCGTGCCTCGCGTAAGAATCGTTCCCGCGCGGTCGGATGTGCGGCCATTTCGGGACGCAGAACTTTGAGCGCGACGCGTCGTTGCAGCAACGTGTCTTCGGCCTCGAAGACGATTCCCATGCCGCCGACCCCCAGCACATGCAGCACTCGGTGCGTCCCGAGCCGTCCGAGTTCGTCCGACGATTGCGCGGGAGCCAGGAAGCGAAGATCGACGTCGGCATTGGATTCAACGTCGTTGGCGTCTGTGTCCTGAAGTCGCTCGGCATTCGTGTCCTGACGCGACGCGGAGAGCGATTCGATCCGCGAAATCAGGTTGGCCACGACAGCGTGATCCGCATCAGGCCACTTCAACTCTGACGCGGCCCGCATGGCGGTTTCCAACGACTTCGGAGCATTCAGTTCTGGCATCAACGCCGAACAGCGACTGCACTCCGCCAGATGGCGCTCGATGCCGACGGCCTCCTCGTCAGACACGTCACCCGCCAGAAAATCCCGTAGGCTCAGGGAGGACGGACACGTTTGGATTGGAGTCATGGAACACCTTGGATTGGGGAGAGGGGTCTCACGCAAAGGCGCTAAGGCAGCCGGTCTGAAATGTTCTACCGGTTATTGCGGGCGGATTGTCAGGCTCCATTTGGGCAAGGTGTCGGAGCGTTGGATGTGAGGAGCGTATTTTTGGAGGGCGGTCTTGGTGAGTGTCACGCCGCGTTCGTAG
>SYJG01000422.1 GCA_005798445.1 Planctomyces sp.
CCGTTGCAATCACAGCCTCTGTCAGTTCTGCATTCATCGTCTCGTCCCTGAGACCTGGATGTTTCTCCCAAACCCTTTCGCGGTCTATAACTCAGCAAGCCAAACTGCCGGTAGATCAATTTCAACTGGCTGCCTAAGACGACCGAGTCATACAGTTCGGTGACCAGCGTGCCGTCGAGCCGCAGCCACTCGGAGATCGAACCGGTTCGCAGGTCGATGATCTGCAAACCGCATTGTGGCTCCGCTCCCTTTTGGGTCAGGCGGTCGTTCAATGCAAGACCTTGAAACGTCAGGTGGCGCGGCTTCGAGAGGGTCGCGATGGCGTAATCACCGTGGAACGAAAGGCCGCGCAGATAGCCGGGGCAAAACGCGATCGGTTCGAAGCGGCCGGTCGCGAGGTCCACTTGACCGAATTCGCCGGTACCTGAATTGAGTACCCACAACCGATCGCGATACCAGCGCGGTGAATGCGGCATCGACAGGCCCGCGCAGACCGTCTCACCCGTGGCGACATCCAGCACGCAACCACCGTCGTGACGCTTGTCGCGCCATCCGTCCGCCACATCCGATCGGCTCACGACCGTCACAAACGCTGGCCGACCGTCGCGCATCGCCAAGCCGTTCAAGTGACAGCGATCTTCCGGGACTAGCGCACTTAAGAATGGCGGACGCCAGAGCGGCTTGAAGTTGGCTCGCTCGCTGAATGTCGCCAAGCAACCAAACATCGTGTTGACGAAGATCACTTGGCCATCCGCATCAATCGCCATGTCATGCACATCAATGTGCCCGGTCGTGTAGCCGACTCGCGGAATGTAGGCGACGTCGTAACCTCGACCGACCCACTGCGGCGGTTGGTTCGCGTCATCCCCTTCGGTCGTCGTTCCTTCGACAGGCCGATAGGGAACCGCGTTCGCCGGAGCCTGCTCCATGCGCCAGATCTGATACCGAGAACTTAACCAAATTGTCCGCCCGTCCGGCGACGCGCACATCCCCATGCAATGGTTGTAAGTTCGCTCGAAGATCGACAACGCCTGGTCCGACTCGCTGGTCGGTACTCCGGCTCCACTGGCGGACTTGCGGCCGACCAGGAACAGCTTACCGGTCTGGTACGTCGTGAACGCCAGGCTGCACCGTTGCTGCTGCAACCAGTCCAAAAAGTACCGCGAGCCAATCGCATTGAGCCAGGGAGTCGGCGGCACCGAGGTGCTTGCTTCAGCCGTCATTGTCACGGCCCTCACGAATTCGAGGTGTTTGACTTTTCGGGGTTGAATGAGTCAGTTCATGGGACCAAGACGATCGCCTCAGCCAAAGGACTCGATCAAGACAACTTCGAGGACGATGCAGCAAGTCGACTCACGCACCAAGCACTGGCAACGCAATTTGCGTGGCTGCCTGTGTCGTGTGCGGCTCGGCCAGTTCGTCGATCAGTTCGTAGAAAACGTTTCGCTGTCGCGGGATGAAGCCGACTTCTCGGATGCAGCGTTTGATGGTCTCCAAACTGAGGTGATAGACAGTCCCGGCCGAGGCGACGACGTTCTCCTCGATCATCAGGCTCCCCATGTCGTTGGCTCCGAACAGCAACGCCATCTGCCCGATCTTCTCTCCTTGAGTCACCCAGCTCGACTGAATGTTCCGCACGTTGTCGAGGTACAGCCGAGCTACCGCCTGCGTCTTGAGGTACTCGAACGCACCGACCGGTTGGATGTGAGCCATGTCGGTGTTGTCCGGCTGAAACGTCCAGCAGATGAAGGCGGAGACTCCGCCGGTTTCGTCCTGCAACTGGCGGATGCGATCGAGATGCTCGACCCGTTCGGCGAGCGTTTCGACGTGACCGAACATCATCGTCGCCGACGAGCGACCGCCAAGCTCATGCCACTGCCGACAGACGTCGATCCAATCATCGCTGAGCACCTTGCCGCGCGTGATCTCTTTGCGAACGCGATCCACCAAAATCTCACCGCCGCCGCCGGGAAGACTGCCAAGCCCCGCGTCCTTCAGCCGTTGCAGCACCGTTTTGATCGGCAGCTTTTCGAGCTTCGCCAGCGCGTAGATTTCCGGTGGCGAGAAGGCGTGCAGATTGACCTGCGGGAAGCGTTCCTTGAGCGACCGCAACAAGTCTTCGTACCACTCGATGCGCAGTTCCGGGTTCATTCCTCCCTGCATCAGGATTTGGTCACCGCCGAGTGCGACCGTCTCGGCAATCTTCTGAAAGATTTCTTCCTTCGGGAGAACGTATCCATCGGGACTTTTCGGCCGACGAAAGAACGCGCAGAAATCGCACACGGCCGAGCAGACGTTCGTGTAGTTCACGTTGCGGTCGATGTTGAACGTCCGAAACGGCTCCGGGTGTAACCGCATCGTGATCGCGTTCGCGGCGATCCCTAGCGACGTCAGGTCCGCCGATTCGAGCAGCCGCAACGCGTCTTCGTTCGACAACCGTTCGCCCGCGACCGCGCATTCCAGGATCGGCCGCACCGCCAAGTTCCCGAACGGCGAACGTCCCCCGAACTGCTCGTTCAATTCTTCGACGAGTCCACGATCAACCGGCAATCGCGGCCGTTCAATACCGACGAACGAATGAGTCCTGCAATGACGGTCTGCGGGCGGCGAGGCAATCGCGGAATCCTGTAGCCCAGGCCCTTGTGGCCTGGATGATCCACTGGTGTCACAGGAATCGACCGACCCACAAGGGGTCGGGCAACAGGCAGCGAGCGGTTTCGCATCTCGCTCAGCGGGCGGACAAGTAGTGACGGAAGACAAGTTCAACCCCTTCGGGAGCCAGCCCGTTTTTGACAGCCAATTCTTGAAACAATCGCAACCCGGCTTGCTCGGCTGAGCCGAGCGTGAAGTGCAGGTTGTCAGCGAGGTAATCGTGAGCCAACTCCGGAGTGATCCCCAGTTTCGGAGCCTCACGCCGAGCAATGTCGGCAAAGCGTCCGACTCCACGATCGCGCGACTGGCACAACGCCTCTTCAACGTCTCCCAGATCACAATCGCGCCGCGCCGCCCACATCGCGAAGACGAACGGCAAGCCGGTCCACTCGGTCCATTCTTCGCCGAGATCCCACGTCACCACGAATCGCTCGCGCGGCGGCTTCATCGCGCGGTCCCCAATCAACAGCACCGCATCGGCGGACGTTTCCTCGGCCGCGAAACCCAGCGGCAGCAACTCCGTCGCCGGTCGCACGCCGTATCGCTCCGCCAATAGAATCCGAGCCAACGTCGCGCTCGTCCGCGAACCTTCGTCGAGCGCTAGCGTCCGCACTTGTGCGACGGGGACTCGGCTGAACAGCTTCACGCTGAGCACCGGCCCGCGCGTCGCGACGCAGGCGTCCGAGACGATTTCGTATTCGCCATCACGCAGCACTTCGACCGAAGGGATCAACGCCACATCGAGTTCACACGCCGAAAGGTCATCCGCCAATCGGCTGGGGACGTCGAGAATCAATTCCGCGTCGCTCGCCAGTTCCGCCAGATCTTCAATTAACGGCTTCGAGTTGAGATAGCTGACGGCTCCAATCCGCAGCGGTCGATCATACTTGCGGACATCATCTATGAACGCGTTCATCTTCGCAGACTCCTCCGAGGCAGGCAGATTATAGGCCCAGCAAATAGGCTCGCCACTGTGATTGCTGGAGCACTTCGATCGCGGCCACAACACACGCTCGACCGCAATTCGCCCACCGAATTAACCGGACTGTGCCGGTCACTGGCCGCTCTTGATGATCTGCAAATACGCCTGAAGCGCGGGTTCAAGACTCGTCATGTGGTCACCGGGGACCGTCAGAACTTGACATTGAGTTCTGGGGGTTTCCTTTTTGGCCTCGACGGCGAACAAAGCCATCGTGTCCGACGCGCCCAAATAGGCGAAGTGCTTGTGCCGCATGTCGCGCATGTTG
This sequence comes from Planctomyces sp., assembly GCA_005798445.1. Classification (GTDB taxonomy): domain Bacteria; phylum Planctomycetota; class Planctomycetia; order Planctomycetales; family Planctomycetaceae; genus SXKJ01. The sequence continues at coordinate 3,900 of SYJG01000422.1, forward strand.
CCGATCAGAATTCTCAATCGCCGCTCTTCCGGGCTCGTGATGTCGAAGGGGACCTTACCCTCGGCCTGCCACGCGAAAAAAGTCGCTTCGGGATACAGACCACCGCTGCTGCCGCCATGTTGGATCGGAACATCGTCCATGAGCGACAGGACTGCCGACACACCCCCTCCCACGCTGTGTCCGAAGGTGTAGATGCGCTGAGCATCGACGTAGCTCTGCGCGGCCAGCCACTGGACGGCGGCACGAGCATCTTCAATCTCGCCGAAGAACAACTCGTAGTTGCCGGGATTGCCGTTCTCGCCCCGCAACATCGGAACCATCACAACCATGCCGGCGTCCATCGCCGGACGGCAGACTGCCAAATCCTCGGCACCGAACGCGAAGCCTCCATGAAAGTAGACCAACGCCGGAGCCTTCGGACCAGCGCCTTCTATGGGAGCCGTAACCCATGCTTTGAGTTGCAACGATCCCGAAGGAAACGTCACCGCTTGCACACTCGGCGGCGGCGTTTCGTTTTGGTAGGCCTGCGGAGCAGGCCCTGCCTTGACCAATTTCGTTTGGAAAGCCGATCGCCGCTGCTGGAAATTGCCCGATGCGGCGGGTTGCGGATTGGTCGTCGCCACTGCCGGAGCACCCGCATTGCCAACAACTCCGACGATTCGGAACGAGTCAAAGAATCGGGACATCTCGGCCGCCGGGGGATTTCCCTTCGAGATGAACTCGCAATTAAACAACTCATCGCCGACGACCACCATGCGTTCGGTCATGCGGAAACCGGCGTTGTCGAACGAAACTTCGTGGCTCGGCAGTCCACTGAACGTCGCCGGCTGACTCGTGAGAATTCGGACGCCCGGAAACGCCGACTTTATGATTTGATCGCACAACGCTTGCGGCGATAACTGGGCCATCACTGCTCCCGACCCGGCAGGCAACGGTGCATGAGTTACGGTACACGCGAAGTTGCGACCGTCCGCCACAAACGTCGTGACCCCCGGTACGGCCTGAAGCTTTGCCTTCGCTGGCGACGGCAACGACACGGTATAGCGGCCGTTGGGTGCGTGAAACTCCTGCCAATTCACACCACCACCGATGCCCCCGGCAGCTCGGAACAATCGCGCGACGATCCCCAACACAATCAGCGCGGTGAATATGCCGCCGCCAATCTTCGCCCACAATGCACTGCCACCAGAGGAACTGCGACCCGGTTTCTTCTTTTTCGCGGCCGGTTTGCGCTTGACGGAACGACGCGGCAACTCCTCGGCCTCCTCCGCATCGTCACCGTAATCGTCATCGAAGCCGTCCGAATTCAGAGCCTCTTGAAACTCGTCGTCCGGGTCTTTCTTTTTGGTTCCTCAGCGGAATCTGTGAGTGAACAGCGTGTGAACGAAGGAGAGAAGCATCCTGGAGTGATCTCTGATAGGAATGATGTTGTTGACGACAATCATTTCGACCGGGGAGTTCCAGGATGCGACTGCAGACATTGCTGA
>SYJG01000423.1 GCA_005798445.1 Planctomyces sp.
GCGATTTGAATTCGAGTGCTACGACATCGGCCACCTCTACAACCTCGCCCACTTTGTCGATCGAGGTTTGGCGAAACCGCCGTTCTTCGTGCAGTCAATTTTCGGCATCCTGGGAGGCATCGGCTGCGACGCCGAAAACTTGCTGCACATGCGCCGCATCGCCGACAAGCTCTTCGGTCGTGACTACATCTGGTCGATCCTCGCGGCTGGAAAGCATCAAACCAACTTCGTCACCACCGGCGCGATCATGGGTGGCAACGTGCGTGTCGGCCTGGAAGACAACCTCTACCTCGGCAAAGGGGAACTCGCCAAATCGAACGCCGACCAGGTCCGCAAGATTCGCGGCATCCTGGCCGAGCTTTCGTTGGAGATCGCGACACCGACCGAAGTGCGACAGATCCTGGCGCTCAAAGGGGCAAGCCAGGTCGCGTTTTAAGTCGCCACGTTCGCCAAGAGCGTGGGTTGGTGCGCGAACCTCCCCACGCTCTTGGCGAGCGTGGCTACGGATTAGAACAGCGCCGGCTTGCCGAGGCTGCGGCGGACGATAACCCACTGGCCGCAGTGCATCAGCCAGTGGCTCCCTTGCAACGAGAAGATCGCGCCGACGGTGGGTGCATAGTCCAAGCCGGTCGGCTGATCGAGATCGGCATCGCTGACTTTGCTCAAGGCGGCGAGCGTCGCGGCCCGTTGCTCTTTCGCGACTCGGAGCAGTTCCTCCTTCGTCGCGAACTTCGCGGGATCATCCGAGGTTGCCGCCTCTTTCGTGTACTTGTCCGCAAACCCGGCCGGCAGAGCGGGCATCGCGCCAGGAGCCACTTTCTCGATGAGCTGATGTTCGGCAGTCACGAGATGTCCGATCTGCCAATTGATGTGATTGCATCCCTGATGCGGCCGCCGCATCAAATCCTGGTCGGCCAGATCGGTGATGTAACCCATCGCGACGAAATCGGCGGTGCCGATGGAAATCTTGATTGCTTCGCGACTGTCCATGATTGTCTCCTCAAAAAGGGGAATGAGTGTGACGAGATTGTAGCAGCGACGGTCACTCGCTCGGAGCAACCGTGCCGGGCTCGGTGAGCGCGCTCGACTTCAAATCGGAGAACCTGTCAGCTGAAGCCTCAGCGAGAGGGGCGTTTCAACTCGCGAGGATTTGGTGTCTGGTGAAGCGTTCGCCTTCGGTAGCGTTGGGGCGATTCCAGAATTGTTCGGTCCCTTTCTCGCGAAGGTTGAGTTTAGGCACCCTCAGGTTTCGGCCTCGCAAAATGCGAATTGACCCTCTCGCCGCGAGCGGCCTACATTCCCCACCCCCATCCGACCGGGATTCCTTTCGGTCTTTCCTCCTCCGCGCCGCAGGATGCGACGTTCTTAGGCGAGCAATCATGGACGATGCGATTCTGCCGTTGAACGCAGTCCCGAAACAGCAAGTCACCGAATACCTTGGCCGTCGCGGCATGACCAGCGAAGTCGTCGAGTGGAAATATTTTGACGAGCGCTTCAATCGCGGTCGTGAGCGCGGTTATGTCTGGGTGCGCGAAGGGGACATGCAAGGCTTCATCGGTTTGATTCCGTGGAGCGTGCGGCGCGGCGATGAGCGACTCGAAATGGTCTGGGGCTGTGATTGGTCGGTGGCCGATCCAAACCTCAGCAAGGGCATGGGCCTCGTCTTGGCGACACATTCGATGTCGCTCCACCGACCGTGGATTTCGCTGGGAGGCAGCGCGAAGGCGCGCACGATCATGCCGCATTTGTGTCATCACAAGGTTGATGGCGCCGGACTCGTCTTCTGGCAGCCGTTACGGCTCGGAGCGGCACTCAGAAAACTCGGTGAACGAAATCGACTCGCTCAGTGGTTGGAGCGCACGTTTCTGCGATCGGTCCCGGTTCGCTGGGTCGCTCGACCGTCGGCGCGGCGTCCTGACATCATCACTGAGTCGGGCTTGTCACCGATCGTCGGCGAACTGATCGAACACGACCATTTCTCCGAGTGGCATCCGCACCATCGCTTCGAGGACTTGGCCTGGTCGCTTGAGCGGTGCCCATCAATTGCCACGCGGACCTGCTACATCCGAGGGCTCAGCGGCGTCGATGCTGCAGCGGTCTTGTGGCGGAACTCACAGGCCGCCGACTTTTGGAAGGTGACGCTCTGGGCGGTTCCGATGCGGCACGCGTTGCTTGCCGATCTGCTGCACGAAGTTCGTTGGCAAGTCTTTCAAGAAGGGGGCGTGGCGATCTCGACGCTCGTTTCGCACTTGCAGACCGACTTGATCGAACAGTTGCAGGCCAGTGGCTATTGGCGTCAGCCTCGGCCGCTGCCGATGTATCTGGTGGGCGAACACAAACAATCGCTACCGTTTCTCGACATGACCGGCCTGAGCTACCTCTGCACGGACCTCGCATATCGGTTCTAGTTTTCCTGTGACGGGTTGCCACTGCGAGGAATTGCAAAATGAAAATTGCAAATTGCCAATTGCAATTTGGGAACGTCGCGGAGGTCCGGTTGGATCGAAACAACAACCGCGCGGCGATCATTCGCCGAGTCCGTTTCACATTCGGCAGTCCATCCGTCGGCGGTTCAATTTGCAACTTGCAATTTGCAATTGGCAATTTGCAATCCCCTCACAAATGACACTCCCGTCGATCAAGAACCAGCAACGTCATGCCCAGCTTCGCTTCACGCATTCAAGGTCCAGTCGCCGTCATCGGTGATGTTCACGGGCAAATCGAAAAGCTCGACGCGATTCTTGCCAAGCTGCGGCAGACTCCCGATTACTCGCGCCGCTGGATCGTCTTCATCGGAGACCTCGTCGATCGTGGGACGAATCCCAAGGCGGTACTCGACCGGATGTTTTCACTGCAGCGCGAGCACCCGCAGACCACGTCCGTCATCGGCAACCACGAACTCGCGATGGCCGGAGCGCTCGCATTGATTCCGGCTCCGTCGTACGCCGATTGGGCGACGCAATGGGTCGAGCAATACGGAGTCGAAAGCACGTTCGCGTCCTATGGTGCTGAGATGGGCGACCTCGCCAAATTGAAAGCCAACCTCCCCGCCGAGCACGCCGATTTCATCGCCAACGGCCCGTGGGTTGTCGAGCATCCGCAAGCGATCTTCGTTCATGCGGGCCTCGATCCACATCAACCGCTCGACCTGCAATTGCGCATCCTGCGCCAACGCGACTTCACGCTGAACCGCCCACCGTGGTTGTGCTCGAAGACGTTTGTCGAAAACGGCGTCCCGCCCGACTGCCCGGTAATGGTTGTGTCGGGGCATGTTCCCGTTCGTGAAGTCATCTATCGCCCCAACCGTCTGCTCATCGACACCACCGGCGGCCGAGGCGGCGACCTGAGCTGCGTGTTACTTCCCGAACTCGTGCTGATCACATCGGGCGACGACCCACCACAACCGCTCGCCGAGCTGGAAGAGGATCGCCCGTGGTGGAAGTTCTGGTGATTGCGATGGCGATCCAACTAGCACGACGCGCAAGCGAGTGGTTTTCCTTGAACCAACCACTCACTTGCGCGCCGTGACTTATGTTGCCAGCAAACCCGCGATCATTCACGCACACTCAACTCCACAATCACCGGCCGATGGTCTGAGCAGCTTGACCAGCCGCAGACGCAGCGATGAAACGTCAGGCCACGATTGCCCCAGACATGATCCAGCGTCAGCACCGGCAGCGGCTGAGGCCATGTCGCTTGATAGCCGCTGCCGGCGACGTCCCAGGCTCGTGACCAGTCCGCTCGCCAACCGTCAAAGCAGACCGAGGTCGGCGGCGTGTTGAAGTCCCCCACCACGAGCGTCGGCGCGGCTCCTTGAGTCTGCATGATTTCAAAGAGTTTTCCCAACGGGGGGCCGCGCGGACTCAGCGGATCGCTGATGATGTCTGCCAAGATCATCTCGAAGTGAACACCACGGACTTCCACCTTTACGCGGCGGAATCGACCGGCTCGTGCCAATTGACCGGCGGCTTGTTGAGTCGCTTCGCCCTTGACCAGCAACACCATTCCGCCGCGCAGAGGCAGCGGTGAATAGCCAGGCAGACGCGATTGCCAGAACTTGCGCGTCTGTGCGTCCTCCGAGGTCGCCTCCGCCAGCGCGAGCACATCGGCATCGAAGCGGCTCAACTGCTCGGCGATCCGATCCCAACTAGCAAATTCCCCTCGGCCAACATTCCAAAACACAACCTTCAACCCATCTGGCGGAGACTCTTGCACGGAAGCCCAGCGAACGTTCCCGAACAACCACTCGCCCACACAGACGCAGCCGAGCATCGCTGTCGCGACGCAAGACACCGTCGCCACGTTCGCCAGAACGTGGACGATTCGGCGAAGCCCCCACGTTTTGGCGAACGTGGCGACCGAACCGCGATCCCGTTTCCAACGCAACCCCAGCCCTGACATCCCCAACAACAGAACTCCAAGCACAATCGGCGGAGTCGCATAGAACACCACCGCCAACCCCGGCACTCGGTCGCGCAATGTGACATCCATCACCGCCACTACCCAGAGGCCAATCGTGCAACCTCTCCAAGCCCGTTCCAACCAGCGGCGCAACGGCATCTCTTTGGACGAGGATGACTCGACAGTACTCAGCGGCTCAGTCATGCCGGCATGTTATTCAGATTTGACGCGTCTCACAGACCGACTGTGGCACAAGCGAATAAATGGACGCGGCCACTGGACCGTCTCGGCAGACGAGTGAGCCATTGTCGTAGCGGATGTCGTTGGACAGATCGCGCACCACTTCGGAGCTGTTCGCGTACAACAGCTTGACTCTCGACAGACCCAACCGCTCACAAACCGCCGCGGCGGTATGACCATCCCACAACATCTGCACCGCCTCGGCCTTGTGAGGCTGGACGGTTTGGTGAAAGCCTCTTATCACTTCGCTCTGCCGTCGAACTCGAATGTGCAAAGATTGTCTCGTCAGAGATCCATCCTTAGATCCACTCAACATGGGAGCCAGAATGCTGTCACCAATCTCTCGTTCATTGTTCGTTGCAGTTGGCTTCACGATGACGTTTGCGATCACCGCCGCAGCCGCCGATCCGCCGCAGCCAAAGCCGGATACTCCCTTGGATGTCAAAGCGATGCGAGCATTTCCTGAACTCAAGTTTTCGCGGCCGGTGTTGCTGACGAATGCGGGAGACGGAACGAATCGGATTTTCGTCGCGCAACAACAAGGAAAGATCTTCGTCTTCCCCAACAAACCAGACGTCGAGGAGGCAGACCTGTTTATGGATTGGGAGAAGAAGACGATTTACAAAAACGAGGAGTTTGAGGAAGGGGTGCTGGGCATCGCATTCCATCCGAAGTTCCCGTCGAACGGTGAGTTCTTCATGTACTACACCGAGGTGCCGCACATCTCGGTCATCTCGCGATTCAAGATTTCGAAGGACAATCCGAACAAAGCCGACCCGGCCTCGGAAGAGCAAATCCTTCGCATCCCGCAGCCATACTGGAATCACAACGGCGGCACGATCTGCTTCGGCCCGGACGGATTTCTTTACATCGGACTCGGCGACGGCGGCGCAGGCAACGATCCTCACAAGAACGGCCAGAACCCGAAAACGGTGCTTGGCAAGATTCTGCGAATCGACGTCGATCACAAAGACGAAGGGAAGAAGTACGCTGTCCCAAAGGACAATCCTTGGGTCGGTCAAGCTGGAGCCGCGACTGAGGCGTTCGCAATGGGGATCCGAAATACCTGGCGGATGAGCTTCGATCGCAAGACGGGCACGCTCTGGCAGGCCGACGTCGGACAAGACTTCTGGGAAGAAATCAACATCATCACCAAGGGTGGCAACTACGGCTGGAATCTGCGCGAAGGGATGCACAAATTCAAAGACGGCTCCGATGCAAAACCGGAACTGATTGAACCGATCTGGGAATACCACCACACCATCGGCAAGTCGATCACTGGCGGAGTCGTCTATCGCGGCAAAAAGCTGCCGGAACTCGAAGGTTGTTACCTCTACGGCGACTTCGTCAGCGGAAAACTGTGGGCCTTGAAGTACGACGAAAAGACCAAGAAGGTCGCCGCCAATTTCAGTCTGCAAGGGGACAACCTGCCGGTGATGACCTACGGAGAAGATGAAGCGGGCGAAGTTTATTTCACGACACCTTTCGGCCAGATCTTCACCTTCGAAAAGGCAAAGTGAACTCGGACTGAGGGTGAGGGGCCGATCAATTAGCACGACGCGCGATCGAGTGGTACGCACCGAGATTACTCGCTTGCGCGTCGTGTTCATTTTGAAACACTCTGCGGCGGATTATTCCCCGACCCAAGATTAATCCCGGCTAGGCTCTGTGTTCGATGGACGCGGTCGCGCGCTGGATAACGTCTTCAACTACTCTCGCTCAAGTGGTCGGACATCGACCTTGAAGCGAATACGGCGATCACTCGCGCCGAGGTTGGGAAACAGCCAACTGATCGCAGCCAAGCATTACTTGCAAGTCACTGACGAGCACTTCGCCAAAGCGACTCACAATCAGACTCACTCAGGAGCGGAAATCAGCGAACCGGACGGAACGTCGGTCATGCGTCCGTTGCGTGACAACGAAAAAAAGTCCCGGAGATCCCGGGGCTTTCCATTACTTGCCGTTTACTGCCCACTAAAACAGTAGCCGAGGCGGGAATCGAAAGTCCCGTAGATTCCAGCGGGGATGTGGCACTTTCTCAACAAGGCGGCGCAGAAGACGGCGCACTCGGTGTCATCGCCGTTCCAGACGATCCCCGGTTGCTGGCGGTGATCGACGCTTGGCCGACGCTTTCCGAAGGCGTTCGCGACGCGATCGCTGAACTGGCCGGGCTACATCCTGCCGCCCTTCGCGACATAACTGCGGCACCTCACGGGAAGGAGGCGTCGCGATGATTCTTGGTTCTGACCCATTGTTGATGAAACTGTTGTCGGCTCTCTCTGGACGGCTGGCCGCATTCGAGAAGGCGGCATCGCAGCCGCTGGAAGAGCATTTTCAGGCATATCGGGACGCGCAGAACGCGAAAGGAATGTCAGAACCACGAAAGAAGACTGCGGCATCTCGGCTGCGGAGAGTCGCGCGGGAATGCGGCTGGCAGTCGCTGACCGACTTCAGCGGCGCAGGTCTTGAGAGTGGCTTTCCCATCAAACGAAGAAAGGAATGTCCCCGGGAAGTCGCAATGATTTTCGTCAAGAGTTGTTGACGTTCGCGAACTGGTGTGTTCGGACTCAACGGCTGATAGAGAATCCTTTCGCCTTGGTCCCGCGTGCAAATGCCAAAGTTGATCCGCGTCGGAAGCGTCGCGCGTTGACCGAGGATGAAATCAAGCGATTGTTGTACGTTGCTCGTCGGCGTCCGCTAGCCGAACATGGCCGGCCGTCGCAGAAGCGGACCAAGGGGCGACCTCGCTCGAAACACAGCCGGCGAACCTGGCAATTTGCTGAACTCAACTATGTAAGTTTGGAGGCAGCAGTCACCGTCGCTCGGCGACGATTGCTGGGGAACCTAAAGTTTCGGCGGCAACTGATCGACCTCGGAGTCGAGCGAGAGCTGATCTACAAGACGATGCTTCTAACCGGACTTCGCCGCGGTGAATTGGCATCTCTTAAAGTCCGCCAACTTCATCTGGAGGGCAAAAATCCATTTGTGGAGTTGGCCGCTGCAAATGAGAAGAATCGGAAGGGCAGCAGGATTCCGTTGCGAAGAGATCTTGCGGCCGAGATTCGCGGATGGATCAACAGCCAAGGCAAGGTCGACCCTCAAGCTCCGGTCTTCAGCGTGCCCAAGCACTTGTTGAAGGCGTTGGACAGGGATTTGCGAGTTGCCGAAATTCAGAAGGTGGATGAGCACGGACGAACCGTCGATGTCCACGCATTGCGTTTTTCGTTTTGTACGTTGATGAGTCAAGGGGGGGTTGCCCCCCGTGTTGCTCAAGCCGCGATGCGGCATTCGACAATCGACCTGACAATGAATACCTACACGGACGAACGGCTGCTCGACGTGCGCGGCGCTCTGACCCAGTTGCCGTCGTTCCCACTGAACGCGGAGCGGCCTCCGGCGGTGACTCAGGCTGATGGTACCGAATCGACGGACGCGCCACCGACAACCGAACAGCGAGCAACAGAGCAGTCGGCAGAGGACGCAAAGGCGATCTTGGCATCCCTTGAGCCCGGAGAACTGATCGCACTCGCAAGGTTCGCCAAGTCGTTGGCGGACAAGACACCATGAGCACGATCAGCGGCAGAGAAAGCAGAGGCCGTGCGACGATTGCTCGGCGAACAAGGGAAATGAAACCACCGGGGGACTCGTGAGGCCGAACATCCCCGAACAGAAAAACTCCCGGCCGGGTGATTCACAGAACCAAAACTCTTTTGCAAAGGAACGATCGTGGACGCAGATATCAAACTGAAAGTCGTGGGCATAGCGGACGTGAATTCGTTGCAGTCGCAGCTCGCTACGTCAGAGCAGCGGGTCAACGCTCTGGAGCAGTCGATCAAGCTGGCGGAGCGAAGGCGACTGGCGGAGGTGAAGTGGTTCGGCAGAAATCTGCGGAACCAGTCGAGACGCGAAATGAAATTGCAAAGGCGGCCGGCACTCGGAAACCCCGCCGACGCATGACCTCCCCCCATCAAAGGTACTTCCGGGACGGATTTCGCCGGATACCACATACGCCCTAGTGCCGCAGATCGGAATTGATTTTCCATCAGAGAACGAGTTTGGCCAGTGTAGTTTTTGAGGGCCGAGGTTGCCGTCGGTGTGGTGGGCAGAATGGGGGCGGAGAACGAGGCGCGGTCGGTCGGCCGGTGTAGGTCC
>SYJG01000424.1 GCA_005798445.1 Planctomyces sp.
CCGTACCAGTTTCCGGAGAAGCTGATCCCGTTGTTCATCTCGAACGCGCTGAAGGATCAAGCTCTGCCGGTCTACGGCACCGGCGAGAATGTTCGCGATTGGATTCACGTCCTCGATCACGGGCGCGGCATCGACGCGGCGCTGCGTCGCGGCCGAGTCGGCGAGGTCTACAACTTCGGCGGGCACAGCGAGGTCCGCAACATCGACCTCACGCTGACGCTGTTGGAACTGCTCGGCAAACCGAAGACGCTCATCAAGTACGTCGCCGACCGGCCGGGGCACGATCTGCGGTACGCGATTGACTGTGCGAAAGCCGAGACCGAACTCGGCTGGAAACCGCAGCACAACTTCCGCGACGGCCTGCGAGAGACGATCGACTGGTATCTCGCCAACACCGCCTGGATCGACCGCATCAAGTCGGGCGAGTACCGGAAGTACTACGAGCAGCAATACGGCGCGCGGCTGTGAGGACACATGGAGCAATTGGTCATTGATGATTGGCTATTGGCTACTGATGATTTTGGAAATAGCCAATAGCCAATCATCAATAGCCAATCCTCCCCTTCCTGGCTTTCATCCAACCATTCGACTATCTCTTCCCGCCCTTTTGAACCCCCGTGGCGAGGATATTTCCAATGGATCACACGCTTCGTGAAAAATGCGATGACGTTCAGGCCCGCATCTTGACGATGCGGGACTCTCTTTGACTTGCTTGGTAAACAGCGTCGCGTCGATGAGATTGACACGGCGATGGCTGGCACGGGCTTTTGGGACAACCAGGAAAAAGCTCAAGGTTTGGTCAACGAGCGGCGGCAGCTCACGGCCATCACGAAGCCATTGAGCACGCTCTGTGCGGCGGCGGACGACATGTCCGTGCTGGTCGAGTTCGCCAAAGATGACGAGTCAGGCGAAAGCGAGCGCGAGCTTGGGCAGTTGCTCGAACAAGTCCAGCAGCAACTCGCGGATCTCGAACTGCAAGAGATGATGTCGGCACCGGAAGACGTGTGCGGAGCATACGTCACTCTGCAAGCGGGCGAGGGAGGCACCGACGCGGCCGACTGGGCCGAGATGCTCCTGCGGATGTACCTGCGCTGGGCCGAGGAACACGGTTTCGCGGTGGAGGAACTCGATCGCTCGCCGGGTGAAGAGGCGGGCATTCGCAATGCGACCATCGCCATTCGCGGCAGTTATGTTTTCGGCTACCTCAAGGGTGAGATCGGCGTGCATCGGCTGATTCGCATCAGCCCGTTCGATTCAGCGGCTCGCAGACAGACGTCGTTTGCGGCCGTCGATGTGACTCCCGAAGTCGATGAGAACGTGGACATCGACGTCGATTGGGAAAAAGACGTGCGCGTCGATACCTATCGATCCGGCGGAGCCGGCGGACAGCACGTCAATAAGACGGACTCGGCCGTGAGGCTCACGCACATTCCGACCGGTGTCGTCGCGGCTTGTCAGAGCGAACGATCGCAGACCAAAAACAAATCGACCGCGAAGAAGATGCTGATCGCCAAGCTGTACCAAATCGAGCGGGACAAACGCGAAGCCGAACTGGCCGCCAAGCGCGGCTCAAAAACGAAGATCGGCTTCGGCGGCGAACCGGTGCGGCATTACGTCCTCAACCCGGACCAGTTCGTGAAGGACGCACGAACCGGGATGCGCGTCGGCAATCCTCAACCGGTGCTCGACGGTGGAATCGACGGATTTCTCGAAGCCTATCTGCGGTGGAAACTCGGCAAGAGCTAGCCCGAATTATTCACGTCCACAAACTAACCCGACGCGCAAGCGAGGGCGGGCGCTTCAAAACGCGAGGATTTGGTGCCTGGTGAAGCGTTCGCCCTCGCTGACGCGTCGGGTTACAAACGACGCAGTTTCACAAACTGGCCTGCCCTGCGAACACCGCTCGTGGTTCTTGATTTTGCACTCTTCACTCTGCACTCTGCACTCTGCACTGTGTTTCTCACATCGGCGCGCAACGGGCGTGCCGCGTTCAAGAACACTCAACGTGAAGGAGACAGCATGAGTCGGATGAGTTGGTGCGCGGGTTTGGTCGTGGCGGGTTTGTTGGCGTCGAGCGGCGTCGCTCGTGCCGACGTCAAGTTGCCGAAGGTGCTCGCGAGCAACATGGTCTTGCAGCAGAAGCAGGCGATTCCGATTTGGGGAACGGCCGATGCGGGCGAGGATGTGACGGTTTCGATCGGAGACAACAAGGCGACCGCAAAGGCCGGGGCTGACGGCAAGTGGTCGGTGAAACTGAAAGAGCTGACGGCTGGTGGTGGTCCGGTCGAGGTCGTGGTCAAAGGGAAGAACGAGATCAAGTTGACCAACGTGCTGATCGGCGAGGTGTGGGTCGCGTCGGGACAGTCGAACATGGAGTGGTCGATCGCAGCCTCGGCGAATCCGAAAGAAGAGATCGAAGCGGCGAAGTATCCGAACATCCGGTTGTTTCACGTCAAGAAGACGCCAGCCGTGACGCCGCAGGAAGTGGTGCTCGACCGCGATTGGTCGGAATGCTCGCCGGAGACGATCGCGAACTTCTCGGCGGTCGCGTATTTCTTCGGCCGGCATCTGCACAAAGAGTTGAAGGTGCCGGTGGGACTCATCAACACATCTTGGGGCGGCACGGCCATCGAGCCGTGGACTCCGATCGCCGGCTTTGAATCGGTCGAGTCGCTGAAGCCGATCGCGGAACAGGTGAAGGCTCAGCAAGCCAAGCCGGAAGGCGCGAAGGCTGGTCCCGGCGGACCTTCGCAACTTTACAACGGCATGGTTCACCACTTGGTCCCGTTTGGGATTCGCGGAGCGATCTGGTATCAGGGGGAATCGAATCGTGGTCAGGGCGTGGCCTACGAGCAACGAATGCACGCGCTCATCAACGGCTGGCGTAGTGTTTGGGGACAAGGGGACTTCCCGTTCTTGTATGTGCAGCTTGCTCCGTACAAGTACGGGCCGAGCGATCCGCAGTTTCTGTTGCCGCAGATTTGGGAGGCTCAGACCAAAGTGCTGGCGATGAAGAACACCGGTATGGCGGTCACGACCGACATCACGAACCTGACCGACATCCATCCGAAGAACAAGCAAGACGTCGGCAAGCGGCTGGCGTTGTGGGCGTTGGCGAAGACCTACGGCAAGTCGGACTTGGTCTACTCCGGCCCGCTGTACAAGTCGATGAAGGTCGATGGGAACAAGGTTCGCATTGAGTTCGATCATGTCGGTGGCGGCTTGAAGGCTCGCGACGGCAAGCCGCTGTCGTGGTTCACGATCGCCGGCAAAGAAGGCGATTTCGTCGAAGCGACAGCAGCGATTGACGGCAACAGCGTGGTCGTTTCCAGCGACAAGATCGCCAAACCGGCTGCCGTCCGATTTGGTTGGGATCAACTCGCCGAACCGAACTTGATGAACGCCGCCGGCTTGCCGGCGGGACCGTTCCGGACGTCGCGGTAGGCGTTTGTCGTCGAGACTGTGAATGCTGCTCGATAGTGCAAAGTGCAGAGTGACGAGTGCAAAGTGAAAAATGAGCAGGCAAATGCTGCGTTGCCCATTTTGCACTTTGAACTTTGCACTCGTCACTTTGCACTGACTTGCGGTTTCGCTGCGCGATCAACTTCCCCCAGCCCGGCCGCTCCCCAGCGTCCGGGCTTTTGCATTACGATGAGCCATCATGTCTGAGCCGACTTCACGTTCGCAGCCGCCCGATAAGCCCGCGTGGTTGCAGCGGTCGAAGCCGAACGTGGCTGAGGCTCAAGGCGAGTCTGTGAGTTCTTCCAACCCGGATTCTCCACCTCCGAAGCGATCGCCAAGCCCGGCAGGGAGAAAACGTTCGGCGAAGGTGGCGGAGAAAGCCGAGCCTCGGACTCCGATGTCGTTCACGGTGCGCACGCTGCGATTCCTGATGGGCGGCTCGGTGGAGATCGGGTCGATCCCGACGGATCTCGACGCGAGCGGTTTGTTGCGTTTGTGGTGGAAGAGCAATCGCACCGGGTTCCTGACGAGCGTTGGCCTTCACGGATTTCTGCTGCTGGTGTTCGCCATCTGGGCATTGCCGCAGGTCATCCGACCGAACAACCTGGTGTTGGATGGATTCTCAACCGTTGGTCCCGGCGGAGACACTGGCCCGGAGGGGCCGATTCAGATCAACGCGAAGATCACTCCGGTTGATTTGCCATCTGGTCGAGGCAAGTCCACGTCGAGTGGCGATTCGGCGAATGCAACTGAGAAAACAGACGACGCCGGTGGCAGTGCTGCGAAGCCCGTCGGTGTCGAAGGAGCCTTGGCCGGTCGTGGTTCCGGAGGTGGTGGTGCCGGCGGCGGAGGAGGTGGTGGTGGAGGCGGAGGCAAAGCCGGGATTTGGCAAGGACTCGGCGTGGGAACGAAACCTCCGAGCGGCATTGCCGGCGGACTGGCTTGGCTAGCGAGAAAACAAGAAAAAAAAGGCGGCAACTGGAAATTGCATGAAGGTTATCCTGACGCGAGTCCCAACGACATGCGAACAAACGCTGGGGCAACTGCAATGGTTCTTTTGGCCTTTTTGGGAGACGGCCACACTCCAACGGAAGGGCTGCACTCCAAGGTTGTTGCTAATGGCATCGCCTATTTGATCTCGATTCAACGGCCGAATGGTGAGTTTTACGAAGAGGCTGATGAAGGACATCAAAAGCGTGCTTACACAAACGCGATGGCCACGATTGCGTTATGCGAGACATTCGCATTGACTGGAAATCCAACTTTGCGCCAGCCATGTGAGCGCGCTGTGAAATTTCTACTCGATGCTCAACATCCACGGCAGGGCGGTTGGAAGTATCGCCCGCAGACGGCTGAAACGGTTGGAGACCTCTCCGTAACTGGATGGGTCTTGATGGCTCTGCATACGGCTCGTATGGCAAAAATTAACGTTCCGGTTGATAACTTTGAGCGAGCGACTCTGTTCCTTGACTCAGTCTCCGAGCAAAACGGCTCACGGTACAAATACGAACCGACAGATCCCCTCGATCGAGTTTCGCCCGCGATGACGGCAGAAGGTTTGCTTTGCCGGCAGTGGCTCGGCTGGCCCAAGGATCATCCGTCACAAACGGACGCGCTGAAGTATTTGTTGTCGGAAGAGCACAAACCGTCGTGGGCACCCGGTCGGCGAAATGTCTACGCTTGGTACTACACGGCTCAGGTGCTGCACAACGCTGGCGGGCCAGAGTGGCAAGCGTGGTATCAACACACCAGCGAGCTCATCCTGAAGGGACAAGTCTCCGGCGGCGGAGAAGTCGGCGGAAGCTGGCATCCGACAAAGCCACCCGGTTCCAATGAAGAATACGCAGCGAAAGCTGGCCGACTTTATCTCACCGCCCTGTGTTTGTTGGTGCTCGAAACACCGATCCGACACGCGGCGATCTACGAAAAAGCTCCAAGTTCCAAAACCCAATGACCAATGAAATTCTAAATCCCAATCACCAAATGATCGTTGCTTTGGACATTGGAGATTGGGTCTTGGACATTCTTTGGACATTGGTTTTTGGAAATTGGTCATTGTTCCTCTGATTCCGGAAAGTTTCAGCATGACGACTCCCGCACCACGTCCTTGGATCCTTCGCGAAGTCAACTACGGCTTCATCAAAGACAACCCGTACCAAGTCGCCGTACTGGCGATGGGCGCGACTGAGCCGCACAACTTGCATCTGCCCTACGGGACGGATGCGTTCGAGGGAGAAGCGATCGGTTCCCGCGCGTGTGAGTTGGCTTGGCAACGCGGGGCCAAGGTGGTCTTACTGCCGACGATGCCCTATGGCACCGAGACCAACATGATGGAATTTCCGATGGCGATGAACCTCAATCCGTCCACGTTGACTCGCGTGATCACCGACATTGTCGATTCGTTGTCGAAACACAAAGTGCTCAAGCTGCTGATCCTCAACAGCCACGGCGGCAACGATTTCAAACCGGTGCTGCGCGAGCTGACCGACAAGACTCCCGTGAAGATCTTTCTGTGCGAGTGGTATCGCGCGATGGCCGCCGAACTGACCGCAAAGATTTTTGAGAACTCCGACGACCACGCGGGCGAAGTGGAAACGTCGTTGATTCAGTTCCTGAAGCCGCACCTCGTCGCGACGAATCCGTTAACCGGAAAGATCACGGCTGATGCCGGCATGGTGGCGAAGAGCCGTTTCGATGCCGTTAACAAAGGCTGGGTGACGATCACTCGCCCGTGGCACCTGCTGACGACGAACAGCGGCTCCGGCAATCCGCACAAGGCCACCGCTGAAAAGGGCCGCGCCTTCTTCGAGCGACTCACCGAGCGGCTGGCGGGATTTTTGGTTGAACTGTCCGACTCGCCAATCGACGAGAAGTTTCCGTTCTGAGACGTGTCGGATGCGTCTCACATCCGACCGACGCGAGACGCGTCGGCCACGACTACTTCTTCACGCTCAGGTCCTTGATCCGGATATTGCGGAGATCGACTCGATCGCCGTGTCCCAAGAATCCAAGATGGCCGGTGGTCCGCTTCAGACCCGGATGCTCGGCACCGTCCATCGTGCCGTTTTTGGTGACCTCGTCCAGGTCGCAATCGACGATCGTTCCGCCGTTGAGCGTGATCTTGATCTTGCGGCCTTGGACGGTGACCTCCTGCGAGTTCCACTCGCCGACCGGCTTGAGGTGCTCGCGTTTGGCGGGCTGAATGCCGTAGACCGAACCGTGGTACTGGTACGGCTTGAGGTCTTTGTACTTCTCGGCCGTGTTGTCGAGGATTTGCAGTTCGGTGCCGTCGAGGTGCAAGTTCCCTTTAGCGACGTTCGGGCAGCGGATGCCCAACCCGTTGTTCGCTCCGGCGGTGAGCTTGAACTCGAACCGCACGACGAAGTCGGCATATTCCTTCTCGGTCAGCAGGTTGCCGGCCGTTCCCTGGACGCAGACGATCGCTCCGTCTTCGACTTTGTAGGCGTCTTTGGCTCCAGTCCAGCCGTTGAGCGATTTGCCGTCAAACAGCGAGACAAATCCAGCCTCGTCCGGCTTCTTGTCATCGGCGGCTAACGGAGCGAATGCGGCAAGCGAAAGCAGACTGGCAGTCAGGATTTGGCGAATCATGGGAGAGTCCTTCGCAGAAAAACGGGTGTGTTGAAACAGGGGTGCGGAGCATATCGGTGGTCATTGCTCTGAGCCAACTGGCCACGAATTCTGGGCGGAACCGTGTCAACCGCGACGGGCGTTGATACACTCCCGCCCGCGGCCGAACGGCCGATGAAGACCGACGGTTGGGAGAACTCGACGGTCACCCCATTCACGCATTTGCGAATTCCTGCCTATTCCGCATTCACATTGCATTCGCGACACCGCGCTGTCGCCACTTCCAAGGCTCCCCTTGTGAGGTGATTTTCTTGCCCATCGAAAGGGGCCGATCATGTCAGACGATCTCCACGAATCGAATCCAGAACTCGAAGCCACGCTGCCGTTGGAACAGGCTGAGGAACTCGAAGGCGAGACGCTCGAACATGGCAAGTTCGACGATGCCTCGGATGACTTTGCCTACGAAGAGTCCGACGAATTCGCCGCCGGCGACGTCGAGGCGTTCGACTACGACGATGACGAAGGCGACGCAACCGAGGTGATCGCGGCTGAGTCGGATGACGATGGGGATCAATTCCAAGCGAAGCCGAAACGCAAACGTGCGTCGAAATCGAAGAAGCAAAAACACGCCGAAGCCCTCGAGGACTCCTCCGACTTCGGTGACGAGTTCGATGGCGACAACGATCCGTCGCCGGGCGAACGATTGCCCAAGCACCAGTATTCCGGAGCGGCGAAGTTCGCTCCGCAGCGGCTCGCGAAGATTCTCGCGGCGGCGGGAATCGACGCTCGGCGGAAGTGCGAAGAGTACGTCACGACCGGCCGAGTCGCGGTCGATGGCGAGGTCATCACCGATGTCGCATTCCGGGCCGATCCGTATTCGCAGAAGATTGAACTCGATGGCGAGAAGATCAAGCTGCAACGCAAGGTCTACTTCGCGCTCAACAAGCCGCGCGGAGTGGTCTGCACGAACCATGATCCGGCGGGGCGTCCGCGAGTCATCGACTTGTTCCCACAGTTTCGCGAACGGATTTTCGCGATCGGCCGGCTCGACGAAGAGTCGGAAGGCTTGTTGCTCGTCACCAACGACGGCGAGTTGGCCAATCGCATGGCGCATCCGCGATATCGTGTCGCCAAGTTTTATCTGTGCCATGTGAAGGGAGTCCCGTCCGCCGAAACGCTCGCATCGTTGAAGCGCGGCATGTACTTCGACGAGGGGCGATTCCATGTCGAAGGAGCACGGCTGAAGAAGGCGGTCGGCGACAGTGCGTATTTGGAAATCGTGCTCAACGAAGGGCAGAACCGCGAAATTCGCCGGCTGATGGCGCGAGTCGGACACAAGGTCATGCGTTTGAAACGAGTCGGCTTCGGGCCGATCCGCTTGGGCGATCTGCCGGCCGGAGCCTATCGCGCTCTCGCCAGCGACGAGATGAAGTTGCTGCAAGATCTGTCCGAACAGCGTGCGCATCTCGACAACACCGCCGGTCGAGGACGCAAGAAAAAGTTCGGCAACAAACCGGCGTTCGGGAGCAAGCCAAAATTTGGCAGCAAGCCACCGATGGGAACATCGTCGTCATATGGCGCTCGGCCGCCGCGCGGAAAGTTCGGGGCGATGACCGATGAACAAGCTCTCGATCTCGCGAACCGTGGCGAGGTCATTCAGGAGGAGACTCGCGAACGTCGTCCCGGCAATCGGCCGCGTCCGGGTGGAAATTCTCAGGGTGGATACGGAGCGCAAGGAGGTCAGCGCCGTGACACCATTCGCAGCGAGGGTGAGCAAGTCGGTAGTCCGCCTCGTGGTCAGCGCCGCCCTCCGCGTCGCGAAGAGGCTCAAGGGGAAGCCCAACAACCTCCGCGCCGTTATCCCAGTCGAGGTGCGACCGGTGACGGTCAAGGCCCATCTCGCGGACGAACGGGATACGGGCAAGGCGCGCCGGGAAATCGACGCGGATACTCTCAGGATCAACGTGCAGGCGGGGGAAATCAGCGTCCGGCACGTCGGTATCAAGAGGATCAGCCGCCGCGTCGTTATCAAAACGACCAAGAGGCGCGGACACCTCAGCCCGAAGTGACCGACAATGATTTCGGTGGTGGACGTCGTCGCTTCGTGACGGACGACACGCCGGAATCGTCGTTCAATCAGCGTCCCGCGCGACCACCTCGACCGGTTGGATCACGTCCGCCACTTCCAGCCGGAGGCGAGCGCCCGCTACGTCGCCGCTACGTTTCTGACGATGCGGATTCGCAACAGGAATCGACGGGAGGCTATTCGGCTCAGCGACGTCCAGCTCGCGGCCCGCGTGGTTACGGACAAGCAGGCAATCGCGAACTGCCGGCTCGTGGCCGAGGCCAGCGACCGGCTCCGCCGCCTCGTCCGATGACGGCGGACGGGAAAGAAATTTTACAGGGCAAAGTCACAGGCTACCGCACGGCTCCGAAAGAGGGGCTTGCTCGCCGACGCAAGAAGGCGATTGATGGCATGCAAGTGGTTCGCAAGCAGCGGCAGCAGCGTCGAAAAAAGATCGATGAGTCGTAAAGTTCCGGCAGAAAAGCGAAACGCAGCCCCTCCGTTTGGCCGATGAATGGTCGTGCTTCAAGTTCGACTGATCGGCAGGGATGCCTCAATTGACAAACTCCCCCGAAAGTCGAGACAACTTCGGGCGTCTCGCACACTGGCCGGATGATTTGCGACCGAGGAAGTGGTTTGGCCCATCATCCGGGGCCGTGTGATTTCCCACCTTGAATTTGCAACTGGCTCGGCGTCTCGTCCGCTGATCCTCAACATTGGTTTCCTACCAGGCAGACCAGGAGTCTCACCCGCAATGTCCACCGCCACACTGGATGCTCCCGCTTCCACCAACGGCAAGAAACTGGAAAATCTCGAAACAGTCGTCATCCGCTTCTGCGGCGACTCCGGCGACGGAATGCAGTCGGTCGGAACACAGATGACGAACGCCTCGGCCATCTTTGGCAACGACGTGCGGACGTTCCCCGATTTCCCCGCCGAGATTCGTGCTCCCGCCGGTTCGCTCTTCGGAGTTTCCGGCTATCAGTTGTGCTTCTCGAATCACGACATCTTCACTCCGGGCGATGCCGTCGACACGCTGGTCGCGATGAATCCGGCGGCGCTCAAGACGAACATCGAAGACCTCAAGCGTGGCGGCACGCTGATCGTCAACGAGGAAGAGTTCAACAAGAGCGGCTTGCAAAAAGCGTTGTACGACGCGAACCCGCTCGACAACGAAACCTTGATGGCCAAGTTCCGTGTTCACAAGGTGCCAATGACGCGGCTCAACCGGGATGCGGTCGAAGGATTGGGACTCTCGTTGAAGGGTGCGGACATGTGCCGCAACTTCTTCGCCCTGGGTCTGGTCTACTGGCTGTACGACCGCGATCCGAAACCGACCGAGGAATTCATTCGGTCCAAATTCGCCAAGAAGCCAGACGTCGTCGAAGCCAACCTGCGTTCGCTGCGGGCCGGCATGAATTACGGCTTCTCGACCGAGTCGTTCACAGTTCATTACCACGTCCCACCCGCGCGGTTGCCGGCCGGCAAGTACCGCAAGATCACCGGCAACGAAGCAGTCGCGATGGGCTTGGCCGTAATGGCGAAGCTCTCTGGCAAGACGGTCGTCTTCAGCGGCTATCCGATCACTCCTGCCAGCGACATCTTGCATGACCTGTCGACGTTCAAGCATTTCGGCGTGAAGACGTTCCAGGCCGAAGACGAAATCGCCGCGATGTCTGCCTGTGTCGGAGCGGCCTTCGCTGGGGAGCTGGCGGTCACCGCCAGTAGCGGTCCCGGCATCTGCCTGAAGGGTGAGGCGATGGGCCTGGGCATGATGACCGAGTTGCCAATGGTCATCATCGACGTCCAGCGCGGTGGTCCGAGCACCGGGCTGCCGACCAAGACCGAGCAATCGGATTTGTTGCTCGCGATGTACGGTCGCAACGGCGAATCGCCGCTGCCGATCATTGCGGCGAGTGGTCCCGGCGATTGCTTCTCGATGATTCAAGAAGCGTTTCGAATCGCCACCGAATTCATGTGTCCGGTGATCTTCCTTTCCGACGGCTACATCGCCAACGGAGCGGAGCCGTGGCAGATTCCGAAGGTCGCAGACCTGCCGCGTTTGAAGATCGATCACATCACTGCCGCGAACGGCGAGAACGGCGAATACCTGCCGTACAAGCGGAATGATAAACTCGCTCGCCCGTGGGCCAAGCCGGGCACAAAAGGCTTGGAACACCGCATCGGTGGACTCGAAAAGAAGGACGTCACCGGCAACATCGACTACTCGCCGAAGAACCATCAGCACATGACCAACACGCGAGCTGCGAAGATCGCGAACATTGCCAATTTCATTCCCGAACAAACGGTGGATGGCCCGGCATCTGGCAAGGTGCTCGTGATCAGTTGGGGCGGGACTTTCGGAGCCGTCCGCACGGCAGTTCAACAAGCTCAGGCCGCCGGAAAATCGGTCGCGCACACGCACCTGAAATACATGAACCCGCTCCCGCGAAATCTCGGGACGATTCTGAAGAGCTACGAAAAAGTGCTCGTTCCGGAATTGAACTGCGGTCAGTTGCGGCTGCTACTCCGCAATCAGTACCTCGTCGACGCTCAAGGCTACAACAAAATCGAAGGCAAGCCGTTCCTGGTGAACGAGCTGGTCGCCGTGATCAACGAATTCCACGGCTGATGCCCGAATCTGAAATCTGAAATTAGAAAAAGGTAACTCTGCGATGTCCGTCGAAATGCCAACTCTGCCCACGCTTCAATCGAAAGACTTCGCCAGCGATCAGGAAGTCCGCTGGTGCCCGCGCTGCGGCGATTACTCGATCCTCGCCCAGATGAAAAAGGTGCTGCCGACGCTGGGCATCCCGAAAGAGAAATTCTGCTTCGTGTCGGGCATCGGTTGCAGCAGCCGCTTCCCGTATTACGTCAACACCTATGGCCTGCACAGCATTCACGGCCGAGCTCCCGCGGTGGCGACCGGCGTGAAGTTGGCCAATCCCGAACTGCAAGTCTGGGTCATCACCGGTGACGGCGACGCCCTGTCGATCGGCGGCAATCACTTTCTGCACGCCATCCGCCGCAACATCGACCTGAAGATCATCCTCTTCAACAACCAGATTTATGGTCTGACCAAAGGCCAGTACTCGCCAACCAGCCCGCTCGGCCAGAAGAGCAAGAGCACGCCGTATGGCTCGATCGATCACCCACTGACGCCGCTGTCGGTTGCGATCGGAGCCGAAGCCACGTTCGTCGCCCGCTCGGTCGATGTGGACATCAAGCATCTGACGATGGTTCTGGAGCGAGCCGCCCACCACAAAGGGACGGCGTTCGTCGAGGTCTATCAAGACTGCAACGTCTTCAACAACGGGGCGTTCAACTACGCGACCGACAAGGAAACTCGCAGCGATAGCGTCGTCTATCTCGAACAGGGCAAGCCGTTGATCTTCGGCAAGAACCGCGAAAAGGGAATTCGAGTCGCCGAAGGGAACCGCGTGGAGATCGTCCAACTTGGTGGGGACATCAAGGAAGACGACTTGCTGTTCCATGACGAGAAGGCTTCGGAGCCGTCGCTCGCGTTCCTGCTCTCCCGCATGAGACACCCGGAGTTCCCCGAACCGATGGGAATCTTCCGCTCCGTCGAGCGTTCGACCTACGACGAGTCCGTGACGAAGCAGGTTGAGGCCGCCCAGGCGAAGCTTGGTGAAGGCGATGTCGAGAAGCTGCTCAACAGCGGCGACACCTGGTTTGTGAATTGAGGATTGCGTGAGCCGGCTTCCGGCCGATTGCCGTGAGCCGAATGCCGATAGCCGTTATCCCACTTTCCGATCATGGCTCAACCCGCGATTCTCGTTGTCGGCGACTGGGATCGAACGGAATTCTCGGCGATTCGTCATTGGATCGACTCGCTGGGGACGCGGGCCGTCGTGCGACAGATCGCGGATCTGGCGGTCCCAATGGTTGAACCGCCCGACTTGGTCATCGTCTGTCAGTCGTGGCCGGACGAATTTCCGATGGCCGAAGTCACGACAGCTCTGGGCCGCTGGCCGCTGGCGATTTGGGTCTGTTGCTACGGAGCGTGGTGTGCGTCCGACGGTCGCACTCGTTCGATTTGGCCGATCAGCGTGCGCGTCCCCGTCGACGAAGCCGAGAATCGGTTGAACCACGTTTGGCGAGTGCTCACCGAACAGCGAGGCGAACCGCTACCGCTGACCGCGTCACGCGATGAGGCATTCGAGTTCGATCACTGCGTCGACCGTTCGTTCACGCCGCCGGTTGCTCGTCCTTGAAGAGCTTGTACTCGACGCTGTCAACCAGCGCGAGCCAACTGGCTTCGATGATGTTTTCGCTGACGCCGACCGTCGTCCAGACTTCGTGGTCATCGCGGCTCTCAATGACGACACGCACACGAGCCGCCGTGCCGGCGGTCGAGTTGATGACGCGAACCTTGTAGTCCACAAGCTGCATCTCGGCGAGATTTGGGTACGTCGTGATCAGCGCCTTGCGTAGTGCCGTATCGAGTGCGTTGACCGGGCCATCTCCCTCCGCGACGACATGTTCCAGCCGACCGGCGACTCGCAGTTTGATCGTCGCTTCGGTGGCTGGTGCCATCGCACTGTTCGAGACGATCGAGACCGATTCGTCCCGCAGTCCACCATCGGATTCGACGTTCACGCGGTAATGCACCCTCTCGAATTTCGGCTGGTACTGGCCAACGATTTTGCGGACCAGCAGATCGAACGACGCCTCAGCCGCTTCAAACTGGAAACCTTCGTTTTCCAAGTCCTGCACGCGATCGAGAATCTTCTGCATCATCCCCGCGTCGTTTTGGATCGCGTACTTCGTCGTCTTCGCAACGATGTTCGACTTGCCGGACAGCTCGCTGATGAGCACTCGCCGCACGTTGCCGACGGTCTCCGGCTCGATATGCTCGTAGCTCTTCGCGAGCCGATTGACCGCGTGGACGTGCATGCCACCTTTGTGAGCAAACGCACTGGTGCCGACGAACGGCTGGCCGTTGCGGTAGTTCATGTTCGCCAGTTCGTAAACGTAACGCGACAACTCGGCGAGATGTTTCAGTCCACCTTCGGCCAGCACTTCGTAGCCGGTCTTTTTCAGAGCGAGGTTCGCAACGACGCTGCACAGGTCAACGTTACCGCAGCGTTCGCCGATGCCGTTGATTGTCCCCTGAACTTGGATCGCACCGACATCGACGGCCGCGAGCGAATTCGCGACAGCCAGATCGCAGTCGTTGTGGCAGTGAATGCCGACCGGGATCGTCAACGCCTGCCGAGCCGCTTTGACCGCATCGGCAATCTCCTCCGGCAATCGACCGCCGTTTGTATCGCAGAGGACGACGATCTCGGCTCCCGACTCTTCGGCCGCCTTGATCGTCTTGAGCGCGAACTCCGGGTTGGCTCGATAGCCGTCGAAGAAGTGCTCGGCGTCGTAAAAAACGCGGCGTCCTTCGCCATGCAGGAACCCGACCGAGTCGCGGATCATGGCAAGATTCTCCGCCTCATCGACACGCAGTACCTCGAAGACGTGCAAGTCCCACGTCTTGCCGACAATGACGCAAATCTTCGCTTGCGAGTCCCGCAGCGCGACCATGCCGGTGTCGCCCTCTGGAGCCGCTCCGCGTCGGCGCGTCATGCCGAACGCCGTCACCGTCGCGTGCTTCAAGTCGAGGTCTCGCGCCCGCTGGAAATATTCGGCGTCTTTCGGGTTCGAGAGGGGATAGCCCCCCTCGATGAAGTCGAATCCCAATTCATCCAGCCGCTGCGTGATCAACAGCTTGTCCTGCAACGAGAAGTTCACCCCCTCACCCTGGCTGCCGTCGCGGAGGGTCGTGTCGTAGATTTGGATTCGAGTCATCGCCGATTCCTCACCCCCACCGGACTCGTCCCGGGTGGGGCTTATGCTCTTGTGAAAACAAAAAACCCTCAGGCGATCGACCTGAGGGTGACAACGTCGTAACGAAAAGAAACAAACCCCAAGCTCAATGCCACTGACAAGGGCCGCTGGCGGGAATCGTGATCCCGGCAACGACCGTGATAATGGAGATCGGAGATGGAAACTTGAGGCGCATGGCGAATGTCCGTAGGTGAACTGCGAGAGGAATATACGACACGCTTCACGGCTGGTCAAACAGCCTTCCTCGCGACACGTTCGTCAGTTTGCCTCTGCCCGACGTCGCATCATTTCGATCAAATGCGGACGCGGGACGACTTGCAGCAACAGGACGCGGTGGAACTCCGGTTCGTCGTCGGCTCCGACCCAGCCGTAAATGAAATCTTCCGAACGGTCGATGAACTGGTGAGCGTTCTGGCCGAGATGAAAGAGGCACGCGCTGGCGGTTCCGAGTGCGTCGCCCGCATCGACGCCAGCCCACACTCGATCGAAGTCGTCGGGTTGCAAGACGAGAAAGCCCAAGCCGCCACCCAGCGGACAAACGGTTTTCCGCTCGACAAAGTCGGCCGACAAAGACTCGATGCGGTCATCGTCGGGACCGGGCGAACGGAAGACGACCACATTGATCGCGGGCGGGTGGGGAGAGAGATTCATGTCCGGTCCTTTTGTACCGAGTTTGCCGATCGGTCAGAATTGTGACAAGGACCGGGCTGATCTTATCTTGTGACGAACTTCATGCGTCGTCGGCTCCCGCCGCATTGCTCGAATTCTGGCCTGCCGCCATAATGCCGGACTCATTTTTGGCATTGAAAATTGTGGAAATGCGGCGGAGTGCTCTGAAGCCGTGTTGCCGCCTCCCGGAACGCAGACAGAAGACGAGACAATGACGCTTGAGGCACCGGTTTCGACCCCGCTGGATTCCCAGGAATTGGATGAATGGTTTGAGTCGCTGGACGACATCCTTCACCGGCATGGCCAGGGGGGCGTGCAGCATCTGCTTTCCGCTTTGCAGGAGCGAGCTTACGTCCGCGGCGTGACGTTGCCGTTCACGGCCAACACGCCGTACATCAACACGATCCCGGCCGATCGGCAGCCTCGGTTCCCCGGCAATCGGGAGATCGAACGCCGCATCAAGTCGATCATCCGCTGGACCGCGATGGC
>SYJG01000425.1 GCA_005798445.1 Planctomyces sp.
GGCGACCAGATGGCCGTCCATCTGCCATTGTCGATCGAAGCTCAGGTTGAAGCGACGACCTTGATGATGTCGACGAACAACGTCTTCAGTCCGGCGAACGGTGCTCCGATCATCAGCCCGTCTCAGGACATCGTGATGGGTTGCTACTACGCGACTTTAAGTCGTTCGGGGCGGCCAGGCGAAGGTCTGACGTTGGGTTCGGTCGCGGAATTGCATCTCGCGTTCGCGCAAGGCAAGGTTTCTCGTCACGCCGAAGTCAAGCTGCGTCTACCGCGGGACAAACGAGTCATCGGCGAAGGGGCCGAAACCCATAAGCCCGGCGGGTTGATCGTGACGACTCCGGGCCGTGTGATGTTCAACGACATCCTGAGCGACAAGTCGGCTTACTACAACATGACGATGCGCAGCAAAGATTTGCAGCGCGTGATCTCCGACTGTTATCTGGAACTCGGCCGTCGTGAGACGATCGCGTTGCTCGACCGCATGAAGGAACTTGGATTCCGCGAATCGACTCGGTCGGGTTTGTCGTTCGGGGCCAGCGATCTCAAGACTTCTCCCGATAAACCGAAGATCATCGGCGATGCCGAAGCCCTCGTCTTAAAGGCTCAAAAGCTGTACGACCGCGGTGTGATTACCGATCAGGAGCGGTACAACCAAGTGCTCGATCACTGGACTCACGCACGCGAGCAAATCACCAAAACGATGATGCACGAATTGGAACACGACGTCCGCGAAGACGGTTCGTATGTGAATCCAATTTACTTGATGGCCCATTCGGGCGCTCGCGGTGGCGTCGAACAGATTCGACAGTTGGCCGGCATGCGCGGCCTGATGGCTAAGCCCAGTGGCGAGATTATCGAGACTCCGATTAAGGCGAACTTCCGCGAAGGTTTGACCGTGTTGGAGTACTTCAGCTCGACACACGGTGCCCGCAAAGGCTTGGCCGATACGGCCCTCAAGACAGCCGATTCCGGATATCTGACCCGTAAACTGGCAGACGTTTGCCAAAACGTCGTTGTCACAACGCACGATTGCGGCACGACCAAAGGGATCACCAAGGGAGTCATCTATCAGGGCGAGAAAGTGGTACTCAGCCTAGCGGAAAGCATCCGTGGCCGAGTCAGCCGCACAAATATCGTCAACCCAATCACCGACGAAATCATCGTTCGGGAAGGTGAATTGATCACCGTCGCGATCGCTCGCAAAATCGAGGAATTGGGAGTCGATAAGATTCAGGTCCGCAGCCCGCTCACTTGCGAAGCCACATTGGGGATGTGTCGGCTGTGCTATGGCATGGATCTGTCGACCGGATCGATGGTGGAAGAGGGTTTGGCGGCCGGAATCATCGCTGCTCAAAGCATCGGCGAACCGGGCACGCAGCTCACCATGCGAACGTTTCATATCGGCGGTGCCGCTCAGACGGACGTCGAAGAGAAGGAAATCAAATCACGACGTGCTGGCCGCGTGAAGTTCACACGCATTCGCAGCGTGGTCAACGTCGCCGGCGAAAACGTCGTGCTCGCCCGAAACGGCGAAGTCATCATCGTCGACCCGAAAGATCGCGAACTGGAAAAGTACACGATCCCGAACGGGGCGGTATTGTTCGTGACCGAGAACCAAGATATTCAGGCCGGGGCAATCGTCTGCCAGTGGGATCCGCACTCGGTTCCCATTCTGTCGGAAGTCGGTGGTCGAGTGCGATTCGAGGACTGCCTCGAAGGTCAGTCGATCCGCACCGAAACCGAAGCCAGCGGAAAAGTTCGCAAAACGATTATCGAGCACAAGGGGGACTTGCATCCGCAGGTCGTGATCGAAGACTCGACCGGCAAGATTCTCGACTTCTACTACCTGCCTGAGAAGGCGAGCATCGAAGTCGAGGAAGCCCAACAGATCGCCGCCGGTACAATCGTTGCCAAGAACCCACGTGAGAGCGGCGGTACGCAAGACATCACCGGCGGTCTGCCGCGCGTCACGGAGTTGTTCGAGGCTCGCAAGCCAAAAGATCCGGCGGTGGTCGCCGAAATCGACGGCGAAGTCGAACTGAGTGCCGAGAAGAAACGCGGCAAGCGAGTCATCATCGTCCGTGGTTCCGACGGCACCGAAGTCGAACACATCATTCCGCACGGCAAGCCGTTGATGGTCCACGCCAAGGATGCCGTTCGTGCTGGCGACGCGCTCGTCCGTGGTCCGTTGGTTCCGCACGATATCCTGCGAGTCAGCGGCGTTGAGGCCGTGCAGCAGTACTTGCTCCACGAAATTCAGAACGTGTACCGCTCACAACGAGTGGATGTGGACGACAAGCACATTGAAATTGTCGTGTCACAGATGCTTCGCAAGGTCCGCGTGACTGACGTCGGGGACACCGATTTGCTGCCCGGAATCGTGCTTGATAAGTTTGAATTCCGAAAACTGAACACCTCGTTAGCGAATTCGGTGAAGGTCACAACCCCCGGCGACACGGAATTTCAGGCTGGCGACATCGTGCCGCGCAAGACCTTCGATGAAGTCAACCCGACAGTCGAAGCGGACGGGGGTCGGCCCGCTGCCTTCCAGAAGCCACGAGCAGCCACGGCGGCCGTCCAGTTGTTAGGAATCACCAAAGCCGCCGTGCAGAGCGAAAGCTTCATCTCGGCAGCCAGTTTCCAGGAAACCACCAAGGTTTTGACCGAAGCCGCCATTGCGGGGAAGGTCGATCACTTGGTCGGCTTGAAAGAGAACGTTATCTTGGGGCACCTCATTCCGGCCGGCACGGGATTCAAAACCCATCAGTCAGCGGAAGTACGGGTGCGAGCCGAAGCATTGCAAGAACTGAAGGCCGAACATGATCGCATCATGGCGGCTCGTCTGGAGCTCCTCAAAGAGGGTGCTGTTGGCGATGGTGGCAAAGACGGTGGCTCCGATAGCGCTGCTGTCCCAACCTTGCGGTGATTTGGTCTTGGTTAGAGTGCCTTCAAAGAATGAACGACGAAGTTTTCTTTTTCCATTGCGAGTGAATGAATGCCGACCATCAATCAATTGGTTCGTAAACCTCGAACCATTCAAAAATCGCGGTCTAAGACCCCGGTGCTGGAAGGCTGCCCGCAAAGACGCGGCGTCTGCCTCTTGGTGAAAACAGTGACGCCGAAGAAACCGAACTCGGCGCTTCGAAAAGTGGCCCGTGTTCGCTTGTCGAACGGCAAAGAAATCACGGCCTACATCCCAGGCGAGGGACACAACCTGCAAGAACACTCGATCGTGCTCGTTCGCGGCGGCCGTGTCCGAGACCTTCCTGGTATTCGGTACAAAGTCATCCGCGGAGTACTCGACACACTGGGTGTCACCAACCGCAAACAGGCCCGCAGCCGGTATGGTGCCAAACGTCCCAAATAGTTTTGCAATTTGACTTCTCCCATGACACAGGTTTGAAAGCAGCGAGAGACTTTAATGGCCAAGCATTTCACAGCGAGCAGCAAGCAACTCAAACCCGATCCACGATTCGGTTCGGTCTTGGCGTCGAAATTCGTCAACTGCCTTATGCACGACGGCAAGAAGAGCGCCGCGCAGGGCGTCTTCTATTCGGCAATGGACATCATCAAGAAGAAGTTGCCCGATGAAGAACCGATCAATGTGTTTTTGGCGGCGGTCGACAATGTGAAGCCGGCGATCGAAGTTCGCTCACGCCGTGTCGGTGGTGCGAACTATCAAGTGCCGACGTCCGTGAATCCCAAGCGCCGCCAAACGCTGGCGATTCGATGGATTCTCTTGGCCGCCCGCGGCAAGAAGGGCCGGCCAATGGACAGCCGCTTGGCTGAGGAATTGATCGCCGCATTCAAACGTGAGGGCACGGCCATGACAACTCGCGAGAATGTGCATCGCATGGCCGATGCCAACAAGGCCTTCTCTCACTTCGCCTGGTAGTTTTGGAAACACATCGCAGCGCGTGGAAGCCGGTGGTCCGGCAGCCACGCGCTGTTTTTCTTTGGTGCCGAGCACGAACGCCTCCCGGCAATCTCGCCACTGAGTTTTCGTAGTCGCGGTTTTCGTAGTCGCGGAGGACCGGTCATGTCACACGACATCAAAGCCATTCGCAACATTGGCATCATCGCACACATCGACGCCGGAAAGACGACGACGACCGAGCGGATTCTGTACTATGCCGGCGCGTCGCATCGCATGGGAAACGTCGATGACGGGACTACGATCACGGACTTCGATCCGGATGAAGCGCGGCGTGGAATTACGATCTACTCGGCGGCGATCACCTGTCGGTGGAAAGACTCGACGATCAACATCATCGACACGCCGGGGCATGTGGACTTCACGGCCGAGGTCGAACGCAGCTTGCGAGTGCTCGACGGCGGCGTGGTCATCTTCAGTGCGGTCGATGGGGTCGAGGCTCAAAGCGAAACTGTGTGGCGTCAAGCCGACCGTTACGGTGTTCCTCGCATCTGCTTCATCCACAAGATGGACCGCATCGGTGCGAATTACGAAACGGTTCTGAAAGATATTGAAAGTCGCCTGCATGCGACGCCTCTAGCAGTGCAGATTCCCATCGGTGCGGGCTCGCTTCCCGATGAAAACTGTTTCAAGGGAATCATCGACCTGATCACGATGCAGGCGCTGTATTGGGATACCGAATCGCTCGGCGCGAAGTTCGAGGAGCGTGAGATTCCCGCGGAGTTTGCCGACGAAGCTCAGTATTGGCGACACAAGCTTTTGGAAACTGTCGCCGAGATGGACGAGCAAGCTCTCGAACAATATCTCGAGTCGCAGGATTTGCCGTCTGACACGATCCGTCGTCTCGTCCGGAAAGGGACCATCGAGCGACAGTTCTTTCCAACGCTGTGCGGCACATCGCTGAGGTACGTCGGAGTGCAAGCGCTGATGGATGCCGTCGTGCAATTCTTGCCTTGCCCGCTCGACCGGCCGGCCATCGAAGGCTTACCGCTGGCGGTAAAAAAAAGTTCGCAGCAAACCAAAATCGAAAAACGCAAGACCTCAGTTGACGAGCCTTTCTGTGGCCTCATCTTCAAGATTCAGGCCGACAAACATGGAGACTTGTGCTTCCTGCGGATTTACTCCGGGACGCTGAAGAGCGGCTCGAAAGTGCTTAACCCGCGGACGAATGCGAAGGAATTGGTCAGTCAGATTTGGCGTGTGCAGGCGGACTCACGCGAGAAGATTGAGGCCGATGAAGCGTTTGCCGGCGACATCGTCGGTGCGATCGGACCAAAAGAAGTCGCAACGGGAGACACACTGTGTGCGACTCAGAATCCGATCCTGCTGGAGAAGATCACGTTTCCGGAGACGGTGATCTCGATGGCGATCGAACCGGACAGCAGCGCGGAACGGAAGAAACTGGAAGAGACCCTGCGTCGGTTGGCCAAACAAGATCCAACGTTCAAAGTGCGGATCAACGAAGAGACCGGCGAGACGCTCGTCAGCGGCATGGGTGAGTTGCATCTCGAAGTCATCATGGATCGGATGCAGCGCGAGTTTGGGGTGAAGGCTCGTGTTCACAAGCCGCGCGTCAGTTATCGCGAGACCGTCCGCAAGGCGACCACGGTTGAAGGGGAGTTTTCGCGGCAAGTCGGTGCTGCGACGCACTCCGCAAAAGTCCGTTTGCGAGTCGAGCCATTTGAGGGTGAGGCAGCGGTCAGTGTCGAAAACGATTTGAAGCCCGGAACGCTGCCTGCCGCCATGATGTCTGTCCTGGAACAGTCCGTTGAGGAAGGGGCAAACGCCGGCGGCATGTACGGCAACCCGCTCATGCGAGTCCGCTTTCGAATCGTCGACGTGGTCTACAAAGAGGGGGAGTCGAACGACGTCGCACTCACCGCTGCGGCAGCGAAGGCGGTCGCAGAAGGATTGGAGAAGGCCGGTTGTGTCTTGCTGGAACCGGTGATGAAGTTGGAGGTCGTGACGCCGGAAGAGTTCATCGGCAACGTTCAAGCCGATTTGAATGCTCGCCGCGCGACAATCGTGCGGACGGAGAATCGCGGCCGGTTGTGGGTCATTGAAGCGGAAGTCGCGCTGGCGAAGATGTTTGGCTATTCGACACAGGTGCGTGGCCTCTCTCAGGGGCGTGCGTCGTATTCGATGGAACCGCTCAAGTATGCGGAAGCTCCGCCAGAAGTGCTGGAGTCGATGTGGTGAGTGCTCCGCTCGTAGTGACCTCATTGATGGGGGCAAACCCGATCCGATCGATTGGGTCAATACGAGCGATCCAGAGGCTCCGGCGGAACGATGGGGCCGAGTTGCGATATGTCCGCACGGATTCAATCGCTCAACGAATCAATTAAGTACAGAAAAAAGGCCGTCAGCAGAAAGTGCTGACGGCCTCGGAATTGATGTCTTGCAGAACTTGCAACCTGCACCGATCCGCCTGGCAAGCAGATCATCGCAAACGACGACCTGAGTTGGTGGCGTCAGTGCCGGTGAAGCCCGCAGAGGTGGTACGATTCGCCGCCGTGTTCACTCGGCCCCCGACAGTCGTATCCACGGAGGTCCGAGGCAGCGAATTCACGGTGGTTCGAGGCAAGGAATTCGTCCCCGTCGCCACTTGGCTGCCGCTTGGAGTTGTGGTTCCAGAGGTCGGCGTTGCGGGAATGATGGTCACATAGCCCTGCGGTTGCTGATTAGCGACCCGAGAGACTCGGCTATTCCCAAAGTCTCCACCGGCAGCGGTCACGAAGTTGTTCTCGAAGTATGGAGCAACCAAAGTGAGTCCCCCGTTCGACGTGGACCAGGCTGAGCCAGCACCCTCGCGGGTGTCCGGGGAAAAGAAATTGTTACCGCCAAACCGATTCTCCGACGAATTGCGAATGAACCGAGAAGACTCCACTCGCGCGGTTCCATTCTCAACGTGGATGGCACCACCCTGCCGCGCGAAGTTCGAGTCGAAGAGGATGTTGGTGACAGTCACGAACCCCGCTTGAACATTGATCCCGCCTCCCTTCAGGAGTCCATCTTCGGACGGAACCGTGACGCAGTTGCCGGCGATCACGGACGAACCGACTTCGAGGTTGCCGTAGGTCAAAATTCCCGCCCCGCCGATTCCGGAGCGAATCGGTACGAGAAGGTTTCGCGTAATCTCCGAATCGCGAATGACCGCGTTGGCTCCGTAGTCGTTGTAAATCCCAGCCCCGCCAATCGCCGAATTGAGGCGGTTGGCATTGACCTGCGAATTCTCCAGCCGCATGCTGCCCCGGTTGTCGATGCCAGCACCGGTTTCACCAGCGGTGTTTCCGGCGATGACCGTATGGCGAATCGTCGCGACTCCGGTGGCACCGTTGTAGATGGCTCCGCCATCTGCGGTCGTGCCGTTGTAGTAGAAGCTGCTGTTGGAGATGTTGAGAAGACCGGCGTTGTAGATGGCTCCGCCGGCTTTTGGAGCGGTGTTCGCCGTGAAGGTACAACCAGCAACATTCAAGATCCCGTAATTGGCAATCGCACCACCGACAGGATCAATGCTGCCGCTTCTCAGGAACGTCAGGTCAACGACGCTGGCGTTGCCAGTAAAGTTGACTCGATTGAGCGTCAGGTTTTCCTGATTGGTGATGGCTCCGCCGGGCGTCCCTCGGGTCGAGCCGTGGGCCAGGTTCAAGTCGGAAATGACCACGTTAATGTCACGGCTGACGTTGCCGTCGTTGACGGCGAAGAATGGAGTTCCGACGAGGAAGTCCAGTCCTCTACCGTCAAACGTGACCCGTTCGTCGGCACGCGTGTTGAGATTGTCCGGGACTCCGTTCAACGTCAAATCGTCGGTGATCTGAAACGCGCCGAATCCGCGATCCAGGCTCATTTGGAAAACACGACCGGCCAATTCCGGTGCGATCACAATCGTGTCTGCTCCCAGATTGTTGTTCGCGAAAGTAATCGCTTCGCGCATGCTCGTTCGATTGTCCGCTTGCACGACATCAAGATTCGTATCGACGGTGATTATTGTCGGAAGCTTTCGGACTTCGAGGATTTCCGCCGGGCCTGAAGCCCAGCGGGACTGAGTCGGACGGGCACGGCGAGCACGATTGGTTTGAAACAGTGCGGCGAAGTTTTTCATCACGGATTCAGCGATACGAGTCATTTGCGATCTCTCCTGGGGAACGAGCTTGTGGTCGATCGCTCAGTGACGAGCGATTGCCAGGACCGAATCCGTCAGGGATCTGCAAATTGCCCCGGCGATCAAGAACCGCTGATCGAGGGGGCGAAGCGACACGACTCGCGACCCGATTTCAGATTTTTTCCAAACTTTTTGAGTCGGTCGGTTGCGATGCAGCCCATTGGCTTAACGACGGTTTCCGGACGTGGAGCAAGTTTTCAACGTGCTTGTCACGGGCACGTTGAAAACGTACCCCACGTCACTGCGGCTTCGCCGCCTGATTTCCTGCCGTTCGCCTTTGGAGCGGCTTGCCCGCCAGTTCGCTCGGCGAGTTCCAGGACGGTGGAGACCCAGAAAGAGAATTCCGAAAAATCTCTGTCGCGGCGACCGGGTGTTTGGCGGTCTGTGGTTGGGCCGAAATGGCCAACACGTACTTCACCCACAAGCAACAAAGGAAACCCAATGAGCACTCCCCTCTCCGAACAATTCCGAGACAACGCGCAAGACCATTACGATCGAGTTCACGATCACATCGAACGCGGCGACTACGGAACCGCTGCTCTGGAGTTTTTAGGAGGCGTCGTCAACCAAGTTTTCGAGGCCGCGACATAGTCCGATGAAGACGAAGAGACCGCTACGGAGTCTGATGAATTTGACGACGAAGATTTTGAAGACTGAGCGGTGTGAGCGCAGCGGATTATCACTTCGGAGTGACATGTCGCCGGGTTGATTATTGGGACTCAGATTGAAGTTTGCGCGATTTCAAAGAGCCGATCGAACCGGACGCTAGCGCGTTCCGGCTGATTTGCCAGGCGCAAACATCAAACTGAACCTCAATAACCGCAAGCCGCCGGCTTACCCGTCCGATGGCCGTGTTTGCCGGCGACTAATTTTCTCCGAGTTCCTTTCCCCATTTCGAGCGAATGATCACAAGTCGTCTTTGAACGGCGCGGACCGTCATCTTAAGCTGATTCGCGATTTCATCGGGCTTGTGCCCGTCCAGTGTGAGTAGCGCCACTTCCCTTAACTGAAGCTCGTCTCCGAGTCCCTCCAACTCTCTTTCAGTGGTATCGCTTAAGATGGCCAGGTCTTCGGGCGTTGGTTTCCGGTTGGCGATTTCGTCGAATAGGCTTGCGGGAGTTCGGCCTCCTCCCCTTTTTTGTGCCATCTCACGGCGTGCGTGGGTGGCCATCCTCTTAAAAGTCATCGAGAGGAGAAGCCTCCATAGATCTCGGCGATTATCGGGAAAGGTGTCCTTCTTCTTTTGCAGAAGACTGAGGAACACGCTCTGCAACACATCTTCTTCATCGGTGAATCGCTTCGGCCTGTTGGTCATGACGGCCCGAGCAAGTTGTCCCAGCTCGCTGGAACACGCTTGCCAGATCTCTTCTAACGCTTCTTGATTGCCAGCCTTCAGGTCAGCCAGTAATCGTGTAATCGTTCCTTGGTAATCGTTCGACATACTGACACACCCACTTTCCACAACAGACTCGCGATCTTTGGAGGCCACTCATGAGCCAACCGACTCTGCCAGCCGGCGACGACACACCCAACAACAACGCCCCGCATTCGGCGGACGACAGCTTTATCGTGGCCAAGAAACGCGAGCAACTCTTCGGCGACTTCGAGGACGCGTGGAAGTCAGCGACTCAGCCGAGCATTGAGACTGTTCTCGGCCCAGTTCCTGAGACGGATCGTGAGACGGTTCTGCGAGAGTTGCTCGGCATCGAGCTGGACCAACGGCTGCGGCGTGGCGAGGTTCCGCAGCTCGCGGCATATCGCTCGCGGTTTCCCGACCACGTTCCTTTGGTTGACGCGACTTATTGCCAAGCGATGAAAAAGCCGAACGTCGCGCGGTTCCGGTCCATTGATCGGTTGGGGATCGGCGGTCAGGGAGAAGTCTGGCTGATGCTCGACCCTCAGATCGACCGCCGCGTGGCCCTGAAGATCTTGAAGCCGACGGAGAAAGGGTCGCAGCACTCGCTCACCTTGTTCCGTCGCGAGGCGGAGGTCAGCGGCAAGCTCGAACATCCCAACATTGTCCCGGTGTATGACGTCACGGCGGAACTCAATGAGTCGGGTCAGGCCGATCCCAATTCCCCCTGTTATGTGATGCGAGTGTTCGGTGATCCGCGTCTGCATGTCGCCACCGCCGCCTTTCATGACCGTCCGCGCTCGGCCGAGGAGCAGCCACTGCTCGCGGCCTTGCGAGCGTTCGATAAGGAGCAGTCCCCCGAACACCGCCGGGAGTTGGAAGGTCAGCTCGCGAAGTTTTCGTTCGACCCGCAGCAGGCGTGCGACCAAACCCTGAAGACGGCGGTCGAGTCGATTCTCGATCCCAAGGAAGACTCCGAGGCCGGGACGTTGGCCAGGGCCATCACCAAACTGCATGGCGGCGAGTGGTCTGAGCCAGCGCTGAAGGATCTGTTGGATCGCTTCCAGCGTATCTGCGACGGAGTCGCCTACGCCCACAGCCGAGGCGTGATCCATCGCGACTTGAAACCAGAGAACGTCATGCTGGGCGAGTATGGCGAGACGTTGGTCGTCGACTGGGGGCTCGCCAAGCTGGTGGGCCGCGACGAAGAGCATCAAGCCGCCAACCTCGAAGGGGCGCTGCGAGTCGCGTCGGAAGGGGCCGATCCACATCAATCGCAGCACGGCGATGTGATGGGAACACTGGCCTACATGTCGCCCGAACAAGCGCTGGGCCATATTGGTGAACTCGGCCCAGCGACCGATATCTACAGCCTCGGCGCGATCCTCTACAGCGTTTTGACCGGCCAGTCTGCCTTCAAAGGAACGTCCACGGAGGAAGTCCTGGCGCGAGTCCTCAAGGGCGAATTCCCACGGCCGACCAAAATCGAACCGCGCGTGCCCAAGCCATTGGAAGCAATCGTGCTGAAAGCGATGTCGCTCAAACCACCCGGTCGCTACGCCAAAGCGCGCGACCTGGCCGACGACGTGAAACGCTGGCTGAACGACGAACCGGTCTCGGCTTGGCCCGAACCCTTCACCGTTCGTGCAAATCGCTGGGTGAAGAACCACAAGACTGCCGTGACATCGACGGCCGCCTCAGTCTTAGCGGCCTCGATCTGCCTGTCAGTCTTGTTCGTGATGGTTTCGTCACGAAACCAATCGTTGGCATATGCCAATCGCGATCTTGATACCGCGA
The DNA here is from genome assembly GCA_005798445.1 of Planctomyces sp. GTDB lineage: Bacteria > Planctomycetota > Planctomycetia > Planctomycetales > Planctomycetaceae > SXKJ01. The sequence goes on from SYJG01000425.1 coordinate 11,250, forward strand.
ATCAGAGTCTGATTGCCAAGAACGCTGAGATCACAGAATCCAATCACCGCGAGCGTGATGCTGCAGAAGAGGCGCGGATGCATAGTTTGCTCGCGTCGGAACTCGCGCACGAAGTGATCTTTGAATTTGATCCGTTCCTGAAAAACATGACGGGTGCCGCAGAGGTGCGTCAGACGGTACTCCAGCGAGTGACGCCGCTGATTCGCAAAATATCCACACGCTACACGTCTCCTGGAAAACGAGAGCGGACAGAGCTTCATGCGATGCTCCGGATCGTCGATCTGATGACCGAATTGGGAAGTTCGGAAGTGGGTGAAGCAGCCGGTTTGATTGACTCGACTTCCAACGTTCTGAAAGACGCGGAAGCAGTTTCTCGGCAAGCTGTGGATGCGGCACGAAAGCTTTTGGAGTCGGCCCCGGACAGCTTTCATGCCCGACATGATCAGCAGGTCGCAAGGAATAAGCTGGCCGATTTGCTGTACCACATGGGCCAATTTGATGAATCAGAACGGCTCTTCGTGCAGACACTTCAAGAAGTGGAATCGCGTGACGAACGCATGGCTCGCGAAGAACCGGACTCGCAGCGCGATCTGCCATTTGTTCTGCAGCGTCTAGGGCTTGTCTGCCAGCGAACTGGCCGAGCCGCTGATGCCTTGAGGTATTACACCCGAGAGCGTGATGTGCTGGTTCCGCTGGCGACTGGTCTCGCCGTGACGGACACACTGCAACGCGATCTGCTCGTTGCCCACCTCGACGTGGGAAATCTGCAACTTCGACAGGGTCCGTTGAAGGAAGCGGAACAATCCTTCCAGAGCGCTTTGGGAATTGCCGAACAACGAGCGAGTGCGCTTCCAGCGAATCGACAAGCTCAGCGAGACCTGGTCGTGGCGCTGATGGGGCGCTCGGATCTGCTGACCGCCGGCAACAAATTGAAAGATGCCGACTCTGACTTGAAGCGTGCCATTGTGATGCTGGATTCGCTGGTCAATCAGAACCCGCTGGACTTTGAATTGAACCGAACTCTGGCCACGGTTCTTGGAAGTCAGGCCGACCTCTATTTTCGCCTGGTGCAACTGACGGAAGCAGAAACCTCGGCGCGTCGGGCTCTTGCGTTGCGTGAGAATCTCACGGCCAAATCACCTGGGCATCAGGTGCTGCGAGCGGAATTGGTCACATCCTGGAATTCTCTGGGACAGATTCTCAGTCAGCAGAAGAAGCTCCCTGAAGCACAACAGTTGTTGGAAAGAGGTGTCACGGAAGGTGAACGGCTATTCGTTGAGGCCAAAGGCTTACGCAATGCCGACCTATCACGTTCCATTTCGATCGCCTGCAACGAACTCGGCAAGCTCCACTCCGCTGAAAACAAAAACTCCGAATCGTTGAAGTGGTTCAAGAAAAGCCTCACTTTCAGCGAGCAAGCGGCCAAGGAGCATCCAGAAGACCGACGAGCACAACGTGATTTCTGCATCTCACTTTCGCGTCTCGGTGATATCCACCAGCAATCCGGTGACTTGGAAATCAGTCGAGATCTGTTTCGACGGGCGCATACGGGTTATCTCCGTTTAGCCGAGGAATCACCACGAGATCTGTCAGCACAATTCGACATCATTGCGATCGGAGATCGCTTGGCACGCTCCGAAGCGCTCGTGGGAAATCTGACAGCCGCTCGTGCGGCGTTCGCGGATGCCCTTCGAGCCAACGCAAACATCCGGAAAGTCGTGGACAGCCCGCAGTTGAAACTGAATGAAGCGAAACTTCGTCGCGCGGCCGGACTCCTGTCGCTGATGATCCCCGACTTAAAGGATGCTCGTACCGCATTTGAATCATCCGCACAACTTTTCAAGGAGTTGCAGGAACGGAAACAATTATCGCCCCGCGACGCGGAACTCCTCAAAAAGCTCGAGGACGAATTGCAGGATGTGGCGCAGCGTGAATTGGCACTCGGAGACCTTGCGGAAATCGAAAGCCGTCCACAAGACGAACTCCTGAAACTGCTCACCATCCGCAGCGTGGAATCTGCACGCATGGGGCGACTGGAGGATGCTGAAGAGGCTATTCGGAAAGTTGAAGAATCCAAGCCACAGGATTTTGAAACGCTTTTTGACCTCGTTCGTGCTCATGGAATGCTGGCCGTCAGACTGGCTGACAAGTCCGTCATCAAGACCGATCCTGCCCTGGAGGAACAGCGACGACAGCAGGTCGAGCACGCTGTGAGAATCTTGCGTCAGGCGGTTGATGTCGGCTTCAACAATCTGAGCCTGTTGAAACTCGACCGAGATCTCCATGAGCTTCGCTCACATCCGGATTTTCAGGCCGTTATAAAACAGCTAGAAGCTCAAGCAAATCCGAAGCCGTAACGAACCTGTTGTGGCCAACCACAACGGGTCAGGAGACCGGCCACGACAACACCGATCGCTGGCCAACAACCTTCCGCTTGTCTTCAGGCTGAACTATTCCGACAACTCGACATGCCGAATACTCGCCATCGCGGTTTCTGAATGGCCATAATCGGAGCGTCTTTCTTGGTTGCGCCTTGATGTGGTGAGTTATGGATCTCATTGCCGAGCAATGCCGACGGAATGTGGAGGCGGATGACACCTGGGCGCTGTACTTGGCGCATCGCGAGCGTGTCACGCGGATTTTGCAGGATGCGCGAACGGAGTCGGGTGAGCGGTTGTGTTTGCTAGGTGCCGGGAACCTCAATGACCTGGACCTTGCTGCATTGTCGGCCGCGTTTCGCGAAATTGTGCTTGTAGATGTCGATGCCGTGGCATTGCAACGCGGCTTGTCGCGGCAAGGATTTGCCGAGGATGCCCGCTTTCGCTTGGTTGCTCCGACGGACGTCTGCGGCGTGTTTGCAGAATTCGCCGAAATGGCTAACGGACAACAAGTCCGAGATGATGCGATTAACAAATGCCTCCAAAAACTTACGCAACTCCCTGACTTTGGCGAGCCTGTCGGATTCGACGTCGTGGCCTCGGTCGGATTGCTCACGCAGTTAATTGATGGCGTGATGCGGTCGGTCGGCGAGTCTCATCCGCGCTCTTGGGAACTCGTCTCGGCCATTCGGATTCAGCATTTGCGTTTGATGCTGGAGTTGACGATTGCTGGTGGCGCGACAGTGCTGGTAACGGAGGTGGTGTCGTCGGACTCTTGCCCAGCGCTGTTTTCCGCGGGCGAAGGCGGCCTGCTGGAACTCTTGAGACGCGAGATCGCGGCGAAAAACTTCTTTACTGGGACGAATCCGGCGGCGCTGCAACACTTGCTTCGGACGGAAATCTGCCTCGCAGAACAATTGGCGAACATACAGCTCACAGAGCCGTGGTTGTGGCAGTTCTTGTCGCGGGTTTATGCGGTGTATGGGCTGACGGTGCGGAAGCGCGGTTGATGCACTGCCCCGCAGTTGGATTGCGCCGGTTGCCATGACGCGGCAAAGTTGGGCGGTCGCGCGGATTGTTCCGGTCGCAATGAAACCCAGCAGCGCGTCAAACCTGGAGGGCTCGTCGGAGCATCCGGTCGCTCCGTTACGACTGCTCTGTTTGCCCCCTCGTTGCGACTGATCCGGTCTACCGAAGCCCTTCTCTTTGAGATGTCCGCGCAGGCGCGTCGATACCTCTCTTGGATTCACGCATGGAAGCGCTGTGCGATGGCCCGGTTCGGCAAGAGGTCGAACGACAGTGGCCCGCCTTGCCGCATTGGTGGCTCGAATCTGATGCCCGGCCCTGCCACTTCCCGTCACTCTTACCAGAAGACTTGCAGGACTTTCATGCCTACCACTGCGACTACTCGCCGCCGTTTGCCGTCCCGAGTTCAAAACCCTTTGGAGACCTACCTCCGTGAGATCAACGAAACAGCCTTGCTGACTGCTCAGGAAGAGAAGGATTTGTCGAACGCGATCCATGACGGCGATACCGCCGCTCGCGACCGGATGGTCCGGGCGAACTTGCGGCTGGTGGTCAACATCGCACGGGCCTACACCAACAAGGGCCTGCCGCTGCAAGACCTTATCGAGGAGGGGAACCTGGGACTGCTGCGAGCCGTCGAGGGCTTTGACCCGAACATGAATACGCGGTTCAGCACCTACGGCAGCTACTGGATCAAGCAGTCGATCAAACGAGCACTCGTCAATTCGGCCAAAACGATTCGCATTCCGGCGTACATGGTCGAGCTGCTCTCGAAGTGGCGTCGTGCGACGGCGCAACTGACTGATGAACTTGGCCGCCCGCCGACACCGGAAGAAATCGCGAAGTTGTTGGAGGTTCCGAAAAAGAAGCTGCGAATCGTCAAGAAGGCGATTCAGCTCTACAACTCGACGCCGCAAACCGAGCAAGCCGATAGTGGTTGGACTCTGGGCGAAATGGTGGCCGATCAGCGGCAAAAAGGCCCCGAAGCCGAAATGCTCGAGACAGACAATCTCACGCACGTCTACAAAATGCTGGAGACGATGGACCCGCGCGAAGCGACGATCCTACGAATGCGATTCGGCCTCGACGATTCCGAGCCGAAGACACTCAAGGAGATCGGCGAGTCCATGGGCCTGACCCGCGAGCGTGTTCGGCAGATCGAGAACGAAGCCCTCAATCGTCTCGCCAAAGGCCTGATGGGGGACTGAGTCTGGCCAAGTCGCTGATCGAGAAGTAGCCTTTCGCCTCGTCCGCTTGCCAGCAACTCTTGTCTGGAAGCGGCGAGCAGCGAAAGGCTCTACGATGAAACAAGCCGCGTTGGTTCTCGGTGGTGCGGTGCTCGGCGGATTGGTCGGGTACTACGTTTTTTTCTGGCTGACTCGGCAAGGCTTCTACGGGTTGGTTCTTCCCGGCGGCCTGTTGGGCATGGGGGCCGGCATTGTGAAATGCCGTTCGCGCTGGCCTTCGATCGTTTGTGGAGTGATGGCTCTGACTTTGGGCCTCTTCACTCGCTGGCAGTTCGGGCACTTCGATGAGGACGCCAGCTTCAGCTACTTCTTGAGCCATGTGCATCAACTCAGTTCAGTCACCCTTTTGATGCTTGCAGCCGGAACGGCCATTGGATTCTGGGTACCATTTCGGCGTGTCGAATCAGATCGCGTACCAAGCGGTCCACCTTCCGCGTAAGCCCTCAGAGCAGGCAAGAATCGATGACAATCTCTGTTTCCGAAACCGAGCCGACACCATTCGATGATGGCGAGTTCTACGACATCCTCATGGGTCAGATGGCGGACTACGACCTGGATTTTTATCGCCAGTTAGCTCGCGAAGCTGGCGGGCCCGTGCTCGACCTTCCCTGCGGAACGGGAAGAGTCCTCCTGCCATTGCTGCAAGAAGGAATCGACATTGAAGGGGTGGATCTGTCGGCGGGAATGCTTGCGAGACTACGGCAGAAAGCCGATGGGTTGGGATTACAGCCGCGAGTGCATCAAGCCGGCTTCACAGACTTTCGTTTGGAACGACAGTTTGCGCTGATCATCAGCCCGTGCAATTCCTTCGTCCACAATCTGACGGCCGAGGATCAAATACTGTCGTTGCGACTCTGCCGCGAGCACTTGTTGCCGGGTGGTTTGCTGGTGATCGACACGTTTTTTCCCGGCTCGCAATTCCTGGCGACGGACAACCAGCGAGTTTTGGAAGGGGAGATCACACATCCCACGACCGGGAATCGCTTGCGGATGTACGACTCGCGATCGCTCGACCGCGTGCGGCAGCTTTTTGATTCCAAGAATGAAGTCGAAGAACTCGACGCGGACGGTCGGCTCCTGTCGACACGCTCGTTTTCGACAACCATTCGCTGGATTTACAAAACGGAAATGGAACTGCTGCTCCGCATCGCGGGGTTTTCCCGTTGGGAAATTTACGGCGGCTTCGATCGCCAGCCGCTGGAATTGGAAACTGATGGGATGATCGCGTTCGCATGGAAGTAGCTGTCCGCATGGGGCAGGTTGAAAACCTGCCCCACGTTCTAATCTCGCAGATGAAATAGTCGCTTGAGTGCGTCGATCAGTCCGTCCGGCGTCCCCGATTTCGCTTCGTGACGCAGAGCTTCGAGCGGCGGGTGCAGCAGCTTGTTGACGATGCGCTCGACACCCCGCTCGACGGCTTCGAGATCGGAGGGCGAAAGATGCGACAGCTTCGAACGCAGGCGTTCGAGTTCATCGCGGCTGACGTCGTGCCATTGCTCGCGCAGGCGTTTGACGATCGGGCCGGTTGCCATGTGATAGACATCCTGCATGAACCGTTCGGCCTCCTCGTCAACGATCAGTTGCGCCTTCTCAATCTCTCGATAACGCGCCTTGCGGTTCTGCTCGCAGGTTTCTTCGAGAGCGTCGATGTCGTAAAGGAAGACGTTGTCATCCAGGTCGGCAATGGCCGGAGCGAAATCGCGTGGAGCACCGAGATCGAGGATGAAGACCGGCTTCTCACCCGAACGACGACGCGCCTCGCGGAAGCGATTAACGTCAACGACTGGTTCGTTCGCACCGGTCGTGCTGACGATCATATCCGCGTGAGCCAGTTCTTCATCGAGCGCTTCCCACGAGCGCGGCCGCGCCCCCACGGACGCGAATTGTCCGGCGAGCTTCTCGGCGTTTTCGAGGCTGCGATTGACGACGGTGACCTGCCGCACCCCTTCTTCGCAAAGGTAACGCAGCGTTTCCTCCGCCATCTCGCCGGCTCCGAGGATCAGCACTCGCTTGTCGTCGAAGCGGTCGAAGATGCCACGGCCGAAGTCGCTGACGGCCACGCTGGCGATCGAGACTCGTCCCTCAGCCAGCCGTGTGTCGGATCGCACGCGAGCCGACACGCGGATCGCTCCTTGAAACATCGCGTGCGTCAGCGGTCCACAAGCGTTGTGCTCTTGAGCGGCGCGGTAGGCTTCTTTGACTTGGTTCACGATCTGCGGTTCGCCGAGCACCATGCTGTCGAGGCTCGACGCGACGCGAAACAAATGCCGCACCGCGTCCGGGCCGGTCTCGGCGAGTAGTTCGTCAGAGAACTCTTCCAGTGGAAGACGATGAAAGTCCGAGACGAACTCGGCGATCTGTTTGCGAGTCGGCGCGGCGTCGGGCGACTCCTGAGCCGAATAGACCTCGACGCGATTGCAGGTCGAGAGAACCACGAACTCGGCCGAACGGAAGCGGCCAGCCAGCTCGTGATACGCGGCTTCGAGCTTGTCTCCCGCAAACGCGAGCCGCTCGCGAATCGACAGGTTCGCCGATTGATGATTGCAGTACACGACCTGGAGGTTCATGTGACGTACCCCTCCGAATTGTGTCGGAAAGGAACAGATTGCAAATTGCAAATTGCAATTTGCAATTTGCGAATTGAACCGCAGGGTCGTGGTGGCTGCGTTCGTGTCTCCTCAATTTGCAATTTGCAATGCCTCACCCGAAACGATGTCTTCGCTCCGCTATGAAACGTGGTCAACGAAAGCACCTGCAACCCAATCAAGATTGCCAGCAAAAATCCGCCCGCCCACAGCGTCAGTGCCGCGACCTGCTTGCCAGTCGAGCGGCGTGTCGTCAACAGCCAGACGAACAGCGACATCATCGCCACCCAGACAACTCCGTGGCCAAGCACGATCGGGTCGGAGAAGGACAGCACGGCTCCGACCTCTTGCGACGTTAAGCCCAACGCGACGCCGCTGCCGAGCCCCAGTGTCAGTACCGGCACACTGACCACCACCGCCCACCAGTTCCAACGGGCCAGCTGAGCGAGACTCGGCAACAAGACTCCCGGCTGCGAAGCGTGATGCTGCTTCAATCGACGGTGCTGCACGACGTACATCACGCTCAGCATGACTCCGACGACGACTCCCGTGATCCCGACCGCCAGTAGTGAGGCGTGCAGCATCACCAGTCCGCGATTTCCGGCGATCAGAGGATTGGGCTGCTTGCTGACTAGGTACGACGCGCCGACGAACAACAAGACGATTGGCAGCAAAAACAGCCCGACCGCCAACTCGCGGTCCACGGTCGTCAGGAACAGGTACAACAGCACGACAATCCACGCGAGCACCAGCAACCAGTCGTGCGGAGAACTGAGCAGCGGCGGCAAGTTTTCTTGCCGGCCACGGATCAGCAGATATCCCGTCTGAGCCGCAAAGCCCGCGAGGCCAAAGACCAACCCGATCCAGCGAGCGACCGGCCAGCGCTTCAGCAACCGCGCGGCATCCAGCCCCAACGCCACCACATAGCTGGCGAGGAAACAGAAGACGCTCACTTTGGCGAAGAATTCGATCGGCATGAATCAGACGGTCCAATCTTCCACAGACAGTCCAGGAACTTTCTCAAAGTCTTTCAAGTTCTGCGTGATGACTTTCGCACCCCGAGCTAAAGCGATCGAAGCAATGCGTAGGTCGTGTGTCCCGACACCAAGTCGCTTCGACTTCAAATTCCGAAAGACCACCAACGCGGATTCGTCAAATGGCAGGACGTTGAGCGTGCGGAACGATTTCACCAACTCGAATAACGCTTGATAACCCCGCAAAAGTTGCGGCTCGGTTTGGGCGTGGTGAATCGCCGCAAGCCACCCATTGGTCTGTACTTGAAATGTCACCGCCGTCGTCCATTGGTCATTGGCGGGGATCATCCGCAGCTTTGCCATGATCCGATCCGACGCCGGCTGTACCTGTTGTTGCAGCAACGAGAGGATGTTCGTGTCGAGGATCACCAGCATGGTTCGATCACTTCGCTCCGGCTGTCACGCGTCGCTTGGATGTTTTCTTGCGAGCCGCTGCCACCTCTTTTCTCGCCTCCGCGTAATCTCGATCCCGTTCCCGCTTCATTTCACGAACCATCAACTTAAAGAAAGGATTGTCCGCCTGGCTCCCAACAATCGACTCCCAGCCATCGGCCGCCGCTGGCGCGGGAATTGGGGCCTGTTTCAATCGAGCGACCTCGGCTTCGAGGCGGGCGACTCGTGCTTCGAGACTTTCGACGGTCGTCCCGTTTTCGCGGTGTCGGCCGTTGGCGGGCGTTTTCATGGGAAGGCTCCAAAGTTTCCGAATCGAACCAACAACAGTATGCCGTCTCCATGAGCGGCTCGCTACGCGGATTCATCGCCGACGCATACCGAGTGTGCCGACGATGATTGGTTGCCGTTCGGTAATACTCACGGCTTCGTCAGCTCTTTCACCGTTGCCACGATTTGGTCCTCAAGCCCCGCTTTCCACTTCGACGGCTGCATGTAGACGATCATGGACGAGTCCCCTTCGTAACCTCCTTCGACAAGGACTCGTTCAGAAGGGATGTAGGCCATGACATCGTTGGCGTAGCCGGTGACCCATGTCTGGCCTTGGCCGAGTTCGCGTTTCAGTCGCAGCGAGTAATCGACGACCACCTCACCTCCGAGCGCGACCCAATTCACGTTGCCAAGCTTCCAGACTTGCACCGGATACGGGTACGTCGGCGCGAGGGGCATGCCGGCGTCGATGTCTTTGAGGAACAGCTTCGCTCGCGTTCGCTGGTAGCGATCGGCGGACTCGGCGGTCTTCGCCAATTCATCGCGCGACGGAATCATGGAGAACTCCAATGGGATCTCACGGAATCGAGTTGTCACCTCACCGCTAACGGGAGACATCTCGGTCGCCACAACTTTGCCGACGGAGAGGGCCAGCATCCGGCCATATTGCTCGGCGAGTTCTACCTTGCGGCGCGGGAGCGGATTCTGATCGGCACCGCAACCGCTGAAGAAGAGCGCAGTCGCGCCAGGATGCCGCTCCTCCAAATACAACTGCGCGAAACCGGCGTAGTCGCCGCACCACTGATAGAAGCCCAGCACTGTGTTGTGGCAAGCATACCCGAAGATCATGCCGCGTAACTGAGTCCCATCGGCGGACAGCACTCGCAGCACCGGAACCTCGTGGTCGATCGGGCCGGTCCCGATCGGCGGTCGTCGGTTTGAGGCGAATCCACAATTGCCAACTCCGGTCGCCAGGCGAGCCGGCTTGAGGTCGGCCATCGCGGTGTCGATCGCTTCGGTCACGCGCGCGTCGAGCCACTTCTGATTGGCCATGACTTGCTGCCAGTCCTCTTCCTTCATGTCGAGCATGTGTGTCAGCGTTTGATCGAGCGCCGGGCCGCAGTGCGTGTGCGAGCAACAAAACATGAGGTCGGCTCGCTCCAATTTGTGCTTGGCCTTCGCGGCGGCAGAGACTCGCTCGGCCATGACCTTCGGCACGCCGACCAGATCGAGCGACACCATCACGACCCGCTTGCCGCCCGCGTCCTGCAACGCGGCCGCGCGAGCATAGAGATCGTGGACCTTTCCCTCGGACGCATGAGTCCGCCCGCCGTAGCCGCTCATCCACATCGGCTTTTCGGGTGTGATGACGACTCGCGAGAAGCCAGCCTTCCAGCCAGAGTCCTGTGCAACTACGGTCGCCGAGAGAACGAAAAAGAGTGACCAGATCAAACAGCATCGAAGCATCGTAGTGTCTCCAAGTGTGAGGCTTTGTTTCTCGGCCGATGGCAGTGAGCCGAAAGCCGATCGCCGTTATCACAAATTCAAATGGGTTGTGATAACGGCTATCGGCCATCGGCCAACGGCTTTCGGCCGGACAGTCGGGCAAGGCTGAGGAAGTCGATTGGTAGCTCGGTGCGGCCTGTTGTTGCCAAGTCGGCGAAGACGCTTCCGAGAACCGAGGTGAACTTGAATCCGTGGCCGGAGAAACCGCAACCGATCACGACGTTGGGAAACTCTGGATGCCGATCGACGACGAAGTGCCGGTCAGGGGTAACGGTGTAGAGGCAGGTCGAATGCCGTGCGGGCTGTGAACGAACTGCTGGCAGGCAACTTTGTAAGAAATTCGCGATCGGCTGGACGTCAGAGTCATGCAGTTGGCGATCGACGAGCAACGGATCAGCGACGATATCGCCGCCGGAGTGTTGAGCAACTTTGAGAACTCGTCCGTCGAGCGAAGGGAAGCCGTAGAAGGTGGATGCCATTTTGTCAGTAGCCCGGACGCCTACGTCCGGGCGCTCGGACGTAGGCGTCCGAGCTACGAATTCAGGCGGCATCTCGAAATAGAACGTCGGCATCGACGCATCGAGGTTGTATGCCGGTGATGTCGTCTCGAACCAAAAGATCGGTTTGCGGAGCACCTGCAACGGCAGCTTGAGGTCGGCGAGCACCGACGCCGCCCACGAACCGGCGGTGATGACCAGCGACGCAGCCACGAACTCGCGCGTTGCCGTGCGCACGCGAACCTCGCGGCCGGTGCTCGACCAGGAGACGACCGGTTCATCGAACAACAGCGTCGCTCCGTGAGCAGTTGCGCGATCCAGATGCGTGCGCACGCAGTCTTCGACTTTCAAGAATCCGGCGTCCGGTTCAAAGACGACATCAAACTCATCCGGGACGCGAAAGCCGGACCAGCGCTGTGTCGCTGCGAACGCAGACAGATTTTCGATGGTCAGTCCGTGCTGACTCGCGGAGAGCCGTGCGCCAGAGATCGCTTCGCTGTCGGGCAGGCCGGCGAGCAGCAGGCCGCACTTCCAGAACAACTGCTGTTGCGATTCGGCTTCGAGATCGGCCCACAAGTCGTAGGCTTTCAGCAGCAGTGGGACGTAGTCGGGGTGCTCGAAGTACGCCTTGCGGATGATCCTCGTCTCTCCGTGCGAGCTGCCTCGATCGTGAGCCGGACCAAAGCGGTCGAGGCCGAGCACTCGCAGGCCGCGCCGAGCGAGGTGATACGCCGCTCCGCTGCCGAAGCCGCCGGTTCCCAACACGATGACATCGAACACTTCCGGCATGTGGCACCGTTTGTCAGATCGAAGGGGCGGTCTTAGTCTGTCTCACTTGAAGGAGAATGTAGACGAGTCACTCCGTGACTCGAACCTTCCGGTCACGGAGTGACCGGTCTACGTTAGAGGCTAAAGCGTCACGCTCAACACCGACAAGGCAACGACATGCACCAGGAATCGGACCTGTCACGAACACGATTGCTGGGGCTTTGTGGAATTCTGCTGTCGGCGACGCTCATCAATTACGCTTGCCGGATGCCGTTCTCACAGACGGCGGTGCAAATTCAAGAGGCGTTCAGCACCGATGATGGAGGCTATGGCGTCGTCGAGGGGTTTTTCGGACTCGGCTTCGCGTGCGGTGGATTGCTGTTTGGGTTTCTGGCGGACAAGGTCAATGTGCGGTGGCTGTATCCGGCGGTGATGCTGGCGTGGGCGTTGGCCGGAGCGGCGGTCGCCTGGGTGGATAGCTTGTGGGGCTTGGTCGTCAGCCGTTATCTGCTGGGACTGTTCGAGGCCGGGCATTGGCCGTGTGCGCTGCGGACGACGCAACGTCTCTTCAAACCGGCTCAGAGGACGTGGGGCAATAGTCTGCTGCAAAGCGGCGCTTCGATCGGAGCCATTCTGACTCCGCTGTTGATCGCGGGGGTGCATCGCTTTGATCCGGCGCAGTGGCGGCTGTCGTATGTGCTGACCGGGTTGCTGAGCCTGCCGTGGGTCGTGGCCTGGTGGCTGACGGTGCGAAACTCTGACTTGCAGCGTCCGGTGATCGCCACCGATGAGTCGGCTTCCGGCACGGGCGAGGAACGTCGGCTGGAAGCGCACACGTCGTTGTGGCAGATTTTGTTTTCGCGGCGTTGGCTGGTGTTGGTTGTGATCACGATCTCGGTCAACACGACGTGGCAGTTCATTCGCGTTTGGCTCCCCAGCACGCTGGAGAAGCAGCATCATTACGAGCACGAGTTCGTGCAGTATTTTTCGTCGGTGTATTACGCGGCGACGTGCGTGGGCAGTCTCGGTGCGGGTTGGCTGGTGGGGCGATTGGCTCAACAAGGCTGGAACGTGCATCGCGCGCGGTTGGCGGTGTTCGCGGGCTGTGCGTTGTTGGTGGCGTGGCTGGTGCCGACGGCGTTCATGGCTCCGGGTTGGCTGTATTTGGGAAGCTGGCTCGTGATCGGCATCGGAGCGCTCGGCGTGTTTCCGGTTTATTACTCGCTGAATCAAGAACTATCGGCCGAGCATCAAGGTCGCGTAAGCGGCGTCCTGAGCTTCTCGTCGTGGCTGGTGCAGTTCTTCGTGCATCCGGCGGTTGGCAATGCCTTCAAAGCGAACCCGGCGACTCGGCCGCTGTTATTCGCGATCATTGGAGTATTGCCGCTGTTTTCGCTGCTGGTGCTGATGGCGTTTTGGGGACGGAGGGAAAAGTCGTGAAGAAGCGCCGCCGCAAACGCCGCGAGGCAACCGTCGAGTCGTCTTACGTCTGCGACATCTGTGGCGAGGAAATTGTCATTCCGGTCGATGTCTCGGCTGGCGAATCACAAGAATTTGTCGAGGACTGCCCTGTCTGCTGTCATCCGCAGACGATCCGCATCGAAGTCGAGACCAACGGCGAAGTGCGTGCCTGGAGTGACGGCGAAGCCAACTGAATCATTGCGCCAGCGACTGCATCCATTCGAGAAACTGTTTTGCGTAGCGGTCGAGGTTTTCTTCACCGCCACCGCCTCGGAGCGGCGAACACATTTCGTAGGCGACCGCTCCCTGAAAGCCGATGGCGCGCAGCGCGGCAAAGAACGAGCGGTAGTCGATGAAGCCTTCACCCACCGGAACGGCGCGGATCGCGTCCGGTTCCGGGACATAGTTCACGAGGTTCGGCACATAGCTGAATCGCGGCCGGCGCACATAATCGGCGACCGTCGTATGCACGATCCGTGAACCGAGTCGCTTCACCGCCGCGACTATGTCCGATCCATGAAGAGCCGGCGACCACGCATCGAACGCGGCCTGGCAGTTCGGTTCGTCCACATCATCGAGCAGATCAGCAAAGCTCTCGAAGTGTGCGGCGGTGTCATGATGATTCTGCAACGCCAATGTCACGCCGAAGTCGGCGGCGCGGCGAGACGATTCCTTCAACGACTCGACGCACCAGTTCCAGGCTTGGTCGTAGCCGACGTTAGCTCGGCTGTAGCCGGTGAAGACGCGGACCAGCTTGCAACCCAACGTCGCGGCCAGCTTCGCCAACTGCGTGATGTAGAGCACCTGCATCTCGCGCGTCGGGATGTCCGGCCGGTCGCTGCCGATCGTGAAGTCGGTGTACCCCGCGAGACACGCGACCTTCAAGCCGAGTTCGTCGATCCGCCAGCGCAGGCGTTCGGTGGCGACGTTCTCAAAGTCGAGCACCGACAAATGCGGCCGCTTGGCCATGAGCATCACCCCTTCGTACCCCAGCGACCACGCGCGAGTCAGAAAGTCATCCAGGCTCAGCCGAGCCTGACCCGGCCAGACGCCGGCGTAGCTCACGGAATGCAGAACGGTTTGAAACATGGTGGTCTCCTGGAGTGCTGCGGCCCGACGCAGCCCTCCATTCACTTGAAAGAGCGACTCGATCAATCTGTTGTGTTTCAGCTGCGCAAATGAATGGAGGGCGGTGTCGAGCCACCGCACTCCAGGTTATCGCGGCCTGCGCCACTGTTCCCATTGCGATTGGCCTCGGCCGGAGGATTCGCCCGGCCACGAGTCGCGTCTCCATTGGCCTTGTTGGCGATCGACCGATTCTCCGGAAAAGTGAAACAAGTGATCGGCTGAAGTCCACTCGCAATTTTCAAACACGTCGTCGTCAGGCGACCAACCGAAAAGTCGTCGGATCGCGCGGATGAACAGCAGCATTACGAACATGCCTACCGGTAAGAACAACGCGCTTGCTCCAAGAAAGACCGGGTTTGAGAACAGCGGTTCGAAGCGAATCCAGATCCATTTCCAGCCAAGCAACGTGATCAAGGTGCCGAGGCTGAGAAACGGTCCAAATGGGATCTCGCGATTCCAGGCAAACAGCCGCGTCGCGAAAATCAGCACGACTGACAAAAACGCCGCAATGACGATCGCGACGACGGTCGGTTGCCAACCGAGAAAGGCTCCGACCATCGCCATCAACACCACGTCGCCGAAGCCCATTGCCTCACGTTTCAACGCGGCGTGGCCAACGAGACGAATCACCCAAATCATGCCACCGCCGACCAGCCAGCCAGCCAGGCTGACGGACAGCGCGTGCCAGCGCGGGAAATGCAGAATCCAATCAGGAACTGGCGATCTCGCCCCCCCCTTCGGCCACGCCCCTGAGAAGTAGGCAACGATCGAATTCCAATGGACCGGATCTTGAGTCCACACAGGCACCAGCCAGAAATTTCCGAACATGGCCGCTCCGGCCACAGCCAGCACCATCGGCGGTAGCGTGACCGAGTCGGGAATGATCATCAGCTCCCAGTCGATCAACGACGCGACGAGCAGGGCTTCGATCAACACAAAGTGATAAACGACTCGCCAATTCACAGCCGCGACGCTCATCGGACCGACGAGGTCGTTGAACTTCAGCGAGCCGACCGAGACGCTCAAGCAACTGTCGGTGAGCGGCGCGAATCGTCCCTGCGGCACCTCCAGAAAATAAACCAGCACGAACAGCAATCCGTTGGCCAATTCGATCAGCGGATACTTGCCGGGAATGCCTCGCTTGCAAAAGCGACATCGTCCTCGCAACCACAGCCAACCGAAGATCGGCACGTTGTCTTTCGCCGGCAGAGGTGTGCCGCAGCGGTCGCAATAGGACGACAGGGGACTTGTCAGTGAACGCCAGGCTCCGAAGACCGTCTCGTGCGGGGGAAAGCGATGCACGCACACGGTCAGAAAACTGCCCAGCACCGCACCGTAGAGAAACATGAAGACGACCATGAAGGCCGGAGGCAAATCGTATGGAATCACGAAGTGCCTCCATCCCCACGAAACGCAGGCGAGCGGGGCGGCGTCAGCCCCCCGGTGGCAGCGGCATCTGTGATAATTTCAACCAGGGGACTGACGCCCCCCGCTCGCCGAAAACTGGCAGCGAGCTGTTGCAACACGTCTTCGACGAGCTGTTCCGTGGCCGCGGTGTCGGCATCCAGCGTGATCGTCGCACACTCGCGATACAGCGGCTCGCGCATCGTCAACAGGCGTTCGATCTCCGCTCGGCCGCCGTCGCTGGTGAGATTCGGTCGCCGCTGACCGGTCGTGGGATCGGTCGCCAGCCGGCGTTCGATGGTGTCCACCGACGCTTGCAGCCAAATCACCGAGCCAGCGGACTTCATGTCCGCACGAGTGGCCTCATTCAGAATCGCACCCCCACCGGCCGCGAGCACCAACCGGTCACGCTTCAGCAATTCCGAAAGTAGCTCCCGTTCGAACCGGCGAAACTCCGGCTCACCGTCGGTCGCGAAGATGCTCTGGATCGAACGTCCCGCACGGCGTTCAAGTTCGACGTCGGCGTCGAGCCACTCCCAACCGAGTCGCTGCGCCAACGGTGCGGCAAGTGTGCTCTTGCCAGTGCCGCGGTAGCCGATCAACGTGATGACCATTGTGAAGAAATCCCAAGGCCCAAATTCCAATGTCCAAGGAATGTCCAAAGTCCAAATCCCAAAGTCCAACACCGGCCGGTTCGATTTCTTGGAATTTGGGGCTTGGTCATTCTTTGGGCATTGAGTTTTGGTCCTTGGACATTTTCCATCACGGATTCAATCGGATGGGCGACAATTCGCGCCGTAGTGCTTCGCGCATGTGCTCGATTGGCGCGGGCTGACTGGTGAAGAGTTCAAACTGCGAGGCCGCTTGGCGGATAAACATCTCCAGGCCAGAGATCGTGCGACATTCACGCTGTTTGGCTTGTTTGATGAGCAGCGTGTTTTCCGGATTGTAGATCGTGTCGAAGACGAGCATTCCGTCGCGCAGCCAATTGTCGGCAAACGGCGTGTCATCCACGTTCGGGTGCATGCCGACGGGCGTGCAGTTGATGAGCACGTCGGCGTACTGCGCTCCGCGGTTCTCCCAGAGCACATGTTGGCACCCCAGCTTCTCGGCGAGTTCTTTCGCTCGCGTGTGTGAACGGCTGGCAATCGTCAGGATGCCGCCGTTCTTGACCACACCAGCACCGATGGCTTTCGCAACTCCGCCGGCACCCAACATCGTGACGCGTTTGCCGGCGAGGACGAAGTGGTTGTCGGGTTCGGACTCCAATCCAATCGCCAGTGTTTGCAGCGCGGCGAGATAATCCGTGTTCGTCGCGTGCCACTGGCCGCCGGCATCCTTCCACAACGTGTTCGCGGCTTCGATGGTTCTCACTGCCTCGTCGGTGAACTCCGCCTTGCCGATGACCTCTTCTTTGTGGGGAATCGTGACGCTGTAGCCCTTCACGTCGAGCCAATCGAAATCGAGCAGCGTCGAGGTCAGCTTGTCCTTCGGCACTCGAAACGGAACGTAGACGGCATTCATTCCCAAGTGCTGAAACGCCGCGTTGTGAATCAATGGACTGTAGGTGTGTGACAACGGATCGCCGAGCACTCCAAAAACCTGCGTGTCGGCGTTGATCTGGTCGAAGCGGTAGAGACGCCGCATCTCATCGAACGACAACTGCCCCGGAGCCAACTCGCGGTCCTTGTTGAACGTCGCGTAGGTCAACGGCGAACCGTATTTTCCGCAGAGCACTCGGCTGGCCATGCCGAACTCGCCCATGCAAAACCCGGCGGTCGGCACGCCGCTGTGCTTGGCCAGTCGCAGCATTCGCGCCATGTCGCCCGGCGAGTTCGCCATCGTCGCCAGCTTGATGATGTCCGGGTCGAGCTTGGTCATCCGAGCATGAATGTCGGCCAAGTCTTCCGGCGTCTCGCGGAAATTGTGGTAGCTGATGATCCGCTTGGTCTTGCCGTACCGCCGAATCTGCATGGCGATGTCCCACTCCAGATCGACGTACTCGACCCCTTGCACGATCGCCTGTCGCAACAGCGTCTGCCGCTGCTCTTCGGTGTCTCGCCAGCGCCCTTTGTCCTCGGTACGGCGGATCGTGATGACCACCGGGGTCGGCCGGTCTTTCAGGAGCCGCCCCAAATCGGGGAGATGTGACAAATAATCCAAGCGGTACTCGACCAGCTCGGCCCCCTTCTGGGCGAGAGCCTGATGTTCCAAAGTCACCATCTTGTGGCGAGTGCGGCCAATACTGACACAAATCATGGGATGAGCCGGATTGAGCAACGAGTGAGATGTCGATTCGAAGCAGACGCGGGGCCGAACCCGATTACTCCCGCGTTTTGGCCGAATGCCGAGCGATCCATTTTTCAACCGCTTCCAGCGACTTGGCTTTCAGGGCGAATTCCAACAGTCGTTCCTTTTGAGATATTTCAAGTTGCCGGATTCGCTGTGACAGTTCTTTGGGAACGGGTGGAAACCGAACCTTCAGACACACCTGCACGGCCCGATTCAGCGCCAACTCAGCCCCGCGCTTCTCGCCGCGCTTCTCGCCGCGCTTCTCGCCGATTTCGATGAACTCGCGGCCCCACACCGTTTCTTCCACAGGGGGCAAATCTTCGATCATCATCATTTCCAACTCCCGTCTGTGCTTGTTCGGAAATCGCTGTCCCAACCAATCCGCAAAGACACCGAGTAACACGTCACGATGCCGCTCGTCCAGATCGGCTCCCCGCAACACACGATACAGTCCAGCGGCCTGAGTTTCCAAAGTTGGCAAACTTTCTTCCACCAGCGGCTGAAACACCGACGCCAGCGGGTGTCCGGCATAAGTTCGAGCAAACTCTGGCAACACTTCTTTCAGAACAACGCTGCGCACGATTCGCGACCACGGGGGCGTCTGCGGATCGAGTCCCGTCCGGCCGAACATGATCAGACCTTGGACGGGCCGCATCGCGTGTGCTTCTTGCACGGCGGCCATCTCCGTGACAAGCCGAGTATAGATTCGCTCGTCACGCTGGAATTGAAATTCGACGACTGTGATCGGCTGCGTCGCATCGACCGGTACGACGATTCCGTCGGCCTCTCGTTCGAGCGACTTCACCGTGAACGGCAAGAGCGAACAGGCTCCCGGAGTCGGCATACCAGCCAACTCGAACAGCCACTGCGGCTGCACGGCGAAGATTTGAAAAATTTGTTTGTCGGTCTTCATGGTGGATTGTCGGCGCTACCCCAGTCTTCCGAACTGGCGTTCGAGTTCGTTCTCCGTCAGCACCAGCGCCGTCGGGCGGCCGTGCGGGCAGTGGTGGGCGTCGTCGATCAAGTGGCGTTGGGCGAGCAGGCTGTCGATTTCCTCCGGCGAGAGCCGCTGTCCGGCCTTGATCGCGGCTTTGCAGGACATCATGTGCAGCAGCGAATCGAGCAGGTCGCGGCGATCAGGCGCTTTCTCCGGCTGGTCGAGTTGCTCGGCCAGATCGCGGACCAGTTGTGGGAGGTTGGCCTTTTTGAGCATCACCGGATAGCGATCGACCAGCACTGTCTGGCGGCCGAATTCTTGAACGCCCAGGCCGAGCTGATTCAGCACGTCGGCGTACTCCAACAGCAACGCGGTTTCCTTCGGTGTGAGTTCGACCGTCTCTGGGACGAGCATCCGCTGCGATTCGACGGCGTTGTCGAGCACGCGCGGACGCAGGTACTCGTAAACAATCCGCTCGTGCAGTGCGTGCTGGTCGATCAGCGTCAGCCCCTCGTCTGTTTCGACGACGATGTAGGTGTCGCGAATCTGCATGGCCCGCAATTCTCCGTGATTCACGCGGCTCGCGTGGCGATTCACCACATCGCTGTTCGGCAACTCAGCCGGAGCCGAAGTGGTCGCGAATGATGCCAAGTCCGCCGCCGGTTTCGTGATCTGAGAATTGAGATTGGAGATTTCAGATTCGTCCGACACCGTCGGCGATTCAGCCACGCCGACACGCGGCAACTCGGCTGGTGGTCGAGGCACGTTGTTCCACAACGAGTTGTTCGACGACGAACCACTCGAGGACGAACCCATCGGCGGCGACCAAGACTGCAGCTCGACGCCGCGCGGTCGCGGGCCGGCTCCGGCTGTCGCGAAACCGCCGTTCGACGGAAGTCGCATCGTTGATTCAAAGTTCAAACTCAAAAACTTCGTCCGCAGCATCGACAACAATTGTCGGAACAGAGCTTGGCCATCGGCGAAGCGAACCTCGGATTTGGTCGGGTGGACGTTCACGTCCACAATCTCGGCGGGAACTTCCAGAAACAAGAACGAAATCGGCTGACGGCCGATCATCAGCAAGCCGCGATACGCTTCGGTCAGTGCGTGTTGCAGCGAGCGGTCTTGAATCCAGCGGCCGTTGAGAAACAGATGCTGGCTCTTGCGAGTGCTCTTGCTGACCGACGGATGGCCGACGTAGCCCCACATTCGCACCCCCTGCGATTCCGATTCGACCGGGATCAGGTTGTCCGCCAGTTCGTTGCCGAACAACAAGCGGATGCGGTCGAGCAACTGAGTCGTGCCGGGCAACTCGAAGACGACTTTGCCGTTGTGCCGCAGCACGAGATGCAGTCGCGGTTGTGCGAGGGCAATGCGAGTGAAGTGCTCGGTGATGTGCGCGAACTCGGTGCCGATGGACTTCAAAAACTTCCGGCGGACCGGCGTGTTGGCGAAGAGTTGCCGCACTTCAATCTGCGTTCCGACCGGACAGCCGCAGGGCTGCGGTGGCGCGATCTGTCCGAATTCGGAGAGGATTTCGTGGCCCGACAAGCTAGCCCGACGCGCGAGCGAGGGGTCTTCCGCTGCAACCCCTCGCTCGTGCGTCGGGCTAGAGTCGGTCGCCGCGTCGGGCGTGCGGCTGCGAATACGAAGCCGGCTGACCTCAGCGATCGACGCCAGCGCCTCGCCGCGAAAGCCCATCGTTTGCACTCGAAAGAGGTCCTCGGCCGAGGCGATCTTGCTCGTCGCGTGAGCGGTCACGGCCAGCAGCAAGTCGTCGGGATGGATCCCTTCGCCGTCATCGACGATGCGAATCAGTTCCCCGCCGCCAGCTTCGAGATCGACTTCGATCCGTGTCGCCAGCGCGTCGAGGCTGTTTTCGAGCAGCTCCTGGACGACGTTGGCGGGACGCTCAATGACCTCGCCGGCGGCGATTTTGTTGACGACCGAAACGTCGAGTGCATGAATCCGAGACATCGCGCTGAGTGACTCCTTTCTGGCCTTGGGAAGTTATCGGATTGCGGGGCGGGCGTCTCGCCTGAGCAATCATCATTCGGTCGGGGAGTCTCTCGTCTCCCTTGCCCTTCGGGAGAGGGTCAGGGTGAGGAAGCCGTCCGTGATTGAATCCCTCATCCGGCCTTCGGCCACCTTCTCCCAAAGGGAGAAGGGAAGATTCGTAACCGCTTCCAAACCTCGTACAAACTGGCATCGCATGGTTCTCGCGTGGTCTCCTAGAATTCCGCACCATGTTTGAGATCGAACGAAGACCTTGGAATTCTGCCGTCCGCAGCCGACGCGGCTTCACGCTGATCGAGCTGTTGGTCGTGATCGCCATCGTGGCCATTCTGGTCGCTCTTTTGCTGCCAGCCGTCCAACAGGCTCGCGAGCGGGCGCGGGCCGTCCAGTGCCAGAACAATCTCAAGCAGATCGGGCTGGCCTTGGCCAGCTACGAAAGCTCGCATCACTGTTTTCCACCGAGCTTTGTGCGGCAAGAAGATGGCAACCCGCCACCACCGCCGGGAGGCGAGGTATTGCAGTTCCGCGTGCATTGGAGCGGTTTCCACATGCTGCTGCCGCATCTGGGACAGCAGCCGTTGTACCGCCAGTACGACTTCCGCAAGACGTGGCTGTCGAGCCTGACGGATCTCGATGATCATTCGATGTGGCCGCTCAATGCGACCGCCATTTCGACGCTGATCTGTCCCAGCGCAGCACATCCGATCATGTCGCTGGGCGGCCCCAGTTTGTGGATGCAGGGTGCTCCCACCGATTATTCGTTCAGCCACGGAGCGGACATCATTCGGGCGGTGTCCAGTCAGGAGGCGGCGTGTCCCGGTGGGCTGCTGCACTATTGGCAACAGACTCCGCACGAGACTCGCGGCGTATTTGGATACAACAGCACTTGCCGGCCGCAAGACATTGGCGATGGAACTTCGTCGACATTTACGCTGGGTGAGAAGGCCGGCGGCCGGCTGACCTACGGCGGCCCCAATTCCAGTTATGCGACGTTGCCAGTCGAGTACCCGTGGGCGATGGCGGCGGTCGTGTATCTTTCTCCGGCGGGATCGACCTGGGTGGTCGATGCACTGGCCGTGACACGCGACATCCAACTTCCCGACTGCCCGGTCTCGCCCGCCGGGACAGGCATCCCCTTCCCAATGAATCCACGTCCTCTGGAAATGGGGGTGACGTCGAACGAGCGGCAGTTGTACTCGTTCCAGTCGGACCACTCCGGCGGAGCACAATTCCTCTTCGCCGACGGAAACGTGCGATTCCTCAGCCAGAACATCGACCAGGGGATCTTCGAGGCGCACTCAACCATCGATGGCCATGAACGCGTCGCGTCGCAGCAGTAGTGATCGCGCGACGGGTGCAATTCGGGAAGCCGGGAATCGAAGATGAGACGGATCGTTCACTCATTTTGCACAGCTCATTACTGCCTGCTTCTGAGCATGCTGACTGGCTGCGGACAAGAGGACGGAACCCTGGCCGAAGTCAGCGGCGACATCACTTTTTGCGGTCAACCAGCCGTGGCGGAGATTCTGTTCGAGCCGCTGAACTCGGCGGGAACCTCGACCGGCCGACCTGCCACGGCGACGAGCGACGAATCGGGACGATTCCGATTGATGTTGGACGAATCGCGTTCCGGTGCCAAAATCGGCCGCAACCGGGTGGCCATCCGCGTGCAACGGCTTCGTCCGTCGAACAACGCTGCCGCGAAGTCCGGCAACTCACCGGACGGCGTGATCGGAACACTCAAGGCCACGAAGCTCGTTCGCGAAGTTCACGCTGGCGACAACCAATTCCATTTTCGGCTGACGCACTAAGGCACAGTGCGCGGCAACCAGCAACGATCGGCAAAACACGATGAAGTCCATGATACTGATGGCACTACTGATGCTCACTGCGTTCTCTGGTTGCGGTGGCGAGCGTCTCTCGCCGGCCGCACTTGCGGCGCGAAAGGCGTTGCAGTTCGCTCGGCCGCAAGAGGCGCTCGACAAACTCTCTGAGGGTACGGGGGAGTCCACGCCGGTCGGTCATTTCCTGCGAGCGTGCGCGCTCGAGCAACTGGAACGGTTCGACGCCGCGAAGGCCGAGATCAAGCTGGCGCTCGATGCCGCACCGAACAATCCCAAGTACAAAGGCTATTCCCTGCGGCTGAAATTGTTCGAGGGTGACGAGACGGCGATTACTCCTCTTCTGGAACTGTACGACGAGAACCCGTCATCAGCGGCGGTCTCGCTGTATGCGATCTTCGCGTATCAGGCCAAGCATGTGAAACAGCGTTCGGAAAGTAAGCTGCGAGCGGCTCGCGTGCAGTTGGACAGAGCTCAAGCCGCCTTGAAGACCGCGTTGTCTCTGTCTGGTGAGATTCCCGAACATCATCGCGAACTGCTCGGCATGGCGGTCTGGTTCGAGCAAGCGGACGATGCGATCAAGCTGGTCGACGCTCTGCTGCGCGAAGATCCGGACAACCCCGAGTTTCTGCGGGACCGCGTGAAAGTTTTGCTCATGGCCAAGAAACCGAACGAAACGATCTCGGCAGCCACGGCGTTGTTCAAGCAGCAGGAGCGAACCGAGGCGGCCGCGGTTGAGTTCGGCGACACCTTGAATCGGCTCCCCCCCTCACCGGTGGTGCTGCGACAGTATGAGTCGCTCCGCGAGACCTTCCCCAAAAACACAGCCCTCGTGTTGCGGCATTGCTGGTCGCTGGGCAAGGCGGGCCGGTCCGAAGAAGCGTGTACTGAATTGTCGAATGCCTTCGACCAGCAGACCGACCCGCGCCGCCGTCGCACGCTCGCTCAATCAGCCGTCGCCATCCCGATCGAAGCCGGGGACGCCGACACCGCCGCTCAACAGTTGAAACGATTCCGCAAAGAGATCCGCGACGACCAGATGATCGCCTACTTCGAGGGACAGTTGGCCGCGATCCGCAAGGACTACGCCGGCTCAGTCACGAAGATGCAGGACGTCATCAACATTTACCGGGCAGACAGCAACGCGTCGCCGGAACTGGCCCGCATCGCACTGGATCACATGCAGAAAACGCTCACTGAACAGCAACTCGGTGAGCAGATTCGCAACGCGGCTGAGTTGACTCTTCGCCGAGGCGGCATCAACCAGTACGACTCAGTCAACATTCGCAAAGAGGCTCAATCGCTGCTCAACCTGCTGGAAGTCCACGACCGCCCCATCACGGAAAAGCCCAAGTCGGAAGGCCCGGCCATCGTCATCCCCGACGACGTTCCAGTGAATTGATCCGGCGACATGCCTGTTTCAAAACGTCAGGTCGACGCCGAGATTCAGCGTCTGGATCAAGAGATGACTTTGATGCGATTGAAACGCGGGGCTCTGCGGATTAGCGGCCGGATTGGCGGGAGCGCCGATCAAAGTCGGGTTGATGTTGAAGTCGATCTGATCGTCCGCCCTGGCCACCCTCGGCAATACGATCGCGGAATAGCCGAGTCGCAACGCGAGGTTGGGCCGCAGATTCCAATTCAAGTTCGCACCGAGCTCAGGCACGACCGTCCATTTATGCGACTCGTGACTGCCGCTGTTGCTGCTCAACGCATACAGACCAGCCGGAGTGCTGTCCGTCGCTCCCGTAAAGTAGGTTCTCGCCGTCCGTCCGCGGATGTCCACAGTCCGAGACATATTTCCCGGTGAGAACTTCCCCAACAAACTGAGCGACCATTGTTTCCCGGTGTAGGTGCTGCGAAATCCCAGATCGAGTCCGTGAAAAACGTTTTGGGAAGAGAAGTCATCGAAACGATCGACAACGTTGATGCCCGACAAATTCATCGGAAAGACACTGTGCTGGCGAATTCGCAAGGCATCATTGAAATAGGCGAAACGATAACCGAAGAGAGCCTCCCACCGTTGGCCGGCGTGATCCCCAATGTGTTCCGAGAGGTCGAAATTCACTCCGTAAAAATTCCCGTTCTTCGCAGTCACCGAGATGTTGCCAGTGATCTGTTCATTCACGGGAAGGGGAGTCGCCACGTCATCAGGAAACGCGACCAGCGCGGCTGCGGGATCGTCGCTGGTCGCATCGACGTACGGCCGCGCAAGGATCGTGGTTGCGGGATTGTCCGAGGTGAAGAAGAAGCGCGACGACTGACTGGGAAGAAACGTGAACCCCGCTTCGGCCCCTAGGCCATAGTCGTTGTCGTACAGGAAGCCTGCTCCGAACCGGAATCCTGGTACGACTCCGCGATTGACAGGTCCACTCAACAAAACGCTGGTGGCATTTCCGGGGCCGATCACTCCGGCGACGTCATCATCCGTTCCTGCCGGACTGGTCGTCACCAGTGCTGGCAACTTCGCTCCCTGGATCCAGCCGAAAAGGAAGTCGGCTGTGAACCAGCGATCGTCATCGCTCGGCGCAAACGTCAGCACTTCCTGCGGCTGGAAGTCGAGACGGCCGACCTCGCTGCCCGTCGGGGCCGCAGAGTTCGGCGGCAGAGCCTCTTGGGCAAATGCTCGCCCCAGCAGGCTGAGTGCCAGTCCGCAGGCGAGGATGATCCGAATTCGCATGACGCAGCTCCCTCGATGACTCGGCTCACGATTTCGCAAACCGGTTTGTCGTCCGTGACAGTTTCTCAATCTGTTTGATCCAATTTCGTCGAACTTAATGGCCAATCATGGCTGGCTGTTGGTGATCCTCACTTGGACTTGTTTGGTCATTGGATCGCTGCCCTTAGGGAGCGGCACCGACCTGAACTGTGATCGTCTGCGTGCTCAGGCCACCGACTCCGTCGCTCGCTTGGACGTCAACGGTGTAGATGGCGGGCTCCGGTAGCCCCGGCAGATTAAAGGTCAGCACTCCCCCGGTCGTGATCGTGAAGAAATCTTGATCCACTCCGCCGACAATTGAATACGTCAACAACTGAGCCGGGACATCGGCATCACTGGCCATCACGGTCAAAACATCGGTCGTACTCCCGTCCACAGTGATGGACGACGGCGTTGTGAACACCGGGTTGTCGTTCGCATCCGCGACCGTGATCGTGAGATTCTGCACCGCCGAACCGCCACTTCCGTCGTTCGCCGTGACCTGCACTTCATACGTATTGTTCGCTCCATCATCCGTCGGACTTTCGAAGTCTGGAGCCGTGTTGAACTTCAGCACGCCGTTGACAATTCCGAAATCTGTCTGGTCAAGCCCGCCGGTAATCGTCAGCGTCACCGACTGTGGTGGCAGATCCGCGTCCGTGACGGTCGTCAACACTGTCGTCGTATTCTCCACCACGTTCGGCGTGGCGCTGGATACGAAGACGGGCACGTCGTTCGCGTTAATGACTCGGACTGTTAGGTCTTGCACCGTCGAACCGCCGTTGCTGTCGCTGGCCGTGACTTGCACTTCGTAGAAATTGTCCGCATCCACATCCGTCGGAATCTCGAAATTTGGAGCCGTCTTGAACGTCAGCACGCCGTCAGTGGTGATGTCGAACTTCGTCTGATCGGCTCCACCGCTGATGGCGAATGTCACTGGAGTGTCCGAGTCCGTGGCCGTGACCGTCGTCACCGCCGTCGTGTTCTCCGGAACGTTCGGCGGAGTGTCGTCGGACGTGAACACTGGCTGAACGTTCGCCGTCACATGGAAGATCGCATCGGGATTCTCGACAGTGCCGGTTGAGACTCCGTGCTTGTCGGTAGCCCTGACAACGATGGTCGCGGTTCCCCGCTCATTCGAATTCTTGAAGTTCAACGTCAACCGGTTGTCTTTGATGAGGTCGCTTGGGTTCGTAAACACAAATAATTCCGCCAGATTGCTGCTTGCACTGGCAACCACGGAATAGGTCAGCTCTTCGTTCCGAACGATCGTGTCAACGCCGGTGATTCTCAGGAAGTTGGACGCGGTCGTGTCCACTGGGAAAGTGCTACCGGTCTTGTCGTTTGGATTCGGTGGATTCGTGGCGTTGATTTCCGCGGTCGTCTTTGCGACTCCGTTTGCGTAACTCCTCAGCGGAAGATTATCGAGTGCCCCGCGGACAGCCGGAGCGACGCCCGTTGCACTGGATGCGTCAAATTTTTTGAGGGTACTCGTCGTGGTTGACAGACTGTTGACGACGGCCGTGTCGTCGGGGCCGACCAATCGACCGAAGACCGTGAACCCGCCGTTCTGGTTGTCGAGATTGGACGAGTTGTCCGCGAGATTGAAGAAGAACTGATTGGTCGCGCTGTCGGGATTACCTCCCAATTTCGCCATCGCGACCGTGTCAGCGAGGTTGGACCGGTTGGTGCCATCGAATTCATTTTTCACAGCCGGATTGGTCGGGATCGCCGTGATGGATGCGGGGGACGCAGTGATCGGTGGGGTCGCTGTGGGGTCGGCATTCACCTTGTCGTTGTATTTGAACCCGCCACCTTGCAAGACAAACCCGCTCGCCAAACGATGGAAGATCGAATTGTCGTAGGCTCCCGAATTCACATAGTTGTAGAAGTTTTGAACGGTCTGCGGAGCGTCTTCTTCCAACAGATCCACATTCACGTCACCGCCGGTCGTATGAATCTGAACTTGACTGGTCACGATGTTAGGATCGTCGAAGACACCCGTGAGATCCACGATGGTCGGTGCCGTCGGATCCACGTTGACTTCCTCCGGTTGTCCGTTGCGAAGCGTCGGAGCTTCATTGATACCGGTGGACCTTCCGGTCCCGGCTGTGGGAAGTGGGAAGTCCTCCAACGATTCAAACTCCGTGATTGTTGAGCTGGTGTTCAACAGCAGCTCGCCGGTCACCACAACGCCGTCGATCGGCAAATCCTTGTTGACCGGCCCGGTGCCGACGACCACGGTCACACCGTTTCCAAGCGTGCCGGAAATCACGGAATTCGCATCCCCTGTGAGCGTGTAGGTTCCGGAGGGCACCACCGAGAACGAGAACTTTCCGTTCCGGTCCGTCGTCGTCTGAGCGTCCACGCCGACCGCATCACCCGCCACGCCTCTCAGATGCACGGTGACACCTTTCACGACCAGTTCGGCTTCGCCGTCATCCTGGTTGCCGTCTTGATTAAGATCGACGAAATCCCTGACGCCGCGGCTCGGCGGGACACTCAGCGGTTCGCTGTGTGCGTCGATAAAGGCGACTCCAAATACTGAGCCAGTCGCGGCAGGAACGACACGCTGTTCCAAACTCTCGACAGGCAGCCGAGTGCGCCGTGTCTGCCGACGCAGCCGTTGCTTCATCGAAGTCCCACGCAACCACTCACGCAATTTCCAGGTCAAAGGCATCACTCCACTCCCCTGTTGAATTCCAGCCCGCACTCAGTCTTGCCGTTCTGATGATTTCGTCGCAGCCTTCGGCGGAAATTGCCGCAGTCCGACTTTGACGATTAGGAAAACGATAGCGGCGCTGGAGACACTATCGTCAATGGAATCTCCCGCGGATTACAGAAAGATTGAGCGCGCCGAGATTCGCCGAGTCTCGATCGGATTTCCCTTCGGCGGGCCGAGTTCCTCCAATGACAGTTCGCCGCCACGATTTGTGCCGTGAGCGGCGGCCCCCAGCACTCCGGGATTCGAGGTCGTTTGGCGTCGCCATGACATCCTGCGCGGACTCGATACGATGCCCCGATCGCTATCAGAGTTTTCAGCATGGCATTGAGCGTCGAGCAGTTTCTCAACCACATCACCGCCAGCGAACTGGTGTCTGCGGACGACATGCAGCCGCTACTGGCTGCGCTGCCGGATGACCTGCCGCCCAAAGATGGCGAAGCGTTGGCTCGTGAACTGGTCCAGCAGAAGCGGCTGACCAAGTTTCAGGCTGAGCAGCTTTGTGCCGGGAAAGGGAAGTCGCTGACGTTGGGCAACTACGTCATCCTCGACAAGCTGGGCCAGGGTGGCATGGGGATGGTGCTCAAGGCTGAGCACAAGCGGAGGAAACGAGTCGTCGCGCTGAAGGTGATGATGGGCCGGCGATGAAATCGGCCGACGCGGTGAAGCGGTTTCATCGCGAGGTTGAGGCGGTCGCGAAGTTGACTCATTCGAACATCGTTGCGGCGTTCGATGCCGACGAAGACAAGGGGACGCACTTCCTCGTCATGGAGTTCGTCGAAGGGGACGACCTCTCGCAGTTGGTCAAGAAGTATGGGCCGCTGTCGGTCGAGCAGGCGATCGAGTGCATCATTCAGGCGGCGCACGGGTTGGCTCATGCGCACGCGGCACGAGTCATTCATCGGGACATCAAGCCGGCGAACTTGCTGCTCGACAAGCATGGGACGGTGAAGA
>SYJG01000426.1 GCA_005798445.1 Planctomyces sp.
ACCTGCGACACCATTCCGCGACGAACATTCTCCACCGACTTTTTGAACCATCTCCATTGCCCTTGAAAGAATCTCCTTCTACCACTGACTACCGTTGACTGACACGCGGGTGACTACCTTTGACTGACACTTGGCCAATTAGCACGACGCGCAAGCGAGTGGTCCGTCGCTCGCCAATCTGATCACTCGCTTGCGCGTCGTGCTGGTTTTGCTTCTCGCGTTACGGAGTCTTTCGAGATGAACTCAATCGTGGGTCATCCAAATCCAAGCGGTACATGATTTGGTTGTAGTCGTATCGCGGTGTCTGGTCGGTGTTGCCAGAGAAGGTGTGCGTGTAGGTCCCCTCGAAGAACAGGAATCGGCCGGCTGAGAAATACGAATGCTGCATCGGGTTGTAGAAGCTGTACTTGTCATGGGTGACGATCTTCGCTGCTTTGCGCCACGGGCCTTCGGGAGCGTCCGCTTCCGAGTACCAGATCTCGCCGAGCAGCGATGAGCCGAAGTGCTGAGTGAAGATGCTGACCCAACGGCGGTGATGTTCGTTCCACGTCACCGAGCCGGCGTGAGCAGTGAGTGGCTTACCGGTGTCGGCATCAGCCAGCTTCAGCCATGCTTCGTCTGGCTGGAGCTGGCCGCTTTTCAGCAGCTTCTCTTGCAGACCCCAGCGAATCGGAGCCGTGTCCCGTTTCCAAGCCCAAACGACTTTGCCAGCAGCATCGCGTTCGACTTCCGGAGACTTCTCGCGTCCACCGGGGACAAGACAACTGAATCCTTCGTACTGGCTGAGGTCTCGGAACGCTTCGACCGTTGTGCGGACTCGCACGACTGCTGCCGCCTCGCTGAAGTAGATGTACTCGACACCATCGACCGTGTGCCGCAGCGGATGTCCGTCGGGAAACAGCGGCACGTCTTTGTCGAACTTTTGTCGCTGGACGAACTCTTGGCGTTCGTCGTCGAACTCAGCGATGCCGCGCTCGTAGACCTCCAGCAAGTTGCGGACTTTCATGTAGCCGCAAAAGAGCCGCTCGCGGCCGTCGCCATCCTTCAATACGGTCAAGCCGAAGATCCAAGTCGGGCCGTCGCCGGGCATCTTGCAGGTCGCTTTTGCGAAGCCGTCCTCGCCGACGAAGTAGTCGAGGTTCACTCCAACGGTTGGATCGAGTCCGCGGTCACTGGGCAATCGCGAGGTCGCTCCGGGGACGTGAAACAGGCCGAGCGGATACTTCGGCCGATTCGTGTCGCCCCAAAACCAATGCAGTTTGCCTCGATAAATCGCCGTGACGACGCTGTCCGAGCCAGAGACTTGAGCGTTCAGTAACGGCTGTGCGATCGGTGGTTTCTCGCCGAGCAACACCGTGTCGGCGTAGATCCCCGCGCCGGTGACGCGATACAGCCGCTCGGCGATGTTGAGCCGTTTGATCTTCAGCGTCGCTTCGCCCCCCGGTTCGACTTTGATTTGTTTGCCGCGAAAGCCAAAGCCGTCTTTCGGAAACTCGTAGCCGTGACTGCTGAAGTGGAAAAAGGCCGTCTGGCCAAATAGTTCCGGCTCGCGGATCGCGACGACGCCGGCGGAGTCCGTGATGAATCGCTGATTCGCCACCGTCTTCAATTCGACCAGCGGCACGCCTCGGCCGGTGACGTCGTCGAGCACGCGAATCGCGAACGATCCCTCGGAGGGGAATGCCGTCGTGACGCTGCTCAGCAGGGCGATCGTAGCCGAGCACAGTGACAATTGGCCGAACAGTGAGTTCATGAGTCATCCGTTTCACAGAAATTCGCCGCGCGGCTAACTTTCGGAATACGTTTCAGTCCGTTCGGTCAGCGCGAAGCAGTTTGAGCAACTCGGCGGGATTGGCGAGGCGGTCTTCGGGGCGGCCACGCGGCTCCCCTTTGTCTCCACGGCGGTGATGTCCTTCTCACAATTCCGAGCCACCTGCCGAGCACGGCTGATCCCCTCAATGATGGCCCACATCCAGAGTGCCATCAGGATTTTGGGATCGACCGCATCCCGCCACTGAATCTGATCCCGATGAGGTCGCTTGACCCGAGCTCGAACTCCCGAAACATCATTTTGTGAGTTGGATTCATTCATGTCAGAACTGATAGCGCCCAAAATTCGTTCTTGAAGATCGGTTTGTAAAAACTAACAGTCTCTTCGGGTTACAAGTTGCGCGTGTCTCAAGACTCACTTGCCCTTTGTGCTTCCAACTCCAATAGTCGTCGCTTGAGATCGATCCCCTGCGGAGCCGAGAATCCGCCGATTTTTCCGCCGCTGGCCAGCACTCGATGACAGGGAATGATGATCGGCACATCGTTGTTGGCCATCACCGTCCCCACGGCTCGCGCGGCATTTGTTGAGCCGGCTCGCGTGGCGAGTTCGCCGTAGCTGACAGTCTCGCCGAAGCCGACCGCTCGCGTCGCGAGGATCACTTTCTGCTGAAACTCCGTGCGATGCTCGGTGCGCACCTGGACGTTGTCGAACGAAACTCGCTTGCCCGCCGCGAACGCTTCCAGCTTCTTGCGGAGTGCCGGATACCAGTCCGACTCGGAGAGTGTTTCATTGGCGAAGTGGCGATGCAGAGCGGCCCAAGCCTCGTCGGCTCGGCGATGTCCCATCACCAGCCGCCACACGCAACGCTGTTGGCCGACGAGGCCGAACCAACCCAGCGACGTCGAAAACACACACGCCTGAAGTGACATGGCCGCCTCCCGCAAAAAGCATTCTTTGACCTCATCCCGGAGCACCCCTAGAATGCCGCCGACCATTAACGATGCCGACGACTGATTGCCAGTCGGCGGCGAACACCACAAGCGTGAGGGCCTCGCAGACGCCGCTCGGTGCGAACTGGACCTCACGCTTTTCTCGTCGATGGGTATTTCAGCGGGCTTTTCAGCCAAGGGACCGAATCATGTTGGCCTTCGACTCCTACGTCGATGACTTCTACTGCAATATGAACCTCAGCACCGAGATGCCGCTGCCGGCTGCTCGCGAGACGATTCTTGGTTTCTTCGAGCGCGTCCAAAAGTCGTACCCGATGATGCGGAACTTCTACACCCGCGAGACCGGTGACTGTGTGCTGGAAGAAGACAAAGACCTCGGCCACCAACGCTGGGTCTCCGTCGAACCCAAGCGTGTTTGCAGCGGATTCCTCAACCCGCCGGACATCAGCACCGCTGTCGAGCAGCATCGCCTGACGTTGGAACTCTTGCCGTACATGCTCTCGGTCAGCCCTCTGGACTGCGAAGCGCTCGACTTCATGATGGGCTTCGACATGGCCTATCGCGGCAACCACGACGAACTGGTCGCCGAAGCTCTCGGCGGCTGCCCGGCCATCGACGGACTGCTGCGAGTCCCCGGTGCTCGCGTCCTGAATTATGAACCGGCGATCACACTAACGCTCGACGAGTCCTGTCGGATGCAAGCTCGCCTGCTGGTCGAGACACGCACCAATGCGTACCACGTCCGACGTGGCGAGTACCCCGAAGAAAACATCAGCGTCTATTTCACACTGCGGCAGTACGGCAGCCTCGAACCGGGCGTCTCGTTCGAGCAGACGCTCGACAAGCTGCGAACCCGCTGCGACGAAATGCTCGAAGAGTTGGTCGTCGAGCCGATCCTGCGGCCACTGGCCCAAGCCATCGCGACGCGGTAATCGCCGCGAACGTAGCCGTCACCGCTCCAAGCTTGTGATTTTTCGCCCCTGGGCCTGCCCCTGGCCTGATGAAAATGGCGGAGGTTGGGAGCGTTGGTTTCGCGTAGAAATGCCAAAACTGTTGCGTCTCTTCGTGTGTCGTTTTGGATCACGAGTCCAATGCGAAGGAGCGCAACAGTGGACAGATCTTGGAAGTGTTTTCGTCAGTCAGTCAGTCGAGTCTCGTCAACCGTCGTTGAATATTTGGCGATCACCCGGGATACAGCTCGCGCAGCCGTTTGGCCGCCAAGGCTTCGTTCTTCAGCTTCGCGTAGGCTTCTTCCAGCGGGATGTCGTGGTCCTTGCCTGGCGCAAAGCCGCAGTCGGGGTTGAGCGTGATCCGTTCCGGAGCGACGTGTTCAAGAGCCTTTTGAACTCGTTCGACGATTTGCTCCGGCGTGTCGATCTCTGGAAAGCGGACATCGACGCAGCCCAGGCCGATGCGGACATGTTCGGGGAGTTCGCGGATGACGGCGATGTCGCCGGCGGCGGGGATCGAGAACTCCAGCATGAGTTGCTCAACTTTGATCTGCTGGATGTGCGAGAGGATCGCTTCGTAGCCGCCCGCCGCGCCCCAACCTTTTCGGCCCCAGTTGCGGCGGCACAGATGCACGGCCAGCGTGACGCCGCTCACGCCGTCGATGATTTGGTTGATCCAGTTGACCGCTTTGCGCATCTCGGCTTCGGGGTCTGCGAAGGTCGCTCGGACGTTCGGGTCCACCAGTACGCAGAGGTGTGGTTCGTCGAGTTGAATCACATCGACTCCGACATCTCGAATCGCCAGCAACTCTTGTCGCAAGACTGGGACGAGCGCTTCGCAGAATTCGTCGCGTGTCGGATAGGCGTCCTTGGAATAGTGCGGCTCCCAGACTCTCTGGCCGACGAGATACGGCGACGGCAGGCAGACCTTCACATGCCGGTCGGTGTTCTCGCGGAGAAATTTCGCCTCTTCGGCAACAACGCCCGGACGACGCGGTTGCATCCTTTCGACGACGACTTGGTGGTACTGAAACTGATCGCGCTGGACCCACTGGCAACCAGTCATGATTTCGCCGACGACATCGACGTAGCTTTCTCGCCGCCATTCGCCGTCGGAGATGATGTCGATGCCCGCACGCTCCTGCATCCCGATGACAAACCGCACGGCGTCATCCATGCGCCGTTGCCAAAGGGCGTCGTGATCGCCGGTGCGCGAGCCGGCCTTCAGCAAATCCTTCAGGTACTGCGGACGCGGCATACTGCCGATGACGGTCGTGGGAAACAGCGGAAGTGGTTTGCTCATGTTGTGCCCTTGTTGATTCCACGGCTGAGATGGCTCACGACGTCGTCCACACCCGTCACATCGGCGAGGTCGATGTCGATATCGAGCAGAAAGACTTCGTGCATCAGTTCGCAGCGTTCGCCGACCGCCTCGCGCGGGACGATCACGCGGAAGCTATCAGTGGCGTCGCGGCAGGTGGCGTAGACGCAGTGGCTGGTGCTGACTCCGGTGACAATCAGTGTGTCGATCCCCAACGCGGTGAGCATCGTGTGCAGGTTCGTGTCCTTGAAGGCCGAGGCGTACCGCTTGCGAATCACCTTCTCGGTCGGCTGACGATCGAGTCGTGGGTCGAGTTCAAAGAGCTTCGCCGCGTCGGCGGGGAACTGGAATCGCAGCTTTTGATCGTGAGGGCTGGGCGGCTCGGCGGGATCGTGCGCGAACGTCGTGAAGAAGATCGGCACCGAGGCCGCGCGAGCCGCATCGAGCACTCGGCGAGTCGCCAGCACGACCGCATCGAGCGAACTGCCAATCTGCTGGCCGGGGTCCAGCCAGTACTTCGCCAAGTCGATGACAATCACCGCTGGCCGCGCACCAAAGCCGACTCGCCCGGCCCAGCCGCGCTGCAAGTAGCGTCCTCGCAGCGTCTGCAAGTGCGATAGTAGCGGTGCCCGCAGCTCGTCCGGCAGCCGCAAGTCCGAGGAACCAAAGCCGCAACTCGTCACGTTGGGATCGGTGGCCATGACATCTCCTCATTTCTTCTGGCGAGCGGTGGGGGTTAACCCTCCGAGTCTGCTCTTCGTTCCTACGACTCAAAGACTCGGAGGGTTGACACCCTCCGCTCGCCTAACACGTTAGATGAACGGTCTCCGAACGCGATGTCCAGCGCGACGCCTTGCGGAGGTGTCCGGGACGAGCTACCAACTCCGCTGTGTGTAGTCCTTCAGCTTGCACCACTTGTCTCACGGCTAGGCGACGTCTTGTCTCGATTTCGATTTGAATTGATGGTGACGGATCCCTCGACCGCCGCTCGGCGAGGGCGGTGGACGACACCGCACGGTGCGGTCGACACGCCGGCGTTCATGCCGGTCGGGACGCAAGCGAGCGTCAAAGGGCTGACGCCGGAGCAACTGCGGCGAGTCGGCGTGCAAAAGGTTTTGGCCAATACCTACCACTTGGCGTTGCGGCCGGGGCCGGAGGTTGTTGCGGAACTTGGCGGGTTGCACGGCTTCATGGGTTGGGATGGGCCAATCCTGACCGACAGCGGCGGATTTCAAGTCTTCTCGCTGACGGCACTGCGAAAGCTCGACGACGAGAAGGTCGTCTTCAAATCGCATCTCGATGGCAGCTTGCTGGAGCTGTCTCCCGAACGAGCGATGCGGATTCAAGAATTACTCGGCGCGGACTGCATCATGTGCCTGGACGAATGCCCGCCGGCGGATGCTCCCCGCGAAAAGGTTTTTGACGCGGTCGAACGGACGACGCGCTGGGCGGCGCGATGTCGCGAGGCCCATCAGCGCGACGATCAGGCATTATTCGGCATCGTGCAGGGAGCGACCGATCGTGAGCTTCGCGAACGCTCGGCGGCGGGATTGTTGCCGCTCGATTTTCCAGGCTACGCGATCGGCGGCCTGAGCGTCGGCGAGGCTCCTGCCGAGATGTACTCGACGCTCGACTTCACCGCGCCGTTGCTGCCGGCCGACACACCGCGTTACCTGATGGGTGTCGGCACGCCGACCGATTTGCTCGAAGCGGTCTGTCGCGGCATCGACTTGTTCGACTGCGTG
>SYJG01000427.1 GCA_005798445.1 Planctomyces sp.
GCCCTTTGACATCAGAGGCTCTCGACGGTTCGTTACCTCCCCATCGACTCCAACTGCTTCCCGGAAGACAACCACCTCCAGGCATGGGACTCGCACCCACAGAAACAACACACACCGATTCACGACGCACGCACGACGCGCGAGCGAGTGGTTCTTTCCCAACGGCCACTCGCTCGCGCGTCGTGCTGATTGCTGGCAGCGCGACCAGGGTGAAGCCCCCGACCGATTGGCTCGACGACATCTCAGAGGACAAGTCCATCACGCAGCCGATCGACGAGCTCCGCCACACGGAAGCCGCGTTCCTGGATCACCTGCCTAAGCCAACAAAAAATCTGAAGTGATGGCCACAATAGAACGCAGAGAACACGAATGAGAAGATCACCATCCAATTTTTGTGTTCTCTGCGTTCTCTTGCGGCCAACCCTCAACCAACATTTAGAGACCGCCATGAAGACGATCAAGGAGCTTTGCGATTTGGTTCGCGAGACGGCTTACGCCATTCACATTTATCATGGTCACAGACATCTGGAGAAAGTTTACGAGAACACTCTGGCCCATCGGTTGCGGAAGACAGGGCTGGATGTGCGACAGCAGCATCCGATGACGGTTCACGATAAAGTCGGCACTATCGTGGGCGAGTATTTCGCGGACCTCCTCATCGACGGGCGATGTAGTGCCCTTTCCGTCGGGTCGTCGAAAGATTCCTGGCGGGAAGTCTCCGTTTCTGCGACATTCCCCGTGCCTGTCGAGCGGTGCTCGACCAACATGACTTTGATTCCTCGCCGTCGCTTGTGGAATTGCTCCGCCTGGACCGCGAGGCTCACCAGGAGATTGCTCGGTGGACTTGATCGCTGTTGGACTGCTCGCTGCGTTTGATTTTTCCAAACTGGGTGCGACGGCCTTAAGCTGGTTGTGGGTCGCCATCGGTTTGGGACTCGTGATTTTCTTTCACGAACTCGGCCACTTTGCCGTTGCGAAGTGGTGCGGCGTGTTTGTGGAACGTTTCAGCATCGGCTTTGGCCCGATTCTGTGGAGCTTCAAAAAGGGAGACACCGAATACGCGCTCTCGGCGATTCCGTTCGGCGGCTACGTGAAGATGCTCGGCCAGGACGACATCGATCCCAGCCAGCTTAGCAGTGAGGAAATCGCCGAAGACCCTCGGTCGTACTCGGCGAAACCGGTCTGGCAGCGGATGGCGATCATCTCGGCTGGCGTGATCATGAACATTCTGACGGGGCTCGTGTTCTTCGCGATCGCCTTCAAAAGCGGCGTTCAGACGCGGCCCGCTCGGTTGGGGCCGATCGTGGTCGGCAAGCCGGCTTGGAAGGCCGGATTGCAAACCGGCGACCTGCTGACGCGGATCAACGGCCGCGAGTGCTCGGACTTCGGCGACATCATGCATGGCGTGGCCCTGACGGGGGGTGATGTCGAGATCGAAGGCATTTACCGTGACGGTCGGACGTTTAAGAAAACGCTAACCCCAGACAGGTCTGATACGCGGCGGATGATCGGCGTGGCACCGGCATGGGATCTTCGGTTGACCGCACTGGGCGAGGAAAACGGTCCCTGTACCCTCCCGGGGACTCCCGCCGCAGAAGCGGGCGGGTTTCAACCGAAGGACCGGATCGTTGAAGTCGGCGGGCAGCCGGTGAAGAGTTTCGCGGAACTGCAAACGCTGATGTCCGAACACCGAGCTGAAGAATTGGAGTTTGTTGTCGAACGCGGTCCACCAGAAAAGCGGGAGCGAATTGCAATTCCAGTGGCTCCGAATCGTTTCCGTCGGCTTGGGCTGTCGATGGACATTGAAAAGATCAGCGCGATCGAAACCGATTCACCCGCAGATCAAGTGCAGCTCAAGCCAGGAGACAAAATCGCCAAAGTTGATGGCCAAGAAGTCGGTAAGGAAATCGATCCGGTCGAGCTGCCGGACTACTTCCAAAGCCGTCATGGTCAAATCGTCGCGATCGAGTACACCCGGGAAATCGAAGGGACGAAGAAGACTCTCATCGCTAACCTGACCCCGCGCAACCGCACCGGCTGGACGGATCGATTCGAACTCAAAGGATCGCCGCTGTCGGTGCCGTCGATTGGTGTCGCGTACCACATCACTTCTCGCGTGCTGAAGGTTCAATCCAATAGCCCCGCCGATGGCAAGATTGCCGCCGACGAAACAATCGCTGCCATCGAACTCTTCTTGCCTAAGGATGCCAAAGACGATGGATTCACCGCTGCGTTTGGCGCGATGAAGTTCGAGGCGACCGACAAGCAGCCGCACATCTGGGCTCAGGCGTTCTGGCTGATGCAGATGGCCCCGACGCGGCATGTGCGACTGACGGTGTCCAGCAACGACGTCAAACGAATCGAAGTGCTGGAACCGGCACGCGATCCGAACTCACCACTGTTTTTCCCCGATCGAGGCTTTGTGTTCGACGATGAATTTACGATTCAAAGGGCCGACACATTTGGCAAGGCGCTCGCAATGGCAGCCGATCGTGCACGCAGCACGGGTGTCGAAATCTATCTGACTCTCCGCAGTCTGGTGCGCCGCGATCTGTCTTTCAAAGAATTGCACGGACCGATCGGAATTGCCAAAGTCGCTCACCAGTTCGCCAGTCAGGGGATCAGTCCATTACTGCTGTTCTTGGGCTTTCTGAGCGTCAACCTCGCTGTGCTGAATTTCCTTCCGATCCCGGTGCTCGACGGTGGCCACATGGTCTTCTTGTGCTGGGAGGCGGTGACTCGCAAACGCCCGAGCGAACGAGTGCTGATCGGTGCCACTTATTGCGGAATGGCTTTCGTACTGGGTTTGATGGTGCTGGTGATCTACCTCGACTTGTTCGTACACACGGGCGGGCCGAAGTAGCTGACGGGCCGTCGCAATTGACGGGAATCGAAGCATGTCCGGGAAGCGTGATAGTGGACGCGAAGCGGTGTCCTGGTTGGCAACCGGAGCCGTTTGCTTTCTCGGCGTCCTTTTCGGTGGTGTCATCCTGCTGACGTTCGCCAATGAACCGAGCAAGCCGATTCTGGTGATGTCTGGCGTCTTCGTCTCCCTGGCCTTCGTGCTTTATTTGCTGCGTGAAAAGCCTAAAGATTCGATTATCGAAGAAGAGGAAAAATGGTTCGGGCTGTTTCGCAAGCCGAAAGCATTCACGCGTTACAAGCTGACGCGCCATCGCAAACCGAAGATCGTGCAATTCGGCACGAACGAACCACCAACCGCCGACCGCATTCGGGAAATCAAAGAAGCCAACGACGGCATGAAGAACTGGGTTCCGCCGGAAACGGACCCACATCACCTTGAGCAGCGGTAGATCTGTCTTTCCTGCCTACCCCTGTCCGGGATTAACGTCCGTTTGCAAATTCCGGTCAGCCTGGAAAGGCTGACTTACCCAACGGCAGCCATCGGGGCGGCAATCTGGAATCCGCCTTGCTGAAAGAAGATGCTCAGCTTTGAGAGGCTGTCCACCAAATCGCGCATGAAGCGGTCGGGGACGAGGCTCAATTCATGGAGCACCAGGTCGCCGGCGATGAATTCCAAGGCATCGGCAAGATTGGCGGCGTCTTCGTCACTGACGGCCAAGTGATGCAGGCTGTCGTCGTACAGCTCGCGCGGATGTTTCGGCATCCAGCCGTTGTCTTGTGCCCAATCGAGCAAATCGACCCACAGGTCGGCAGCGATCGTGTAGCAATCGTGCGGCCCTTGCAAGCGGATGCAGTTCACAGCACACCTCCGTATGTTGCTGATCATCCCGCGTAGCACTCGGTCAAAGATGGCCGCGTGCGAAGGGCGGCATGGTCGCAAACAAACCGGCTTGCGCCAACCGTCCCAAGGCAAAGAAGTCTTGGGACGGCGGCGCGAATTCCGGACTAAGAGCCAAACGGCTCAATCTTGGTGAGAAATCAACAGGCGTGTCGCGAATTAGAAGTCGTTGACCGACTTTGCGGTCTCGACGACCGATTTCAGAGTCGGGTCGATGTTGGCGCGGACCTCGCCGGTGGTGCTGCTGACGGCCCAGCCGTGTGCGCCCGATCCATCGTAGTCACCTGCGGCCAGCGCGCCGGCCTTGACAAGCAACGTTCGCGAGTTGTTGTAGGAATTCGGCGGGAACTGGCCGATGATGTACGGGCCGAGTTTGCCGTTCACCTGATCGATGGCACCGGTCAACGTCGTCTTCTGTGTCATTTGGTTCGTAAAGGCGGTGGCGTCATCCGTGCCGTCGGCCGGCAACTTGCCATCGTGCTGGAATTTGAACAGGCCCACTTGGTGACGAATCATTTGCAGATTCTGCACGACTCCACTTTCCTTCGCGTCCTTCGACGCTTGGCTGAATTGTGGCAGGACCGTGGCGGCGAGAATGCCGAGGATGACAACCACGATCAAGACTTCGACCAGCGTGAAGCCGGCCCGACGAGAACGATTTCCGATTTTCATTTGCGTGCTCCGAGTCCGAGGATTCAAAAGTGCCCCCAAAGGGATTCAAGCCTCGGTTGCTGACGAGCGAATCACATCGCTTCGGGTCCCTTCTCGCCAACCGATCGCGACATTGCGCGATCGAGCGACGCGTCCCGCGTCACTCTTCATTTCGGGTTCCCCAGCGGAATCTGTGAGTGAACAGCGTGTGAACGAAGGAGAGAAGCATCCTGGAGTGATCTCTGATAGGAATGATGTTGTTGACGACAATCATTTCGACCGGGGAGTTCCAGGATGCGACTGCAGACATTGCTGA